>JAIRSO010000084.1 GCA_031255415.1 Oscillospiraceae bacterium
TCGATTATATACGCGATGCTGTTCAGATTGTTGTTTATTAACGATATGTCCGCGCTCTGTATCGCCGCGTCGTTGCCCATCTCCGCCATCGCTACGCCTACGTCGGCCTCCGATAACGCGAGCGCGTCGTTCACGCCGTCGCCTACGAACACAACCTTTCGCTCCCGCTTCACTTCGCGGATGATCCTCTGCTTCTCCTCCGGCAGTACCTGCGCCTTCACCTCGTCTATGCCCAGCTCCGCGCGCAGCCGCTCGGCCGAAGCGTACTTGTCGCCCGTCAACAGGCACGTCTTGACGATCCCCATGCCCTTGAGCCGCTCGATTACCTCCTTCGCGTCGTCGCGAACGGCGTCGCTGAAACCTATCCGCCCTAGATACCGTCCGTCGCGGGCTACGTGCGAACTGATCCCGTCCGCCTCTCGAGAGGCGGGAGCCTGCGCTCCATACTCCGCTAGCAGCGTCTCGTTTCCCAGCAGAATCACGCTGCCGCCGCGCGTCCCGACTACGCCCATGCCGCCGCGCTCCTGTATCTCATACCCTTCCTCCGCTTGATAATCCTTCATCCGCTTTACGATGGCTTTCGATAACGGATGCGAGGATCGCCTCGCCAGCGTCAGCGCAGCCGCGCATAACTCGTCAGTCGATACGCCGCTCGCGGGCTCATACGCGCTGATGATGATGTCGCCGCTGGTTATCGTGCCGGTTTTGTCGAAAAATACCGCGTCGGACTGCGAGAGCTTTTCGATAAAAGACGCGTTGCGGATCAGTACGCCGCGCTTTGACGCGACGGCGATCGACGCGATCAGCGGCGCGGAGCTTACCAGCATCTGCCCGCATGGACACGATACGACTAGCACCGCGGCGGCGCGGCTTATGTCGCCCGTTATAAACCATACGATCGTAGCCAGCGCCAGCATCAGCGGTATGTAATAAGCCATGTATAGATCGATTATCCGGCTCTCCGGCACGTCCGCGCCGGTCGTTTCCTCCAGCATCCTCACTATCTTCTGGAACGACGCGTCCGTCCACTTCTTTTCAACCGATACGGTCAGCGCGCCTTGCATGTTCAGCGTGCCCGCGTATACGCGCTCGGACGGCGATACGTCGATCGGCAGCGACTCGCCCGTCAGCGACTGCGCGTTGACGCTCGAGGTTCCCGTTAACACGACCCCGTCTATCGGGAAACTCATGCCGGGCTTTACTAGGATAACGTCGCCCGGCTCAAGCTCGCGCGCCGACACTTCCGCTTCCTCTCCGTCCTTTATGCGGATCGCCGTGTCCGACTGCAGCTTGCGCAGTCCGTCGATGGCCTCCTGTCCGCCTATGATGCTCTTTTCCTCCAGGAAATGCACGAGGGTAAGCAGCATCGGTATCAGTATCGCCACTACATACTGCCCGCTCAACATGCATATCGTCATCGCTATGGTCACCAGCAGGCTATCCGCGCCGCTTAACTCGCGCTGGAGGAACCCCTTCACACCGCGTATCGCGATGGGTATGCCAATGATCAGTATCCCAATGAAGTATATGAAGCTGACGGGCGCGCTCTGGCCCGGTATCAGCCGCCTGTATAGCTGAGCCGCTATGACGCAGGTCATCGCGCCCATCGCGCCGCGAATGCTCGATGATAGACGCTCCCGCTCCGACTGGATGAGCGGAGCCTTCGCGGGCCGCTTGGGTACGCCGCCGCGGATCGCTTCCATTATATATACCTCCCCTTACTATAACGCTACGGCAGTATGACGCGCGGCGCGCCCTCTCCGGGCTTCGTGATTACCACCCGCATCTTGGACAGCAGAGCGTTGATGCGCTCCCTTAACCCGCCCTCGATCACGATCGCCGGATCCAATTGGTACTGCTCATACAATCCGATGAACGCGGACACGTCGTTCTGCGCGGCTGATATCGCCTCGTTCCGCGCCACGCTCGCGTTGTCCACTAGAGAACGCGCGGCGGACTGCGCGGCGGGGATCGCGTTCACGCGGTACTCCAACGCCTGCTGGGTCAGAGTCTCCTTCTGGATGCTCGCGGCGATGACCGCCTCGAAGTCCTCGATGGTCTCCGAAGGCGGCGATACATTCGTGAAGTCCAGGTTGGTTATGTATACGCCGCAGCTAAGCGCGTCCAGCCGGGTTTGAGCGTCCGCTATCGCTTCCTCCGCCAGCCGCGCCTTGCCTGTCGTCAAGAGGGAGTCCACGTCGGTTTCGGATACTTTCTCCCGAAGAACGCCGCTTACCACTCCCTTTATCACGTCCTCGACGTTCGCGTGCAGCAGCGCGTAGGATAATGGATCGACGATCTGATACTTCACGTCTGCTTCCAGCAGCATGATGTTCTGATCGCCCGTGACGAGATAGCCCGTGCCAGCCACGTCCTCGCTTATCGTAAGGCTGCTGACATAGTGCGTGGATACCGTTACCTGCCGAATCCTGCCGACGGGCACCTTGATAACCTCGTCGATCACCGGGGGGAATGTGAAATGGATGCCCGGAAGCATTATGACGCGCGAGAGATTATCGCCGTACAGTCTGCCAAAGCGCAGCGTCACCGCGACTTCGTCGCTTTGCACCACGTGCACGCCCGATAACAGCAGCGCCAGTAGCAGCGCCGCGAACACTATCCGCGAGATAACGATCGCTCCGCGATTATGTTGTATGTCCGGCATGCGGCTACTCCTCCGATCCAAACAGAACGCCGAAGGGCGACTCGTCCGCGTCCATCACCAGCACGGTGTCGCGGCTGACCGCGTTTTCCAGCGCCGTTAGGTTTTTCAGCAGTACGAATAGTTCCGGGTTCTTTGAGTACGCGCTCGCGTAGATCTCGGCGGACTGCTTCTCCGTGTCCGCGTCTATCGAGGCCGCTTCCGCCTGGCCTTCGGCGATGATCCGCGCGGCTTCCGCGTCCGCTTGGCTCCTTAGGATGGACGCGTCGCGCTCTCCCTCGGATAGCAGCTGCGATACGTTCTTCTGCCGATCAGCGCGCATCTGCTGGAACACGCTCTCTATGTTCGCGGTGGGCAGGGCGAGGCGCTCTATCTGTATCGTGTGCACGGATATCCCATAATTCTCTAGCGCGCGGCCTGCGGTCATGCCCATCAATTCCGCCTCGATCTCGTCCACCTTTATTTCGTCGGCGTTCGTGGATACCAGCGCGGATAGGTTGTATCCGCCCATCACGCCGTTCTTGGCGTTCGCCAGCAGGTCGATGAGATAACCCTGCGCCATCTCCATACTGCCGATGCGCGTGTGGAAACGCACGGGATCGCTGATGCTCCATACTATATATGTTTGCAGGATTATGTTCTTCTTGTCGCGCGTGAGCGTCTCGGTCAGGCCGGAGTCCAGGTATTGGCCTCGCGTATCATACGACACTACGCCGTCGATAGGCCAGGGCAGTTTCGCGTATAACCCAGCCTCGTCGCTTAACGAAACGACCCTGCCAAAGCGCGTCAGCAGCGACGCGGAGCCTTCGCGCACCGTATATGTAAAGCCAAACCATCCCAGCAGCAGCGCGAATAACACGGCGAACCCCCATTTGGCGATACGGTTCATGGATTACCATCCCTTCATATTATATATATAGTTGCGCGTATGGCGCCTGGCGGCTACTCGACGACTACGAGCGCGGAGCCGTTGGGTATTATGTACCGCTCGGGGTTCAGCTTCGCGCCGGGCGAGAATACATATACGCGCTGGTTCGCGACCGCCGCTTGAGCCGCGCGCAGTTTTCGAAGGAATTCGTAGCATGCCGGCGATTCTTGGTAAGCCGCGAACGCGTTTTCATATACCGCCATGTCGCGGCTGACGCGCGAGAGGCGTTCGATCCGCGAGGTTCCAGCGCGCAGTATCGCGGACTCTTTGCGCCACGCCGCGTCGATCGTCTTTTTCTGCGCCTCCGCCTGCGCGTTCGTGACGATCGTCACCTTTTGGACGGACGCGCTTACTACGCCTTGATACACGTCCGCCAGCTCGATGGGCGGGTGTATGCTCGATATGACGACGTTCTCTATCCTCACGCCCAGATGGTTCGCGTCCGCGAACTCGTTCATCCGTCCTCGCAGCTCGTCCGACAACCGCCGCCTGTCTATGTCCAGGACGGTATCCAGGTTGGACGGCGCGGTTTTATCCATCATGAGATCGTACAGGTTCGCGTCGAGCATGACCATTGGGTTCGAGTGGTTTGTGGCGTAGGCGCGAACGTCGGAGATAGTGAACTTGATACCCAGGTTGATCGCGATCAACTCGTTGCCGTCGCCCAGCAGGAGCTGGTTCTCGTTGCCGCCGTGCTCGCTCGTCCATAGGTAGTCTTCGCTCTCGGAGGGCGTGTAACCCACCGCGATCGTTCGCACCCTGTCCACGCTGTACAGGCCTAGGCGGTCGATAGGCCACGGCAGTTTGAAGTGTAAGCCCGGCGTTTTCACAGAGTCCTCGCGCAGCGCGCCGAAACGATAGAGCAGCGCTTCCTGGTACGGCTCGATCGTATAGAGGCAGGTCATGCCGATCAATAATGCCGCGCCGGCTAGGGCGTATATGGGTATCAGCCGCGCCGCGTATCCGATCGACCACATCGACCTGACCGATAATCCCGTTCGCTCGGCGAACGAAAGCCCGGGCGTGAACAATCGATAACGCTCAAGGAGCGACTGCGGCGGTCGGGTGAACATCGAGCCGGTTATATCGCCGTTTACCGCGCCCAGTATGAGTCCGCGCAGTACTGAGACGCAGAAGTAGCATGACGCGGCTATGACGGCGATTTTACAGTAGAATGAGAAATCGAGATACATAGCCGCGTACCCGAGCACGTGCGCCGTGCCCGCCGCGCCCGCGAGGAACAGCGGCGGATAGACGTTCTCAATGATCGGCATGGAGGAGAGAGGCCGCTTGCGAGTCGCTCGTTTGAGGATTGGCGTGATAAGCATCGCGCCTAGGCTGAACGAGGCGAGTATGATCAGCGTGGTCATCGAGTATTGGTAGTACTCGTAGTCCGCGACGAGGCCTGTTGATAATACCGATCCAGCGTATGCGGCGGACGCGTATATCAGCGCGGCGGTGTATGCAGCGTCTAGCGTCCAATATAGACAGGTGAGGACGGCTCGCGGCGCGCGGTTGACGATCGAGTCGAGGACGCGCCGGGCTATTGCCGCCGCGAGCCAGATTATCGACGCGTGATACAGGAACCGCACGAACGCGCCGATATACGTTATGGTGGATGAATCGCCGTAATAATACTTGTTCATCTCAAAGAGCGGCGCGCATAGGTATAGCGCGGCGCAGCCGCACGCCGTCAATATCAATGAAGGCGTGTTAACGCGCAGCGGGCGGCGCGCTTTGGTGAAATACTGGATGAGTCCGCGCCTGGGGGTATCGGTGTTACGCGGCGCTGTCAGCATTCGGTCTTGCCCTCCAATCTTCGCGGCGTTGATGAAGCGGCCGCCGCGGTGCGAATCGCAGGGCAAGTATAGCACAGCGCGTTAGGTTATAATATAGATTTATACTTATCTTTAGATTTCTTTATACATAATGGCGGATTCTGAAGAATTATAAATATACAAAACTATACTTTGGGTTAGTTATGTATAACGAGACCGGCGCGGACCGGTCTCGCTATAATGGATCATTACGGGTTGAGTGTGTATAGCGTGCCGTCCGCACCGCGAAGCTCGATGGCGTCATACGGGATTGTCGGGAAAACTAATACCGTCGCGGTATACGCTCCGCCGTCGGAGAACAGCTCCGCGATACAGCGATCAAAGACGAGGCGCATCCTAATCGGAGAGTCCGGATCGAAAAGGCGCGGCGTTTCGGTGCGGACGTATGGGGGTTTCGAAAAGTAAGGACTGAAGCCGGTTATACCTGAACGCGCGCGGTCGGTGTAGAACGCTCCGTTCTTTACGCCGAACGAGAAGGCCTCGCCTTTCGCGTTTGAGAGGGTGGCTTCAAATGGTTTGTCGGAGTCGATATCCAGCGCGAATAGCTCGCCTGGCAGCGCGGTTTTGCCTTCTACGGGAGAGGCTTTGCCGAGCGGAGGGAGCACGGGCTTGGAGGCGATTCGCGGACCGAAACGCGTCCGGACGATGGACAGTTCCTTGGCGATGGTCATCTGCCCGCGATAATCGGCGGTGGGCAGTTGGTTCGCGTAAGTCCAGCTGGAGGCCCAGCCCAGTGCGACGGGGGGATCGGCGTGCGAGAACGTCACCTGCGCGTAGTTGTCGTATCCGTTATCCAGCATCACAGGAGCATCGCGCGGGATGGTCTCGCGGAACGTGAGGCCGTCGAATTCGCCTAGGAACACCTGCGCGCGGCTGCCGCCAGTCTCGCGAGGCTGGGTCACGCTGACGGTAAGCGCCCATATGGTCGACCCGTCGGGAGCGCGCAGCGGGAACAGGTCGGGGCACTCGAATACGCCGCCCATTTGGTTTTGGGTCTTGCCGAAAGCCCCTGTCTGCCGCCAATGGATCAGGTCGGGCGAATGGTAGATGCGCGCCTCGTCTCCTGCCGCGATCACCGCGCTCCAGCCGCCTAGAAACGGATTGGGCAAAACGCGCGGGTCGCGGAAGTCCGGGAGGCCGGGGTTCGGTATCACCGGGTTTCCATCAAACTTTTCAAAACGCGCGCCGTCGGCGGAGTAGGCGATAGACTGCTGTTCGCAAGGGTTATCGCGCGTGCCGCCATGATGCGTGAACATGCAGACAAGTCTGCCGTTTTCGTCCTTGACCGCGCTGCCGGAGAATATCATGCCCAAAGGATCGGGCGCGAGAGCTATGCCTATATCTTTCCATCGGTATAGGTCGCTGGATACGGCGTGGATCCAGTGCATCGGCCCCCAGTCCAGCGAGTCCGGGTGATGCTGCGCGAACAAGTGGTATTGCGCGCCGTCCCAGCACAGGCCGTTGGGGTCGTTGATCCAACCGCCTGGCGGCGCGTAGTGAATGAAAGGCCTGAAGTCGCGCGGGCGGGTGAGATGCGGCATATCCGTCTCCTCGTCGATTGGTGTATGGGGTGTGTTGATTATACAACATGGCGAATTGCCCAATCAAGTGCAACAGTGACAGGAGGCACGGCCGCCGCTTATGAAAAGGGTGTAGAAATGGAGTAGTGAATATGGTATTAAGGAGGAAAGGGAGGGGAAAGGTCGTACATGAAGATATAATTGAGATTTGCATGAGATACCTGATCCAGGGACAGATTATGCCATAAATATAATCTATGGAGGTTTTGAGCATATAATTATATCGAGTTAACAAAACTTCAACGCAGATATGGATATTTGGGTACCGTCTTATCTTCTCGCGACTATGTCGATGAACGTACATTATTTGGATATGGGAAAAAGATTAATAGGCTCTGGATCGATAACTATGAAGTAGCTAGAAAACATCAGTTTAGTACTGAAAAGAAATGGTTCTTTCGCATGAAGAGCGTAGGACTGCTGACAGCTGCCTTTTGCATAGTTGCTTTATTTTCACTGCTGTTTCCCGCGCTTCAAGGCGCTTTGTCTATCGGATTGTTTTTCTCCTTAGTTGGCACGATTTTCGATCTGATAAACGCCATGTCATGGGAATTCACCGGACATATTGATAATCTGACTCAAGATAGTGAAATGATGAAGGATCTAACAACATTCTTAGCATTAGGCAGGATTACGGGTTCTATTAAGAAAGCAAAAGGTCCATTTGCTTTCGAGAACCTAGAATTGAAAAATGTGACATTCAAGTATCCTAACGCAACGAGCAGCGTACTAAATGGGATTTCATTCAAAATAGAAGCTGGCAAACACTATTCATTTGTCGGACAGAATGGTTCAGGGAAAACAACTATCATAAAACTGTTAACAGGCTTGTATGGAGACTATGGTGGAGAGATTCTATTGAATAATGTTTCTCTGCATGATTATCCTCAAGATGTTATTAATTCAGCTTTCTCTAATGTGTTTCAAGACTTTGCCAGATATAGCTCATCCGTGCGAGAAAATATTCGCATTGGCGATATACATACAATAGACACAAAAAATGATAGAGAGCTGATTGACATTTTGAAAGATATCAATTTTAGCTTTCAATCAATGGATAAGGGACTAGACACGCAGTTGGGTAAATTACAAGAGAATGGAATTGACCTTCCAGGCGGACAATGGCAAAAGATAGCTATTGCGCGAGATATTGTCAATTCAGCGTCTGTGAGGCTTTTGATGAACCAACTGCGGCATTAGATCCTTTAAGCGAGAGTGAAATGTATAAGAATTTCGAGAAACAAGTAAAGGGTATACCGGCATTTTATAACGCATAGATTGGCGTCAGTAAAAACGACAAACATGATATTTGTCGTAGATAATGGACGCATTATTGAGTCCGGTACTCACGATGAACTCATGGACAATAAAGCAAAGTACCACACCATGTATGAAACGCAAAAAGGATGGTATATATGAAGAAAGACAATAATGCGAATACCTTTAAGGTGTTCAAGATTGTTTTCATTCAAATTATAGTGGCGTGTCCCGTTTACTTTGTGTTATACTGTGCAAGCGATGTGTTTCAAGGAGTGTCCTATGGTATAAATACATTGCTTATGCAGCGGTTCTTTGATTCGCTTACCTTTGCCGTCCAACATAGTGATAACTACTCGCGAGTATTTTTCTATGCTGGCGTAACATCGTTTATTGTAATTTTTCCTCAAGTATTATAGTCCTACAAACTGACCTGCAAGCGCCGCAAGCCCCGCCGAAACGAGCGATGTTGTCTCGTTGTCGGTCATTTGAATCTCCTGGATGACTCCGCCGTATCCACGCGTAATGCCTGGATATAATATATCCGGCTTCACCCATGCGACTTCATC
>JAIRSO010000013.1 GCA_031255415.1 Oscillospiraceae bacterium
TCGACTCTATACCCGACGGCGCGGTGATCGGCATAAATTCATTTCTCGCGCTGGCTAATCCATCCGCTCTGCACGACGCGCTGGCTAATCGCGTACGGGAGAGCGGCGCGCCTGGCGATCTAACGCTGTTTTGCGCGGCGGGGTTTGGCGGCTGGGACGAGTCGCGTTTCGCGGATCAATATATAGCGCTGGGCGCGGTGCGGCGGATCGTCGCGGGGCATTACGCCAGTTCCCCCGCAAGCCTTCGATTGATACGCGAGAACCGGATAGAGGCGTACAATCTGCCGCTGGGCGTATTATCGCACACACTGCGCGCCGCGGCGTCGGGGCAGGACGGTATCCTAAGCGACGTAGGATTAAACCTGTTCGTGGATCCCGCGACTGGCGGCTGCGCGGTCAACGAGCTATCGCGCGGATCGGGTTACGCCCGCGAGCTGGTTCGGCGCGTTAACATCGCGGGACGCGACGCGCTGTATTACAAAGCGCCGCGCGTTGACGTCGCGTTCATCAAGGGCACGTCCTGCGATCCCAACGGCAACATAACTATGGAAAACGAATACCTAACCGTCGACGCGCTGGCAATGGCTCAAGCGGCGCGCCGCTCCGGCGGCAAGGTTATCGTGCAGGTGGACAGGTTGACTCCCGGCTTCGCGAGGCCGCGAAGCGTGATAGTACCAGGGATACTGGCTGATATAGTGGTGGTGGACGAGACCGCGCCGGGGGACGAGGCTCTCGCTCCCGCGATGGACGGCGATCTCCACGTGCCCGCCAGTCATATGGATTATTATATGAGCAGACTCAACGTGCAAAAGAAACCCCGCTCCGCTCTGGACGAATCGGCGGACATAATCGGCGCGCGCGCGGCGCGGGAGTTGAAGGCGGGCGACATCGTCAACATCGGGATAGGCATACCGGAGATGGTGGGCAGGCACGCGTCGCGGTCGGGGATGTTGCGCGACATAACGCTTACGGTGGAATCGGGCGGGATCGGCGGACTGCCCGCGCCAGGCCTGGCGTTCGGCGCGACCATTGGCGCGGACATGATCTGCGATATGGCGAGCCAGTTTGATTTCTATGACGGGGGCGGGCTGAGCGTCTGTTTCATGGGCGCGCTAGAGGTTGACCGGCATGGCAACGTCAACGCGCACCAGACAACCGGCATGTTCAGCGGGATCGGCGGATTCGCGAACATAACGCACGCGACCGCGACCATAGTGTTCTGCCTGACGTTCACGACAAAGGGACTGGAGGCGCGGCGCGCGGGCGGCGGAGTGGAGATAGTTAACGAGGGCAGCATTAACAAGATTGTAAACGAAGTGGCGGCGGTGAGCTTCTCGGCGAAGAACGCTCTCGCGCGAGGCCAGCGCGTGCTATACGTAACGGAACGGTGCGCGTTCCACCTGACGGAGCGCGGGCTGACGCTGCTGGAGGTTTACGAAGGCATAGACGAGGAGCGCGACATACGCTCGCGCCTGGGTTTCAGTCTGCCGGGATAATCGCCGTAATAATCGCCGTAATAATCGAACTCTGTCCTAGGTACACATTCCCTCCCCGGCGGCATACGCTAATGGGTAATACCGCCGGGGAGGAATCGCCAGTGACAACCGATGATCAACCCATCAGCGCGCGCGAGCGCCCCGACTGGGCGGCAGGCCATGTATTCTGCCCATACCGCGTGTGCCCGCTGGGCGCGCACTGCGACCATCAGCACGGATGCGTGACGGGCATGGCGCTGGACAAAGGCGTTCACTTATGGTACTCGCCGTCGCCGAACGGAGCCGTCGAGTTGACCAGCGGGAACTTCAGCGGCGCTGCGCGGTTTAACTTAAAGAACATCCCGCCCAAGTCGGGCGACTGGCGGGATATGCTGTACGGAGCGGCCTACGCGCTAAAGCGCAGAGCGGACGGACAGCGCGGATCAAGGGAGCCGATCGCGTCAAGATTGAACCTGGGCGTACGCGCGCATCTGCTGGGCGAGCTGCCCATAGGCGGCCTGTCCTCGTCTGCGGCGGTGATACTCGCGCTATCAGCCGCGCTGTGCCGAGTCAACGATATCCAGATGGACGCGCCGGATATGATCAGCCTGGTCATAGAGGCTGAAAATGATTATGTAGGCGTGAGGATCGGCGCGCTAGATCCATCGTGCGAATTATTATGCCGGAGCAATCAATTGCTCCATCTGGACACGCTGACCGGGGAGCGCGAGCAGATCCCGGCGAGCACAGAGATGCCGCCGTTTGACGTTGCGATATTCTTCAGCGGACTGCCCAGGAATCTCGCGGGCACCGTATACAACCAGCGGGTGGAGGATATGAAGGCCGCCGCGCTGGCAATCGCCGCGTACAGGGGCAGGCCTATGCCCTCGTTCGCGGACGCGAGGCTGCGCGGCGTGCCCGCAGAGGCGTATGAGCTTTACCGCGATTGGCTGCCCGAACCGTGGCGGCGGCGCGCGACTCACTTCTTCACCGAGCAGGAGCGTATACAATCCGGACTGGAAGCGTGGCGGCGCGGCGACATACACAGGTTCGGCGAGTTGATATACCAGAGCGGACGCAGCACAATCCAGAACATGGAGACCGGCTCCGCGCATCTTAACAAAATCTACGACTCGATACTCGACCTGGACGGCGTGTACGGCGGACGGTTCAGCGGCGCGGGGTTCAAGGGCTGCTGCATGGCGCTGACCAACCCGGACAAACGCGATTACATCCGCGCGCGCGTGACGGAGGCTTACCTAAGCGCGTTCCCCGAGCTTGAAGGCCAGTTCGAGGTGTTCTTCTGCCGGAGCGCGGACGGGATGTCCGCACACTGCTGACACATTTCAGCCCATAACCCCCGCGAAACCGCTCCTCCTTTCACGGTGAGTTCATTTGACAATCATAACCAGAGTATTTATACTATATATGATGATAGATCATTCGGAGGAGCGGGCTACATGTTGAGATTGAGCGGGATCACAAAGCATTATGTCATGGGCGATACGACGGTGGAGGCGCTGCGCGGCGTCGATATAGAGTTTCGCAAGGCCGAGTTTGTCGCGGTGCTGGGGCCGTCCGGGTGCGGCAAGACCACGCTGCTGAATATTATCGGCGGGCTGGACAGGTATACGTCGGGCGATCTGAACATAGACGGCGTATCCACAAAGGAATATCGCGACGGCGATTGGGACGCGTATAGGAACAAAGCGGTGGGGTTCGTGTTCCAGACATACAACCTGATACCGCATCAGTCGGTTCTATCCAACGTGGAGCTAGCGCTGACGCTCTCCGGGGTAGGCAAGGCGGAGCGCCGCAGACGAGCCGCAGACGCGCTCAAGTCCGTGGGGCTGGGCGACCAGCTGCGCAAGAAGCCGAACCAGCTGTCCGGCGGTCAGATGCAGCGCGTCGCGATAGCCCGGGCGCTGGTCAACAACCCGGAGATACTGCTGGCAGACGAGCCTACGGGAGCGCTGGACACGGAAACCAGCGTGCAGATAATGGAGATACTCAAGGAAGTATCCCGCGACCGATTGGTAATAATGGTCACGCACAACCCGGAGTTGGCGGATCGATACGCCGGAAGGATCGTGAGGCTGCTGGACGGGCGCGTTGTGGGCGATACCAATCCGATAACGAGGGAGTCCGCCGACGTTGATTCCGATCCATCGTCGAAACTGAAGGCGAGGCGCAACAAGAAAAATCCGCTCTCGCTATCGACCGCGCTTTCGCTCAGCCTCAACAACCTGCTGACCAAGAAAGCGCGCACGATACTGACCGGGTTCGCCGGGAGCATCGGGATCATAGGCATCGCGCTGATACTGTCCATCTCCAGCGGGATGCGCGCGTACATCGCGGGGATCGAGCGCGACACGATGTCCAGCTATCCGATCATCATCCAGTCCAGCGCGATGGAGATGGGCACGTTCCTTTCCACCGCCGCGAGTCTGCGCCGCGACTCGCGCAGCCACGAACTGGATCAGGTATATTCCAAGGACGTGATGGGCCGCATGCTTCAGAGCATGTCGCGGCAGATGAACTCGAACGACCTGGCCTCGTTCAAGGCATTCATCGAGTCCAGCGGCACGATCCGGCGCGAGGCTAGGGAGATACAGTACCAGTACGATACCCCGCTGATAGTATACAAGTCCGACACGTCGCGCGGGCCGGTTCGGCTCGAGCCCAGCGTGGTGATGGAGCAGATGCAGCCGGCCGGAGCGTCGGGCATGGGCTCGATGTCCACGATGATGACCAGCGAGACGAACGCCTGGCAGCGCCTGTCCGACAGCGACGAGGCTCTAGCCGATCAATTCACAACGATAGCCGGAAGGTTGCCCGAGGCGTGGGACGAGGTGGTCGTCATAGTGGACGAGCACAACGAGATCAGCGACTACATGCTGTTCTCACTGGGACTGCGCGATCCGGACGATCTACGGCGGTTGATGACGGACACAGCGTCCGGCAGGGATATCGACGTGGAGCCGTCCGTATACACATACGACGAGTTAATGGCTCTGACGTTCAAATTAACGCCGAAAACCTCCGTGTTCGCCAGAACCGAGACGGGCTGGAGCGACCGCAGTTCGGACGACGCGTTCATGGCTGACGCGGTGGATAACGCGCAGACGCTGCGCGTGGTCGGCATAGTGCGCGAGATAACCAGCACCGGGATGGGATCGTCCAGCGGCGTGGTGGGATACACGTCCGCGCTGATCGATCATCTGATGGAGACGGTTCGCGCCAGCGAGATAGCCGCCGAACAACTGGATAACCCCGACATAGACGTGTTCACCGGAAGGCCGTTCAACTCCGCCGGACTGGCGGCGGAGACGCCGGATCTCTCCGATCCCGCGACGCTGGACAGCCTGCCGCTGACCCAATCGCAGAAGGATCAGCTAGCGTCACTATCGCCGCAGCAGAGGCAGACGCTGATGGCGCGGTACATGGACACGCAATCGTCGTCGTCAACGCTCAGCGAGAACCTCGCGAAGATCGGCGTGGCGGACGAGGATCATCCATCCGCGATACGCATATACCCCAACGACTTCGAGTCAAAGGGCGTAATCACGGACGCGATACTACAGTATAACCAGGAGGCAACCGACGCGGGCGAGGTCGAGCGCGTCATCCAATACACCGACTTCACCGCGATACTGATGAGTTCCGTCGATAACGTGATAGGCGGGATCAGCACGGTGCTGATAGCGTTCGTGGCGATATCGCTGGTCGTATCGTCCATCATGATAGGGATAATCACGTACATATCGGTGCTGGAGCGCACGAAGGAGATCGGCGTGCTCCGCTCGATCGGCGCGAGCAAGGGCGATATCTCGCGCGTGTTCAACGCGGAGACGCTGATAGTGGGGTTTGTGGCTGGAGCGCTGGGCATAGGGATAACGCTGCTGCTATGCATACCCGCCAATATCATCATCGAGAATCTATCCACCATCGAGAACGCGGCTCAACTGCCCACCGCGGGAGCGATCAGCCTGATAGCCGTAAGCATGGCGCTGACGTTCATCGCCGGACTCATCCCGTCGAAAATGGCGGCGAAGAAGGATCCGGTAGTGGCTTTAAGGACGGAGTAACCGCGTCGGCTAGCCGCGCGCCGACCGCGCTTGCGTTCGAGCGAAACGGTGCGATGCTTACGCAAGGCAACGGGGTTCAGCTAATCGCTGAACCCCGATCATCCCATCCGGCAACACATTAAGCGTTAATTCGTCGCGCCGACAATCTTCGCGGCGACGTTCTTGGGTACTTCCTCATACCTGGCGAACTGCATCGTGAACGTTCCGCGCCCCTGCGTCCTGGATCTAAGATCGGTCGCGTAGCCGAACATCTCGCTAAGGGGCACCATCGCGTCGATGATCTGCGTATTCAGCCGCGGCTCGAGGCGCTCGACGCGTCCCCTGCGCGCGTTAGCGTCGCCGATCACATCGCCCATATACTCATCCGGCACGACTATCTCCACCTTCATCACAGGCTCGAGAAGCACGGACTCGGCGCGGCGCAACGCTTCTTTAAACGCCATCGATCCGGCGATCTTGAAGGCGATCTCGCTGGAGTCGACCTCATGGAATGATCCGTCGTACACCGTCGCGGAGAAGTCCACCACCTCGTAACCGCCCAGCAGCCCGCTCTGCGAAGCTTCCTTTATGCCCGCGTCAATTGGCGCGATGAACTCCTTGGGTATCACGCCGCCGATAATCTTGCTCTGGAACAGATAGCCTTCGCCCGGCTGCCTGGGCGCGATCTCGACCCAGCAGTGCCCGTACTGCCCGTGACCGCCCGTCTGGCGGACGAAACGCCCCTCGCCTTTAGCGGCTTTACGGATCGTCTCGCGGTACGCAACCTGCGGCCTGCCCACCGTCGCCTCGACCTTGAACTCGCGCAGCAGCCTATCGACGATGATCTCCAGATGCAATTCGCCCATACCGGCGATCAGCGTCTGCCCGGTCTCGGAGTCGGTATAGGTCTTGAACGTCGGATCCTCTTCCTGCAGCCGCAGCAAGGCCAGCGTCATCTTATCCTGCCCGGCCTTGGTCTTAGGCTCTATCGCGACGCGGATGACCGGATCGGGGAAATCCATGGATTCGAGCACGATCGGTTTATTCTCCGCGCACAGCGTGTCGCCCGTCGTCGTTTCCTTAAGCCCGACCGCCGCGCAGATCTCGCCCGCGTACACGGTATCCACTTCCTCGCGGTGATTCGCGTGCATGCGCAGTATCCGCCCGACTCTCTCGCGTTTCGACTTCGTCGAGTTATACGTATACGCGCCGGCCTCCAGCTTTCCGCTGTACACGCGGAAGAACGCCAGCTTGCCCACGAACGGATCGGCCATAATCTTAAACGCTAGAGCCGCGAAAGGCTCCTCGTCGCTAGCCGTGCGCTCGATCGCCTCGCCCGTCTTAGGCCGGGTACCCTCGACCGGCGGGATATCCAGCGGCGAGGGCAGGTAGTCCACAATCGCGTCCAGCAGCGGCTGAACGCCTTTGTTGCGGTACGACGTGCCGCACAGCACCGGGGTTATCGCGACCGCGATAGTCGCTTTGCGCACAGCGCCCATCAACTGTTCCGCGCCGATCGGCTCGCCGTCCAGGTACGCGATCATCATCTCTTCGTCGAAGTCGCTGACGGCCTCGATCAATTCGTTGCGCGCTTCCTCCGCCGCGTCCCTCAACTCGTCCGGGATATCCTCCACGCGCTGATCGGAACCGTCGTCGCTGTAATACTTGACGGCCTTCATGTGGATCAAGTCCACCATGCCGGCGAAGTCGTTCTCAGCGCCGATGGGCAGCTGGATCGGCGCGGCGTTAGCCTCCAGGCGTTCGCGCATCATCCGCACGGCTCGGTTGAAGTCCGCGCCGGTGATATCCATTTTATTTATGTACGCGATGCGCGGCACGTGGTATTTATTCGCCTGCCGCCACACCGTTTCGCTTTGCGGCTCCACGCCGCCCTTCGCGCAGAACACGGCGACGGCGCCGTCCAGAACGCGTAGCGAGCGTTCGACCTCGACGGTAAAGTCCACGTGCCCGGGCGTATCGATCAGGTTGATGCGCCGTTCGCGCCACTGGCACGTCGTCGCGGCGGACGTGATCGTTATCCCGCGCTCCTGCTCCTGTTCCATCCAGTCCATAGTGGCGTTGCCTTCGTGGACTTCGCCCACGCGGTGAACGCGCCCGGTGTAGAACAGGATACGCTCCGACGTGGTGGTCTTTCCGGCGTCAATATGCGCCATTATCCCGATGTTCCGCACCATTTCCAGCGGGTGGCTCCTGGGCATGCCGATCAGCCTCCTTCCCCGACGTTATTTACGCAATGATCTAGCATTAGCCAATCTTTCTCACAGTATGCGCGAAACCGTCCCGCGTGCATGACTGCGATGGACAATCCAACTTTTCGCAATGCCTATCCTGCTCCCGACATCAATAATGGCACAAATCCGACACGTTTCGTGCGGATTTGCGCCAGAGCCGAACCGCGGCTGCCGTGCTAACCCGCCGCGCGCCAACCGCGCGGACGGGCGCGACCCGTCACCAGCGGTAGTGTGCGAACGCCTTGTTTGCTTCCGCCATGCGGTGCATTTCCTCTTTACGCTTGACTGCGTTGCCGGCGTTGTTCGCGGCGTCCATCAATTCGGCGGCCAGCCGCTCTGCCATCGTGCGCTCGCCGCGTTTGCGGGAGAACGAGACCAGCCAGCGCAGCGCCAGAGTCTGGCGGCGTTCCGGGCGTATCTCCATAGGAACCTGGTAAGTCGCGCCGCCGACCCTGCGCGCCTTGACCTCCAGCGACGGCAGTATGTTGCCCATAGCCGCCGTGAACACGTCGATCGGTTCCTTCTGCGTCTTTTCCTTGATCATATCAAACGCCTTGTAGCACACGCTCTGCGCTACGCCGCGTTTCCCGTCCAGCATGATCTGGTTGATCAGCTTGGTGACGACGGTGGATTCGTACAGGGGATCGTTGAGGGTTTCCCTCTTGGGGATAAATCCGCGACGGGGCATGGGCTTACCTCCTTAAAATCCGTTTACTTCTTCGGCCTCTTGGCCCCGTAGAGGGAGCGAGCCTGGTTGCGTTTCGCAACGCCTGCCGCGTCCAGCGTGCCGCGGATGATGTGGTACCTTACGCCCGGCAGATCGCGCACGCGTCCGCCGCGGATCAGCACCACCGAGTGCTCCTGCAGGTTGTGGCCGATGCCGGGGATGTAGCACGTGCCTTCGATCAGATTCGTCAGGCGCACGCGCGCGATCTTACGCAGCGCGGAGTTCGGCTTCTTAGGCGTAGTCGTCTTGACCGACAGGCAGACCCCGCGTTTCTGCGGACATTTCTGCAGAATAGGCGCGGTCGACTTGTTCGCTGCGGTTTCCCGGCCCTTACGAATCAACTGGTTGATCGTAGGCATGTTGGCGCATCCTCCTCACTTCCGGCTAAAAAATACTAACCCTTCAATATGCCGGCGGAGGCGGCGCCCACGCTGAGCGCGCACGCCTTCCCCAACGCCTTCATATAGTCCACTTCAATGACGGATACGCCGGCTCTCTCGCACGCGTCCGCGACCGGGCGGGTAACGAACGGATCGGCATCGCGCGCGATGTAGGCGGTCTTGAGCCTGCCTTCGCGCAGCGCGCGCAGAACCTGTTTGGAGCCCGCTGTTTTCGCAGGCGCGCGAGCCAATAGATCAAGCATATCCGACGCTCCTGACGACCATCGTTGCAAACCCTAACATTCTACCATTTCCGCGCGCGGTTTGTCAAGAATAATCTGCCCGGCAGCCGCGATCGCGGCGATCGCGCCCGCTGCCTAATACGCCTCGCGGATCTCGATATTCTTATACCGTTTCATACCCGTGCCGGCGGGTATCAGTTTGCCGATGATAACGTTTTCCTTAAGCCCTACCAGCGGATCGACCTTGCCCTTTATCGCGGCCTCGGTCAGCACCCTGGTCGTTTCCTGGAACGACGCGGCCGATAGGAACGACTCCGTCGCCAGCGTGGCCTTCGTTATCCCCAGCAGCACGCGCTTGGCTACGGCGGGGCGGCCTCCCTCCAGGATCGTGCGCTCGTTCTCGCGCTCGAAGCGGAATATGTCGATCAGGCTGCCCGGCAGCAGGCTCGTGTCGCCCGCGTCCTCCACGCGCACCTTGCGCAGCATCTGGCGCACGATCACCTCGATGTGCTTATCGCTGATATCCACGCCCTGCAGCCTGTATACCATCAGCACCTCGCGCAGCAGATACTCCTGCACGGCCTTCACGCCCAGTATCCTAAGCAGATCGTGCGGGTTGATCGCGCCCTCTATCAGCTCGTCTCCGGCGGACACGCGGTCGCCCTCGTGCACCTTAAGCCGGCTTCCGTAGTTGATCGGGTACGTCTTGCGCTCGTCGTCCTCGCCCGTCACGATGATCTCCTGCTTCTTCTTCGTCTCGCCCATCGACACCACGCCGCTGATCTCCGACAGCGTCGCGTCGCGCTTGGGCTTCCTCGCCTCGAACAGTTCCTCAACGCGGGGCAGACCCTGCGTGATGTCGTCGTCGCTAGCGACGCCGCCCGTATGGAACGTACGCATCGTCAACTGCGTGCCCGGCTCGCCTATCGACTGCGCCGCGATTACCCCCACGGCCTCGCCAACGTCCACGTCGAATCCGGTCGCTAGGTTCGCGCCGTAGCATCTCGCGCACACGCCGCTCTCGTTGCGGCACGTCAGCACGGATCGGATCGTCACCCTGGTAAGCCCCGCGTCCATGATAACCCGCGCGTGCTCGTGGTTGATGCGCTCGTTGACGCGCACGATGATCTCCCCGGTCCGCGGATCGACAACGTCCTCAGCGGCGGTGCGCCCCAGTATGCGTTCCTCAAGCCCCTCGATCTTTTCGGAGCCGTTCATTATATCCTGAATGGCGATGCCGCGCACGGGCTCGCCGCGCGTCTCGAAACAATCGATCTCGCGCACGATCATCTCCTGCGACACCTCTACGAGACGGCGCGTCAGGTACCCGGAGTCCGCCGTCCTAAGGGCGGTGTCCGCCAGCGACTTCCTCGATCCGTGCGACGAGATGAAGAACTCCAGCACCGTCAATCCCTCGCGGAAGTTCGCGCGGATCGGCAACTCGATGATCCGCCCCGACGGCGACGCTATCAATCCGCGCATCCCGGCCAACTGGCTCACCTGGTTGATCGAGCCGCGCGCGCCGGAGTTGGTCATCATGCGGATCGGGTTAAGATCGTCCAGCACGTCCATCAGTCGTGCCTTCAGCGCGGCGTTGGTATTCTGCCACACGTCCACCACCGCGCGGTAGCGCGCCTCGTCGTTCATCAGCCCTTCGCGGAACAGCCGGTCTATGCGCGATACCTTAGCGTCCGCGTCGCCGAGCATCTTCGCCTTCTCCGGCGGTATGACTATGTCGGACACGGAGAACGTGATCGCGCCGCGAGTGGAATATGTAAAACCCAGTTTCTTGATATCGTCCAACACCTGCGCCGTCCGCGTCACGCCGTGAGCGCGGTAGCAGTTGTCTACTATCTTCTTGAGATCCTTCATCCCCACCAGGAAATCGATCTCCAGCTTGAACGCGTCCTCCAGCGTCTCGCGCTTGACGTAGCCCATGTCCTGCGGCACGGCCTGGTTGAACAGCAGCCGCCCCAGAGTGGTCTGGATCAGTTGCGTATGCGTCTGCCCCTTCCACTCGCGCATCACGCGCACCCTAATCATCGCCTGCAGCGATAGCTCGCCGCAGCGGTACGCCATGACCGCCTCGTCCTCGGAGGAGAACGCCTTGCCCTCGCCCTTGGATCCCTTGTGGATGATCGTGAGGTAGTAGCAGCCGATAACCATATCGTGGGTGGGCGATATGACGGGCTTGCCGTCCTGCGGCTTGAGTATGTTGTTCGCGGCTAGCATCAGGAACCGCGCCTCCGCCTGCGCCTCCATGCTCAGCGGAACGTGCACGGCCATTTGGTCGCCGTCGAAGTCCGCGTTGTACGCGGTGCAAACCAGCGGGTGCAGTTTGAGCGCCTTGCCTTCCACCAACACCGGCTCGAACGCCTGTATGCCCAGTCGATGCAGCGTAGGCGCGCGGTTAAGCAGCACCGGATGCTCCCGGATAACATCCTCGAGTATATCCCAGACCTCCGGCTTGACGCGCTCGACCATGCGCTTGGCGGACTTGACGTTATGCGCGAACCCGCCCGCGACCAGCTTCTCCATCACGAACGGCTTGAACAACTCGATCGCCATTTCCTTGGGCAGTCCGCACTGGTACAGCTTCAGTTCCGGCCCGACCACGATGACCGACCGCCCCGAATAATCCACGCGTTTGCCCAGCAGGTTCTGGCGGAATCTGCCCTGCTTGCCGCGCAGCAGATCGGATAGCGACTTGAGCGGGCGGTTGCCAGGCCCGGTGACGGCGCGTCCCCTGCGTCCGTTATCGATGAGCGCGTCTACGGCTTCCTGCAGCATGCGCTTCTCGTTGCGGACGATGATGTCCGGCGCGCCCAGTTCCAGCAATCGCTTGAGCCGGTTGTTCCGGTTGATGACGCGGCGGTATAGATCGTTAAGATCGCTCGTGGCGAACCTGCCGCCGTCCAGTTGAACCATGGGCCGCAGTTCGGGCGGGATGACGGGCACCACGTCCATGATCATCCATTCGGGCTTGTTGCCGCTGGTGCGGAACGCCTCCACGACCTCCAGCCTCTTGACCGCGCGCGCGCGCTTCTGGCCCTCGGTCTCGCGGCCTTTCTCCTTTTGCTTGAGCGTCTCTATCTCTTCGCGAAGCTGCAATGACAGCGCGTCTAGATCCAGCGACTGCAGCATCTCCTTGACGGCCTCGGCTCCCATCCCCGCGCGGAAGCGCGATCCGTACTTGTTCTGGCACTCCTTGTAACGCTGATCGCTGACCAGCTCGTATTTCTTAAGCTCGGTATCGCCCGGATCGAGCACTATGAACGACGCGAAGTACAGCACCTTCTCCAGCGAACGCGGCGACACGTCCAGCAGCATCCCCATGCGGCTGGGTATGCCCTTGAAGTACCATATATGCGACACGGGCGCGGCGAGCTTGATATGCCCCATCCTCTCGCGGCGCACCTTCTGCCGCGTCACCTCCACGCCGCACTTGTCGCAGATGATCCCCTTGTACCTGACGCGCTTATACTTGCCGCAGTTGCACTCCCAGTCCTTCTGCGGCCCGAAGATACGCTCGCAGAACAGCCCGTCGCGCTCGGGTCTCAGCGTGCGGTAGTTGATCGTCTCCGGCTTGGCTACCTCGCCGTGGGACCAGTAGAGTATCTTCTCGGGCGAAGCCATACCGATTTGGATGGAGTCCAGGTTCGTCAATTCAAACAAGGCTCTGCCTCCTTACGGGTCCGCGTCAATCGGCTATATCCTCGTCAAGACCCAGGTCGATCAGATCGCCGATCGAGTCGTCGAGGTTATACAGATCGTCCAGCGCCAGGTCGTCCAGGTCGTCCTCCTCCTCCGCGTCCAGCGGAGGCGCCGCTTCAAGGAGATCCTCGTTGCCGGCGAGGTTAACGTCCAGCGGCTCGAGATCGTCGTCGTCGGTCTCGCGTATCTCGATGATCTGCTTATCCTCGCCGAGCACCTTGATATCCAGAGCGAGGGACTGCAGTTCCTTGATCAGCACCTTAAACGACTCGGGCACGCCCGGCTCCGGTATGTTCTTGCCCTTTACGATGGCCTCGTACGTCTTCACGCGCCCGACCACGTCGTCGGACTTGACGGTTAGGATCTCCTGCAACGTGTTCGCCGCGCCGTATGCTTCCAGCGCCCAGACCTCCATCTCGCCGAAGCGTTGCCCGCCGAACTGCGCCTTGCCGCCCAGCGGCTGCTGCGTGACCAGCGAATACGGGCCGGTGGAGCGCGCGTGGATCTTATCGTCCACGAGGTGGGAGAGTTTGAGCATATACATATACCCGACGGTGACCTCGTTCTCGAACGGTTCGCCCGTGCGCCCGTCGTAGAGGACGGTCTTGCCGGTGGTGTTAAGCCCTGCGGCGTTCAGCGCGCCGTCTATATCGTCCTTGCTCGCGCCGTCGAAGACGGTGGTCGCCACGTGCCAGCCCAGCAGTTTCGCCGCCATGCCCAGGTGCACTTCCAGCACCTGCCCGATATTCATACGGCTGGGCACTCCCAGCGGGTTGAGCACGATCTGCAGCGGCGTGCCGTCGGGCAGGAACGGCATATCCTCTTCGCGCATGATGCGCGATATAACGCCCTTGTTGCCGTGCCGCCCGGCCATCTTGTCGCCTACGGATATCTTTCTTTTCTGCGCGATATACACGCGCACCATCTTATTAACGCCCGGCGACAACTCGTCGCGGTTCTCGCGCGTGAACGTCTTCACGTCCACTATGATGCCGTACTCGCCGTGCGGCACCCTAAGCGACGTGTCGCGCACCTCGCGCGCCTTCTCGCCGAATATCGCGCGGAGCAGACGCTCCTCGGCGGTCAGCTCGGTCTCGCCCTTAGGGGTGACCTTGCCCACCAGGATATCCCCGGCGCGCACCTCCGCGCCGACGCGGATCACGCCCGTCTCGTCAAGATCGCGCAGCGCGTCCTCGCCGACGTTGGGTATGTCGCGGGTGATCTCCTCGGGGCCTAGCTTGGTATCGCGAGCCTCGGTCTCGTACTCCTCGATGTGGATCGAGGTGAATATATCCTCCTTGACCAGCTTCTCGCTGATGAGGATCGCGTCCTCGTAGTTATATCCTTCCCACGTCATGAACCCCATCAAGATGTTGCGGCCCAGTCCGATCTCGCCCTTCTCGGTAGACGGGCCGTCGGCTATGATCTGCCCCTTCTCGATCCGTTCGCCCGCGCTGACGATCGGGCGCTGGTTGATGCACGTGCCCTGATTGGAGCGCGTGAACTTATGGAGGCGGTACTGGCGCAGCGTGTAGTCGGAGGCGCGCACGTTGATCTGATCCGCGCTGACGCGTTCTATCACGCCGTCCTCCTCCGCGATGACGACCACGCCGGAGTCGCGCGCGGTCTTATGCTCCATGCCCGTGCCGATGATGGGCGCTTCGGGCACGAGCAGGGGCACGGCCTGGCGCTGCATGTTCGATCCCATCAGCGCGCGGATCGCGTCGTCGTTCTCGAGGAACGGGATCATCGCCGTCGCGACCGACACGACCTGCTTGGGGCTGACGTCGATGAAGTCCACCTTATCGCGCGGCACGGCTGTTATCTCCGCTTTGATGCGCACGGCTACGCGTTCGTTGATGAAGCGTCCGTCCGCGTCGAGCGGCTCGTTGGCCTGCGCGACGACGTACTTGTCTTCCTCGTCGGCGGAGAGGTAGACGATATCGGTAGTCACCGTATTCGTCGCGTGGTCTACGCGGCGGTAAGGAGCCTCTATGAAACCGTATTCGTTTATGCGCGCGTAAGTAGCCAGCGATCCGATCAGCCCGATGTTCGGGCCTTCGGGGGTCTCCACCGGACAGATGCGCGAGTAATGCGAATAATGCACGTCTCGAACCTCGAACGACGCGCGTTCGCGGTTCAATCCTCCCGGCCCCAGCGCGGAGAGCCTGCGCTTATGGGTCAACTCCGCCAATGGGTTGGGTTGATCCAGGAACTGGGACAACTGGCTGGAGCCGAAGAACTCCTTGATCGCTGCGGACACGGGGCGGATATTGATAAGCTCCTGCGGGCGCACGTCGTTGGTATCCTGGATCGCCATGCGTTCCTTGACCACGCGCTCCAGGCGCGACATGCCGATGCGTATCTGGTTCTGGAGCAGCTCGCCGACGGAGCGGACGCGGCGGTTGCCCAGGTGGTCGATATCGTCGGTGTGCCCCACGCCGTAGTTAAGGCCGATGAGGTAGCTGATGGACGCGGCTACGTCGTCAACCATTATATGTTTAGGAGCCAACTGGGATATATTCTCCCTGACCAGCTGGCGGAGCTGATCCTCGTTCAGTCCGTCCAGCTCGACGTGCCGGAGCAGCTCCTTGAGCGTGGGCAGGTGGACTTTCTCCAGTATCCCGACGGACTCCGGCGGGAACGGCAGCCACTTGGACGCGTCCACGAAGCTGTTGCCCACAATGCGCAGCCTATGCCCGCCGACCATTACCTCGGCGGACGTAATGCCCGCGTCCTCCACAGCCCGCGCGATATCCGCGGTGACGCGCGCGCCTTCCTCGACGATGATCTCGCCGGTCTCGGGGCTGACGATGGTGGCTGCCGCGATCTGTCCGGACAGCCTCGCGGACAGCGAGAGCTTTTTGTTGAACTTATGCCGACCCACGCGCATTAGGTCGTAGCGTTTCGGATCGAAGAACAGGCTGTTGAGCAGGCTTCGCGCCGAATCGACTGTCGGCGGCTCGCCCGGGCGGAGGCGGCGGTATATCTCCAGCAGGCCGTCCTCCTCGTTCTTGCTGTCGTCGTCGCGCGCGATGGTGGCTGCCATGCGCTCGTCCTCTCCGAACAGACGGGTTATTTCAGCGTCCGTGCCGTAGCCCAGCGCGCGCAGTATGATCGTGATGGGCAGTTTACGCGCGCGGTCTACGCGCACCCACATCACGTCGTTGCTATCGGTTTCGTATTCCAGCCACGCGCCCCTGTTGGGTATCAGGGTCGCGCTGTAGAGCAGCTTGCCCGCCTTGTCCCGCGCGGCGGTGTAATACGCGCCGGGGCTTCGCACGAGCTGGCTTATGATGACGCGCTCCGCGCCGTTGATGATGAACGTGCCGTTGTCCGTCATCAGCGGGAAGTCGCCCATGAACACGTCGGACTCCTTGATCTCGCCCGTTTCCTTATTCTTAAGCCTGACGAACACCTTCAGCGGCGCGGCGTATGTCAGGTCGCGTTCCTTGCATTTCTCCACGGAGTTCTTGGGCGTGTCGTCCAGCGAGTAGTCCACGAACTCCAGCACGAGGTTCTCGCTGTAGTCGGTGATGGGCGACACGTCGGCCAGCACCTCCCGCAGGTCCTCTTTCAGGAACCGTTGGTACGAGTTCTTCTGAACCTCGATCAGGTTCGGCATCTCCAGCACTTCCGCTATCCGCGAAAAGCTGACGCGTTCACGAAGTTTACCCATGGGCACCTTATGAATCACGGAACCCCCCCTTTCCCGGTGGAACGCGGCGAGCGTCCACCGCTGCCAGCGGCGAAAAAAAACTTCGCCCGTTTAATGCACATCGCCGAAAATGACTGCACGCGGGCAAAAAATCACGTCCGTACCGCGCGGAAATACCCCCTCCCCTATTGCCAGGCGGCGCGAACTGGTGTAGAATCATGTCATAGCATCACGAAATATGCACCTTGGGAACGCAGAATCTCCCAAACTGGTGCAATTTTAAATAATAGCATACTTCGTCCAGCCTGTCAATAGGGTGCGGCGGAGAATTTTTTGCGATTTGGGCGAGGCGAGGTTCGCATGGCTCTAGAAACGGCGCTCAAGACGGAGGCTCCGGCGGCAAAGACGGAGGTCTCGACGGTCAAGACGGAGATTCCAACGGTCAAGATGGAAACCCCAACGCCTCCCGCCCCAGCCCGCGCTAGCGGAGCCGCGATAGCGCAGATGCTCGCGTGCGCGGCGTTGTGGTCGATAGCCGGGATATTCATCAAGTCAATACCATGGAATCCGATGGCGATAGCCGCAGGCCGCAGCCTGATCGCGGCTGGGGTAGCCTTCGCGTACATGCGCTGGCGAGGGATGCGCCTAAGCGTGAACAGAGGCTCCGCGCTGAACGGCGCGATGTTAAGCCTAACATTCCTAACCTTCGTTGCGGCGAACAAGCTGACCACGTCCGCCAACGCGATCGCCCTGCAGTATTCCGCGCCGATATACATACTGGCGATATCGGCTCTGGTATATCGCCAGCGGTTCAGGCGGTTCGATTATATCGCGGTGGCGGTGACGCTGGCTGGGGTCGCGTTATGCTTCGCCGACCGGATGGACTCGGGCGGCACGCTGGGCAATATAATCGGGCTAGCCAGCGGGCTGTTCTTCGGCGCGATGTTCATGACCGCCGGACGAGTCGGCGAGGACTCGCGCATGACCGGGATCGTGATCGGGCATCTGATCACGGCGGCGGTCGGCTTGCCGTTCCTGTTTCTATCGGCGAACGCGATGACCGGCGCGGCTATAAGAAATATTATCATACTAGGAGTATTCCAGCTTGGCGTGCCATACGTGCTGTTCGGGCTTGCGTCCGGCAAGTGCCCGCCGCTGGCCGCGTGTCTGCTGGGCGTAGTCGAGCCGATACTTAACCCATTATGGGTGTTCATATTCGACGGCGAGGCTCCCGGGCCGCTCGCGCTCGCGGGAGGGGTGATCGTCATAGCGTCCGTGACGGCGTGGACGGTCAAGGGTATGCGAAAGGAGGACAAGCGGGGGTAATCACACAACGCGCGTAAACGCGTATCATATATAGACAAGGTATGTCGGCGTGAGCGCGCGTCAATCATCGCGCAATCCAAAGAGCCGCCTTGAAAGCGGCTCTTTGGACGGAGGTCTCGGCGCGCGATATGTTTCAGCGGCAGAAGCCGTAGACGGAGCAGCCGTTGATCAGCGGGCAGCCGTTCTCATCCTGGTTCGGGGCTGCGTCGGTGGGGAACACGGTGGGCGAGAGCGCGTTGGTGAACAGCGGGTTCTGGTTCAGCATCGTGCCGATAATGCTGGCGTACATGCCGGGCGTTATCGCGCTGTTGGCGGCGGCTGATCCGCCTGCCGTACCCGCGCCCGCAGCCGCGCCGCCGGCGGTTCCATTGCCGTTAGCCAAGCATTCGGCGGGAACGCCGCACGACGGGCAGCAATGCTGATTCGCCCACGGGCAGCCGTTATCATCCTGATTCGGCGGGATATCGGCGCTGGTCGCGTCCGACGGCGCGGAGGACGGCGGCGCGGGCGGGAAGTTTCCGCCCGGGAAGCCCGGGAAGAACGGCCAGCTGGTCGAGAATCCTGGGGGGACCACCGGGAACTTCGCGGTCGGCGGGGTCTGCGGCGCGGCGGGCGCTGCCGGAGCGGTCGCGGACGGGCAGTTAGCCGGAACGCCGCACGACGGGCAGCAATGTTGATTCGCCCACGGACAGCCGTTTTCGTCCTGATTCGGAGCCGTTTCCGTTGTGCCGTACATGTTATTAAGTATCGATTGCAGTTGTTCTTGCGAGTATTGCATACTCTTGCCTCCTTGTTGCGTTTCACGATCGTGAATCTTTGAGAACAACCATTGTTCTCGGGAACGGTTTGCCGGGCGCGCGCGCTGGCGATACCGCGCCTTGACGCGCGGATTCATCGCGGCTCGCCCGCCCCGCTTGCCATACGCCGGGATTCAAGAACAGCGTATGCGGTACATGACACAGCGGTGTTTCATGCTTCGTTCCGGATAAGATTCGCCAATAATGTGCCGGGAAACACAACTACAGCCGTCCCACGCGCCACCGATACGGACGCTTCGCCGCCCGTAAGCTCGTTGCTAACGCCCAGCGCGCGCGTGTTATAGAGCCGCGCGCCGGACAAAGAGTACTTCAACCCGCTAATCGTCGCGCCCTCGACGATCTCGTCGTGCGCGAACACGGAGACCAGTCCGCGCGAACCCTCCGCGAACACGATCGACGAAGGCCCCGCCAGCGCGGTCAGCGTCTGCTCCGCGTCCATCAGGTAAGCCGATACGCCCGCCTTCGCCAGCCTCGCCAGGCACTGTATATTAGCCAGCGTATGATCCAGCCGCCCGCCCGTTCCACCCAATAGATAGAACGCGCCGCATCCGCCGTCCAGCCCGATCCGCGCGGCGGCTGCCATATCGGTGTCGTCTTTCTCTACGGGCAGCCGGATCACGGCCTTGCACAGCGTCTGCCGAACCCCTTGCGGCGGCGGCGCGTCCGTGTCGAAGTCGCCGATCGCAGCGTCCGCGAACCATCCCAGTTTACGCAGATGTTTCCATCCAGCGTCGGCAGCCAGGATCATATCGCCGTCTTTAGGCGAAGGCCACCATCCCTTCAACTCCGCCGCGCCTAGAATGTAACACGCCCGCGTCCGTTTCATACGCCCCAACCGCCTCTCAAAAGTTTTGTTTATAGTATTGCTTTTATCGCTTCATTAATATATAATAAGAGCGAAGGCTCGTCATGGCTCGACTGTGAACCGACTATGAAACGATGCTGACTAACGAACCGCGTCTTGCGGTTCTGAATCTGACAGGCGAAAGGATGATCTCGTTTGGACAGCCCTAACCAGAACATCGATCCGGAACTGGTGGATCGCGTCGCGCGGAATATATTCGCCGCGCTGCCCCTTCTGCGCAAACGTCTGCTGCATATGGATACGATCCAGGCGGAGCATGGCATCCCGCTGTCGCACGTTCAGGTGCTGAGCATGCTAAGCGAAACCGGATCGATGTCCGTATCGGAGATATCGCGCAGGCTGGGCATCGCCAAGCCAAACATTACGCCGCTGGTTGACCGCCTGATCGAGGTGGGTCTAGTGGATCGTCAACGCGATACGGTCGATCGCCGCGTAGTCAACGTCGTTATTATGCCCGAGGGCGAGGAAAAACTCAATGCCATACACAACACGATCGTCCAGCAGGTACAGGAATGGTGTCAAGACGTGCCGGAGCGGGATTTTGTCGAACTATCCGACGCGCTGATGACGATCACGAGGGTGCTGAACGCGGGCCAGCCGTGAGCGCCGCGCTAAAGCAGCTAACATAAACCGATATAATCTAGGAACGCAAAACCCCTGTCGCCCCCACATGGGGTCTTGCGTTCCTACTCTTCCGCCGCCTTACTTCCCCCCTCTCCCCACCCCTGCTCTCCCCTCCCCCTCCGTTCTCCCCACCATCTTCCCTTTTCCCCACCCCCATCTCTCCCGACTCCACCGCAATTTTCCTCTCCCCGCGCTTGCATACCCATGCCGATTAGAGTACAATAACCTGTGGTGAAGTTATAAGAAGGACAGCGGATTTCGGCAGCGCCGAAGAGGAGGGTTCTTGTATGGCGGTAAAGATTGGCATCAATGGTTTTGGACGCATCGGACGCTTGGTGTTCCAGGCCGCGCTGGAAACGCCAGATGTAGAGGTTGTCGCGATTAACGATCCGTTCATCGATCTGGCTTATATGCAGTACATGCTCCGCTACGATACGGTGCATGGACGCTTCGCCGGATCGATCGAGATTAAGGACGGGAAACTGGTGGTCGAAGGCCGCCCGGTATCCGTCTACGCGTCGATGAAGCCCGAGGAGATCCCATGGAAGGAAGCTGGCGCGGAGTATATCGCCGAGGCCACCGGCATATTCACCGACCAGGCGGGCGCTGGCAAGCACTTCGCGGGCGGCGCGAAGAAGGTCGTCATCACCGCCCCGGCTAAGGATAAGGAAACCCCGATGTTCGTCATGGGCGTTAACCACGATACCTATAAACCCGATATGAACATCGTCTCAAACGCGAGCTGCACCACCAACTGCCTAGCCCCGCTCGCGTCGGTCATCCACGAGAAGTACGGCATAGCGGACGGCCTGATGACCACCGTGCACTCGACCACCGCCACCCAAAAGACCGTCGATAGCCCGTCCAAGAAGGACTGGCGCGGCGGGCGCGCGGCGTCCGGTAACATCATCCCGTCCTCGACGGGCGCGGCAAAGGCCGTAGGCGTGGTCATCCCGGAGCTCAAGGGCAAACTGACAGGCATGTCGATGCGCGTCCCGACGCTGGACGTTTCGGTCGTCGATCTGACCGTCAACCTGAAAACCCCCGCGACGATGGACGATATCAAGGCCACAATGAAGGCCGCGTCCGAGTCGCCGCGCTGGAAGGGTATCGTCGGCTACACCGAGGACGACGTGGTCTCCAGCGATTTCATACACGACCCGCGCACGTCGATCTTCGACGCGAAGGCCGGCATCCAGTTGACCCCGACGTTCGTGAAGCTCGTCGCGTGGTATGACAACGAGTGGGGTTATTCAAACAAGGTCGTCGATCTCATCAAGCACATGGCGAAGGTGGACGGCGCGATCTGACCATCAGCGTCGATTGATCCGCCGCAGCCAGTCCGGAATCCTCCCCGAACAGGGAGGATTCCGTTTTTCGCCTTCCAATTAAACCCGCGTTGTGCTATCATATACGCCATGAGCAAAATAGTCGCAGTGATGAACCAGAAGGGCGGCGTAGGCAAGACGACAACCGTCGTCAACCTGTCCGCGTGCGCCGCGGCGCTGGGCAAGCGCGTGCTGACCGTCGACATGGATCCTCAGGCAAACGCCACCAGCGGGCTGGGCTTATCAGCAGCCGAGGGGCGCAGCATGTACGATTGCCTGATAGCGCGCGTCCCCGTCGCCGATATCCTGCTGGACACCCCGGTCGGCACGCTGAAACTGGCTCCGGCGGACATCCGGCTCGCCGCCGCCGAGGTGGAGCTGCTGTCCATCGAGCGCCGCGAATCCGCGCTGAAAAACGCGCTGTACGCGCTGCTAAGGCCATCGGATTCGCAAAGCCCGTTCGACTACGCGTTGATCGACTGCCCGCCGTCGCTGGGCCAACTCACGATAAACGCGCTCACCGCCGCGGACAGCGTGTTGATCCCGATCCAGTGCGAGTACTACGCGCTGGAGGGAGTCGGCCAACTGATGCGCACTATCAACATGGTAAAGCGCGGCCCGAACCCGTCGCTTGATATAGAGGGCGTCGTGCTGACGATGCTCGACGGGCGCACCAACCTGGGCCTGCAGGTGGTTCAGGAGGTAAAGAAGCACTTCAAGGGCAAGGTTTTCGCCAGCGTGATACCCCGGAACGTGCGCCTGGGCGAGGCTCCCAGCCACGGACTGCCCGTACATCTATATGATCCTAGAAGCGTAGGCGCGTCCGCGTATCAGGAACTGGCAAAAGAATTCGTCGAGCGCGCGGGCTGAAGGGAGCGAACGCGATATGAAACCAAAGGGTCTAGGCCGGGGACTGGACGCGCTGCTGTCCGACGACGCGCCGCGCGGCGACAGCCCGCTTCGGGAGATCCCGCTAGCCGATATCGATCCCAACCGCGACCAGCCGCGCAAGGCGTTCGACGCGGCGACCCTGCGCCAACTCGCCGACTCGATAGAGCGATCCGGGGTGCTGCAGCCGATCATAGTCTGCCCGATGAACGGACGATACCGCATCGTCGCGGGCGAGAGGCGCTGGCGCGCGGCGAGGCTAGCGGGGTTGTCGTCGATCCCGGCGATCATCCGCGAGTCCGACGCGGTCGGGCGCATGGAAATGGCGCTCGTTGAGAACCTCCAGCGCGAGGACTTAAACCCCGTCGAGGAAGCGGCGGCGATACGCGCTCTGATGGACGAGTGCGGATTAACCCAAGAGAGCGTCGCGCAAAGATTGGGACGCAGCCGGCCCAGCATCGCGAATCTATTGAGAATACTGGCTCTGCCCGGTCGCGTCCAGGAGTGGGTCGCCCAAGGCGCGTTGAGCGCGGGGCACGCGCGCACGCTTGCCGGAGTAGACAACGAAGCCAAACAAATAGAACTGGCGCAGCGCGCGATTGACGAGGGCTGGTCGGTGCGCGCGCTCGAGCAGGAAGCCTCGAGGAAGGAATCCCCGCCGCAGCGCCGCGCGGAGCCTAGAACGCCTCCGCCGGAATTCGAGCGTCTCGCCTCGTCCGCGCGCGAGACGTTCGGCATGCGCGTAGCCATATCGGGAACGCTCAAGCGCGGACGGATCGTACTTCGTTACGACAACCCCGACGAACTGGAGCGGTTCAATAACTTACTGGAGGGGATGCGCGAATGAACGCGACGCGAACGCTTCCCGCCGAAACGCTTGACGGGACAGGACTCGCTCCGGCGCGGATACTCACCCCGGCGCCAGGCGTTGACATAACTCGATGGGCAGTCGTGGCTTGCGATCAATTCACATCGCAGCCGGAATACTGGAAAAGCGCGGAGGCGTTCGTTGGAAACTCGCCGTCCGCGCTGAACATGATCCTGCCCGAGGCGTTTCTCGACGCGCCCGACTCTGCCGAGCGGGAGCGGCGCGTAATATCGAACATGCGCCGGACGGCTGACAGCGGGATACTGCTGCCGTTCTTCGGGTACGCGCTGGCGGAGCGGCGGTTCGACAGCGATAACGGCAATGATAACAAACGTCCGCCGCGCGTCGGTTTGATAGCGGCGGTTGACCTGGAGTATTACGATTACAATGCGGACTCGTCCAGTCCGATACGTCCGACGGAGGGCACCATCGCGCAAAGGCTCCCTCCCCGCGCCGCGATACGCAGGGAGGCCGCGCTGGAATTGCCGCACATCATGCTGTTACTGCAGGATCAAGCGCGATCGGTGATAGAGCCTGTCTACGCGCGGCGCGGATCATTACGCCAGCTTTACGACGCGCCGCTGATGCTGGGCGGCGGCTCTATCAAGGGATGGGCGATCGATAACCCCGACGATATATCCGCGATACAAAGCGCGATACGCGCGCTTCCGCTGACCGGAGGCGTTCGCGCCGCGGTCGGGGACGGGAACCATTCCCTAGCGGCGGCGCGCATGGTCTGGATGGATACGCGCCAGAGCATACCGCAGGAACAACGCGCCGCGCATCCGTTAAGGTTCGCGCTGGCGGAGGTATGCAACGTCTACGATGAAGGCATATCGTTTGAACCGATACACCGGATCGTATACGGCGCGGACACGCGCGCGTTTATGGAATCGTTCGAGGCATGGACGGCGGATCAAGGCGGGACGCTTTCATCGGAATCATTACCATACGGCAAGATGATCGTCCGCGTATCGACGGAAGGCGAGCGTCCATTATGGATATCGGGCGCGAGCCAGCAGACCGCCGCTGGCATCGTCCAATCATTCCTTGACCAATGGCCTGCGATTGGCGGCGGCTCCGACGCGTATGTGGACTACATCCACGGCGACGACGCACTGCGATCCCTAGCGTCCGAGCCGAACCGCGTCGGGATACTCCTGCCCTCGCTGGATAAGTCGGAGTTATTCCCGGCAATCGCGAAGGATGGGGTTCTCCCGCGCAAGACGTTCTCGATGGGTCTCGCGCGGGAGAAGCGGTACTATCTGGAGGCGCGCAAACTGCGCTGACTCGAATCGGCGCAGACCCGCGCGTCAAACCCCACAACGGACTCCGCGCCTAACTCCGCAACGGACTCCGTACCCAACTCCGCAGCAGACTCCACTCCTAACTCCACAACGGACTCCGCGCTCAATTAATCAGACTCGCGACTGCGGCTACCAACCCTTCTACATCCAACGGCTCGCCTCCGCTGGCGAAAGACCTTAGCGTATGCACGGGCATATCGCCTATCATGTTGAGGAACATCTGATCCGCACCCTCGCCCATCGCGGCGTTGTCCGCGTCAACGCCGAAGCTCCTGCGCATCCCGTCCATCAACGGTTTCATTATCGGCTCCGATCCCGGAACCGCCATAAGATCCCGCAGCGTCGAGTCCGTCGTCAACGGACGGATAAGAGGCTTCGCGCCCTCGATGGTAATATCAGCCGACGCGCGAATATCGCGGCTGGACGCTCCTATATCGATAGCGTACAGACCGTTCTCCGCGTACCATCCGTCCAGTTGAGCCTCATAATACGCATAGTCGCGGCTGGTAAGCGTGAAGCTCACGGTCTTAGTCTCTCCAGGCTCGAGTGAAATTTTTTCGAATCCGCGCAGTTCGCGCTCCGGTCTGCTTATGCCGTTATGTTTACTGCGCACATATAATTGTACAATCTCCTTGCCCGCGCGCGATCCGGTATTCGTTATATCAACAGAAACGGATACGCTGTCACCAACGTTCATCACGGAAGCGCTCGCCTTCAAATTGCTATACTTAAACGATGTATAGCTCAACCCGTGCCCGAACGGGAACCGCACGTCCATTTCCTTTTTGTCGTAATAACGGTACCCGACATATATGCTCTCGCGGTAGAACGCGTCGTCGCCATCTCCTGGGAAGTTCAGGTAACTGGGATTATCCGACAGCTTGACGGGGAACGTCTCCGCGAGTTTGCCCGACGGATTGACGCGCCCATACAGCAGATCGACAGCCGCAGCTCCCACGGCCTGCCCGCCCAGATACATCTCAAGCATAGCCTGAACGTCGTTGATCCACGGCACCTCGATGGGAGAACCGTTATGCAGCACCACGACCACGCGGGGGTTCGCTCTTGCGACAGCGCGGATCAACGCGATCTGATTATCAGGCAGGCGCATATGCGCGCGATCGAATCCCTCCGACTCAAACGAGCCGGGAAGCCCGACGAATAACACAGCCGTATCGCTATCGGCGGCGAGAGCGGCGGCCTCGGCAATCAGTTCAGCGGCGTTCTCCGCCGTCGAGTCGTCAAAGCCGCGCGCGTAGCTCACGCTCGCGATACCCTTCGCCGCGTCCATCGCCGACGTGATCCGAGTCGCGTTGATACGGCTGGAGCCGCTGCCCTGATATCGAGGCTCGACGGCGTACTGCCCGATGAACGCAACCTTATTCTGCGCGGACAAAGGCAGTATACCGCCGTCATTCTTAAGCAGCACGGCGCTTTCTGCAGCCGCGCGCCCAGACCGACGGTCATGATCATCTTTATCATAACTCGCGTCCGGCTTATGGTTGTCGGCGTATCTGAACACGATATCCAGTATGCGCTTTACGGCCTCGTCGATCTTCTCGATCGGAACAACGCCGCGGCGCGCCGCGTCGGCCAGCTCTTGATCGTTGAGCGGCCCAGCGTAGGGCATCTGAAGATCCATGCCCGCCATGACTCCCGCGATATGGCTGCAGCACGCACCCCAATCGGTCACTGTAAACCCGTCGAATCCCCATTCCCCGCGCAGTATTTTTTCAAGATACAGCGGATTCTCGCTCATATACACGCCGTCGATCTTGTTATACGAGCACATCACCGTCCATGGTTTGCCTTTCTTCACGGCGGTCTCGAAACTGGACAGGTATATCTCGCGCCTGGCTCTCTCGTCCGCGCGGACGTTCAGCGACATGCGCCGCGTCTCTTGATTGTTAAGCGCGTAATGCTTGAGGCTCGCGCCCACCCCCCGGCTCTGAACGCCGCGAATGTGCGCCGCCGCCATCTCCCCGGACAGATAAGGATCCTCGCTGAAATACTCGAAGTTCCTTCCGCACAGCGGACCGCGCTTAATATTCGCGCCGGGACCTAGTATCACGCCGACGTTTTCGGCCTGGCACTCATCGCCCAGCATCGCGCCTATATCCTCCATCAGCCGCCGATCGAACGAGCACGCCGTGGCGCACGCCGACGGGAAACACACCGCCGGGACGGATTCGTTCAGCGCGAGATGGTCGGGGCGGTCGTCCTGTTTGCGCAGGCCGTGCGGGCCGTCTGTTACGGTCATCATCGGGATACCCAGCCGCTCCACGCCCTTGAGCCGCCAGAAGTCCGCGCCGCTGAGCATGCCGGCTTTCTCCTCGAGCGTCATGCGCGATACGATTTCATCGATGTTTCTCATGTAAGCCTCCTGCGATTACTGTGAGGTTGCAATAAAACTGAACCTGCCAATTGTAACCATTGTATCACGGCGGGGATGGAGGCGCAAGGCGGAAGCGGCGCCGGACGACGCTCCCCGCCAATCATTATATTCCATAGTAACACAATACAAATCCCTTGCGTATACTTACATCAGCACATAACCACACTATAGCCAGCCAGCCAGCCATTCATTACCCGGTCTGGCCGCTATACCCTTCATTAAAAAAAGGAATGATAAAATGATGAAGAGATACAACCGCGACGTTAACGCCCGCGGACGCAATAAATGCATCCAAAAAAGACTCGCTAGGCTAAAGCGCATCTATAAAGAGATCGAACAGGATAAAAACAGACGCTCAAGAGGCGTATACGCTTACGGAACGCCGGCCGGAGCGTCCGCCAGCGGCCTGCGCGTGAGGAAAGACCCGCCCCGCAGAACCCTCGCGGCCAGTACGTATGAGGAACTGCAGGACGCCGTGAAAAAAGCGAACTCCAACGATACGATTCAAGTGACCGGCGATATATCCATGACCGGCGGATTGACCATCCCGGTCAACAAGGCGATAACCATCCAGTCCGATCCGCTGGATCGCCATATGCTCACCCGCTCCCCTTCGCTGGGCGGGGATATGATCACGCTCCTTGACAACTCGCAGCTGTTCCTGAAGGATATCCTAGTCAGGGGCGGCGGCGAGGAGGGCGGCGCTCCCGACGCTGGATCCATCATAGCCGTGACCAACAACAACGCGAGGGCGTATCTGTACGGCGGCGCGGTGCTCGAAGATAACGTCAACAAAACCTCGTCGGGCGGCGCGGTGCGCGTAGACGGAGACGGCCTGGCGGAATTATGCGTGGACGGCGGAGCGATCATCAACAACGCGGTCGAGGGCAACGGGCAGTACGGCGGCGGCGTATTCGTCGTCAAAGGCGTGCTCGAACTGCGCAACGGCTCCATATCGGGCAACACGGCGGAGCACGGCGGCGGCGCCGCGTCCCTGTCCAGCGGGTTTATCCTGATGCCAACGGACAGCGCCATAGCCATCAACCACAACAAGGCGCTCGACGGCGGCGGAGTGTACCTCAACGGCGCGGCGTTCGCGATGTCCAATGGCGCTATCAGCGAGAACGACGCCCAAAGATACGGCGGCGGACTCTATATGACCGGAAACGCCGCGTTCAACATGAGCGGCGGTTCGATCGACCACAACGACGCAGTCAACGGCGGCGGCATAGCCGACGAGAGCCTGCTGGGCGCGATGAGCGTCAACGGCGAGATCACCAGCAACAAAGCGAAGCGCATGGGCGGCGGTATATATATCGAGCACGACTCGCTAAGCAGATTAAACGTCGGCGACAGTGCGGTGTTCGCGGACAATCACGCCGAATGGTCAACCGCCGTGCACGCCGCGGCCGACAACCTGCTCTACAACTCGTTCGTGTCGCCGCTGGCGGAATGGAGCGCCCATCTCACGCAGGGCTATAACAATTATGATATCTCCTACCGCAAAGAGTCTTCGGGCGGCGGCGGCGGAACTCCCAGCGTGTTCAGGTACGCCAGAACGAACAACTGCCGCAACCAGATCATATGGTGCGCCGCGACCAACTACTGCGGATGCGCGAACGGACGCAGCTGACAATCCTTTCAGTCAACAATAAGGAGAGCTTAACATGGCAAATAATCGCTCTACCCGATCCGCCCCAAGCGCCGCTCCCGCGCCGCAGGCGGTGGTCGATACCTTCGCGCTTATGGAATCCCTTATCAACGCTTACACGAATGCTACGATCGAGTTAGGCACAAGCGTCACCACCATAGTCATGCCCCGCGCGTTAGTGATAAAATCCGGACACACAGTGACGATAACCTCATTCGGGAGCACCCCGAAAACGCTGCTGCGTTCGCCCTCGCTCGGCGGCGACGCGTTCGTGGTGCAGCCGGGCGGGACGTTACGGCTTACCAAAGTAAAAATCGACGGCAACGCTTCCGCCGTAACCGCCGTGTCGGGCGCGCTCATCGCGACGTCCGGGCCGGATTCCGTCCTTGACATTGGCGCGGACGTGACGCTCACTAACAATAAAAACCAAACGTCCAACGGCGGTATAATCAGAGCCGACGGAGGACAGATCACTATGAGAGGCGTATCGTCTGTCACCAACGGCTCGGCTGTCAACGGCGGCGGCATAGCTCTTTCGCTCGTTGCAGACCTAGTCGTGGAAAACGACGCGTTCATTCAGAACAATAAAGCCTCCAAAGATGGCGGCGGCATAGCCGGTATCGCGTGGTACGGGATAATGCGTATTGGGGGGACAATCAGCGGCAACACCGCCGGGAGCGA
>JAIRSO010000033.1 GCA_031255415.1 Oscillospiraceae bacterium
CCGCATATAAGACGGCCTTAAATCTATACAATTTCGAAGATCCATATATTTTTACACCTCGTCATTTTGATGTGGAGGTTAACTGAATATTGAATTGTGTGTGAAGTGAAAGGGAGTTAATCGTCAGCCCGTGTTATACTATGTTGATGCGCATGTATGTGTGCTAACCAACTTAGTAGGAACGCAGATCCCCATAGGTGGAGGATACCTCAAGCGACAGAGTGAGCGATACTCCTTCACCCTTCCGCCAGTTGATACACCCGCCTCGCGTTGCTGTAGAACACCTCGTCCCAATGCCGACGCGGTATCAGTTCGCATATAAATGATATATACTCCGCTAGATTAACCAGCGGCCAATCCGTGCCGAACATGAACGCGTCGTAACGCTCGACATACGCGATCCAGGCGCGCAGTTGATCCATATATCCGCCGAGCCGCACGCGGTACTCGTCAAGATCGACCCGCCCGGATAACAATCCGGATAGATCAGCCGCGACATTGTCATTCTTCTCGAGAACGGCGGCAGCGTCCATCAGCCACGGGTTCCCGAAATGGCACATCACAAACTGCACGCGCGGGAACCTCACCGCCGCTTCATCTATCAACAACGGATGGCAATACTTAAGCAGAGCGCGCGGCGAAGCCGTCACTCCCATGTGCACCGCTACGGGCTTGCCAAACCGTTCCGCCAGTTCGTAGTAGGGTATATACGCCTCGTCCATCAGCGGCAGAGCGCAGTACCCCGCGTACAGCTTGATCCCCACGCACTGCGGCCCGGCTAACTGCGCCTCGCACGCCTCCAGCGCCGCGGCGCTGTTCCCAGGCTCCAGCGCGTGCTGATGCACGCCGACGCAGAAACTAAGCGCGGGCGGATACTCGTGACGAGTCTTGTTAAGCTCGCGGTTGCCCATCACCACGCCGCGTACTATCGCGTTATCAATGTACGCGCGCTCAAGATGCGCCGCAGTATTCTCATGCCCGGCGGCGCGCGCGATAGCGTCGAAGTGCGGGTTCTGCGGCTGGAAATGTAGGTGCGCGTCAATGATCCGATCCGGACGCTCCGTAGGTATATGCCCAGTCATTCAGTATTGCTCCCATATGAATACGCGCCGGGCGGGCAGCAGTCTGTCCATCGCGCGCGCGGTCTCTGGCGTGATCGGGCTTCCGGTCTCCATCAACGACGATCCGTCCGCCGATCCCATCAACCAAGACGCGGCGGATCGTATGCTAAGCGCGCTAACGCGCGTCGAACCGTCCCCATCCGCGCGGGACGCGCGCAGCCTGCCGCCGCAAGCCTCGAACCGCCACAACCCATTGTTATCCTCAATCTGTTCATCGATAATGTTCAGCGTAACGCAACCCTCGCCCGCGGGCAGTCCGTTTGCCAGCGCGCGCAGGTTCACCGCGCGGAACATACCCCACGGTTCCAGCTTAACGCTAGCGTGCCGATCCGGAAGCATCCTAAGCAGAGGATCGAACGCCGGAATCAGAATCCTAGCCTCAACGACCGTGGACGCGTGCTGAGCGATATACGATAGAAAATCCACCCTCGCGCTCGCGTCGCGGAACACCGCCTCATTGATGATCATCACGCCGGAATCATCGCGCCGGAACCAGTATCCCGTCACAATCCCGCCTCGGCGCAGAGCAACGACCGACGCGCCGTCACGAACCATGTCGTCCACGCGATCCCGCGTATCTCCAGCGTCGCGCGTCAGCGACCCCGATATATCAGCGTGCGCCGCAGCGTAGCAGTCGGTCAGTTGATCTATATCGGGATCGCAGTCCCAACTCAACCGATCCGACAGCGGCGCGGCTTTTAACCGATCCGGCGCGATCGATACGCGAACCGCGTCCCCGCACGCCGCGAACCCATACCGCTCATAGAACGAATACGCGGACGGATACAACGCCGCAAGCGCCGCGCCTTCATCATACAGCGCGCGCAGAGCGTCGGTCAGCAGTCCGCGCATGATCCCCTTCGACCGATACCCAGGATCGGTCGCGACATGGGATATCACGCTGGACGGCAGATCAACGCCGCGGACGCGGATCCTCGCGCGCGAATCGACAGCCTGCGCGATTATCCCGCCGCGCTCGTCCAACAACGCGAACACGCGCGAGGCGCGCCGATCATAATACCAGCGCGTGAACTCCTCGCTGTTGTCGCGGAAGCAGTATTGCGTAAGCCGCCGCGAATCGTCCCAGCGGCTTTTGTCCAGTATGATCATGCCGGAGCCAGAGTAGCGCCGTACTTATCGATCATCCGCGCCGGATGATAAGACCGCTTCGCCTTGCGCAGACCCTCTATGCCCATATCCTCCTCGCGGTTAACCCACGTTATGTCCGGGAACTCGTTTTGCAGGAACATCTGATTGATCGTCGCGAACAGCCCGGGTATGCCGGGGCTTGCCTTCTCCACGTGTATCAACGCCATGTCCGCCGTGATCCTCTCGCCCAGCGTGAACGCCTCGACCACCCCGTCTACGCGGATCATCCCGCCTTCCAGGCCTAGCATATCCGCATACCGCAGCGCGCGCTCGACGGAGCCGCGCTCGGCGCATAATTCGAGCGTTTCGCCTTTCTCGCCCAGCCATCGATCGTAAGCGTCCATACACTCGCTCAAGCGCGACGGATGGTACCGCTCGTACTCGAACCGCTCCCCGTATACCGCGAGGAATTTGTTAACGTGGTTGCGCTTGGCGTGAAGGGGCTTGCCAGACAAGGTTATCAGCGAACGCGCGTCGTACACATAGTCGTCGTGGTGCGGCTCGCGCGCGTATACGAACCTGCCCGGGCTGCACGCGTCCATGCGCCTGACATACCACTCCGGCAGAGAGCACATGCGGAACGTCTCGCCCCGGCTTTGCATCGACTCGACAGCCAATTCCAAACCCTCGCACAAGCGGTCGGGCTGGGCAAAGACCATCATCATACAGGGCGCGCAGTCCGGCTGCGGCGCGGCTGAAGGATCAACGCCCCTAAAGCGCGTGCGCAGCAGCAACGCGTCGCCAGCCACCGCCCATTCTATCCGCTCGGCGGGGCTCCATAGGAACATGTTGGAAAATTGGCACTCGCTGCCTTCGTTCTCGGGGAAGCGGCGCAGATACTGCGCCAGCAGCGGTTTATCCTCAATGGTTACGGGCGCGAACGCTATACCGTGCCGCGCGGTTATTGGGGCGCATATCGTACCGCAGCAGTCCGATCCCATGCGAATTCTACCGACCTCGACTTTCAGGGGAATACTCTATCATCCAGTATACGCGGCTTGCTCCCATTATTGCCGCGCTTATGTTCCAAAGAACGATATATCTTCGTCTTCTCCCACGGGATTCTCCTCCGGCGGGGCGGGTTGGCCTGGTTGCGCGCCGGTCTGCGGCGCGTTAACCTTCGTGCCCTCGTCCACGCTGGGGAGCCGCTCCGGCGACTGGAACAGCATCTGTCCGGAAGCGGGATCCATCACGCGGACAATCGTGGGCAGCGTCACGCCGTAATGATCCAGATACGTCATCACCGTATACCCGAACATCAGCACCGCGCCGCTCGTCGTCGGGGATATATTCGTCCAGCTAATCCCTTCGTTGGCTATGCTGAACGGGAACAGCGGGGTTTTGTTCTGCAATCGCGACGTGACGGACCACACCTGCCCGTCGTCCCATAGGTAAAGCGTATCGTCCGCGCCGCCCATCAGCACGCTGGCCTGTCCTTGCGAGGTCAGCGCCAGGCTGTCCGGAGGCGATCCGTCCAGCGGTACGCGGACTATCGCGTTATGCTCGGCGTCGTAGGGATACAGCGCGTCGCCGAACCGATTGTTGTTAAGCGACATGCTCGTCACCTGTTCGCCTATGCGCAGGCCTTTGGTCTTGCCCATCTGCACGGTATACACCTTGGTGGAGTCGCCCTTGGGGGTGTAGACCAGATACCCGCCGTACAGATACCCATCGCCGATGTTGGGCGATGGCGGGGTCATGTTGACCGCCTTCGCGCCCGGCTTGTTGATCTCATAGGCGACGACCGAACCGTCTCGGATATCCTTGCCCAGGAAGTACACCTTATCCTTCTCGGCGATCATGCTGTCGTAGATGTTCTTGCTGGTCATGGTCTTGAGCTTGGTGGACGTGTTCTTCGTGAAGTTATAGCGGTACAGCGTTAGCTGATCCTCGTAGGAGCTATAGAACACCGTGTCCTGCGTCTCGTAGTATATCTCCTTGACCCTGTCCAGCAGCATCGCGGGCTTGCCTGTCTTTAGGTCCAGGCTTGCCAGCAGCTGCCCCTCGTTGGAACTGATCGCCGTGAAGCAGACCTTGTTCGCGTCCGCGTACAGGAGCCGGACGGGTTTCACGTCCGTGAGCGTGGCGATAGGCCCGCGCTCCAGCGAGCTTACCGCGAACAGTCCCCACGCGCTGTCGTCCACGGGGGCGAAGAAATACGTCTCGGAGCCGTGCACGGCGGCCAGTCCTCCGGCTAGCTGCATCTGCGCGTTGGTAAGCGCGAACGCGCCGCCCGCGGGAGCCAAGGCCGCCGCCAACAGCACAACCAGCGCGCACGCGCGCCTGAAACGGCTTGATCGGTTCAAACGACTCATATCCAGCCTTACCTCCCTGACGGTTGTAATCCGGTCAAATGCCACGCTGTTGGTATTATAGCGGAAACGTCAACGAAATGCAACATATTTTTAATAAATACCCCGCGCCCGCGCAAAACGGGGCGGAGTATGGCTTCCGCGCGGCGCTCGGGCTGCGCGAACGTCTCGGCTACGGGTGATGATGAACGCGCCGTCATTCGTCCTCGTCCGGTTCGTCCGGCGTCTCGGCGTTATGGTATACGTTCATAACGTCGTCCATATCCTCCAGCATGTCTATCAGTTTGCGCACGGACGCTACCGTATCGGGATCATCTACCGCGATCCAGTTCTGCGGAACGCGCGTGATCTCCGCTGACAGGAACGGCATGCCCCGACCCTCCAGTGCCGTCCTGACGGATGAGAAATCCGCTGGATCGGCGGTAATCTCGAACGCGTCGTCCGACGCTTCGAAGTCGTCCGCGCCGGACTCCATCGCGATCATCATCATATCGTCTTCGTCCATGCCGGGCGCGCGTTCTATGACCAGCAATCCCTTGCGGTCGAACATGTACCCGACGGAGTTGGTCGTGCCCAGCGAGCCGCCGCATTTGTCGAATATATGGCGTATGTCGGACGCGGTGCGGTTGCGGTTGTCGGTTACGGTCTCGACTATGACCGCGACCCCGCCCGGCGCGTATCCCTCATAAATGATCTCCTCATAGCTGACGGTGCCCAGTTCGCCAGCCGCCTTCTTGATGGAACGGGTGACGTTGTCGCCCGGCATGTTGTTGGCCTTAGCCTTGGCGATAACGTCGAACAGCTTGCTGTTGAGCGCGGGATCGCTGCCGCCCTCGCGCACGGCTATAGCTATCTCGCGCCCGATCTTCGTGAAGATCTTGCCTCGCGCGGCGTCCGCCTTGCCCTTCTTATGCTTGATGTTCGCCCACTTCGAATGCCCCGACATGGATGATATCCTCCCTCGTATGTCAACTCCTCCGATTATATCGTAACCGCGCGCCGCCGAATTGTCAAGCCGCGCGCGTTGTGTTATCATTAACGATATTATCGCGCCGATACTAACGCGCGGGGGGAGCCTGACATGAAGTTCACCGATGGATTCTGGGTGACAAAACCGGGGATCACACTGCACAGCGCGGCGCAGACGCTGGACTATACCATCGCGGAGGATATGGTGACGCTGTACTGCCCTACGCGGCGTATTAACCATCGCGGCATGACGCTGGACGGACCCGCGCTGACGCTGGCGTTCGCCTCGCCCGCGCCGGACATACTCTCTGTTAACATAACGCACTTTAAGGGCGGGGCCGGCAAAGCCCCCGTCTTCGACCTTAACCCGGAGCCTGCGGCGCTTACCGTCTCCGACTCCGACGACTCGATAACGATCGCGTCGGGGAAACTATCCGCCGTCGTCGTCAAGGATACGTTCCGGCTGGATTATTATTATGACGGCGTTAGGCTGACCGGGCTGGGCAGCCGCCATCTCTCTTACGCCCAGACCCCGGACGGGCCGCATATCCGCGTCAAGCTGGACGTGGACGTTGGCGAGAAACTCTACGGGCTGGGCGAACGCTTCACGCCGTTCGTGAAGAACGGGCAGAGCGTGGACATGTGGAACGAGGACGGCGGCACCGCGTCCGAGTTGGCGTATAAGAACATCCCCTTTTATGCTACGAGCAAGGGTTACGGCGTGTTCGTCAACAGCCCGGGGCGCGTGTCATACGAGCTATGCAGCGAGGCAGTCGCGAGCGCGCAGTTCAGCCTGCCCGGCGAGTCGATGGAGTTTATGATCGTGGGCGGTCCGACCGTCAAGGACGCGGTCTCTAGGTTCGCGCGGTTCACGGGCAGACCCGCCATGCCGCCCGCCTGGTCGTTCGGATTGTGGCTGACGACCTCGTTCACGACCGATTATAATGAGGAAACGATCAACTCGTTCGTGGACGGCATGATCGAGCGCGGCATACCGCTGAGCGTGTTCCACTTTGACTGCTTCTGGATGCGGGAATGGGAATGGTGCAATTTCCTGTGGGATAAACGCATGTTCCCCGATCCGCAGGGCATGCTCCGCGGACTGCGCGCGAAGGGGCTGAAGATCTGCGTATGGATCAATCCATACATCGGGCAGAAGTCGCCGCTGTTCGACGAGGGCATGCGCCAAGGCTTCCTGCTCAAACGTCCGGACGGGGGCGTTTGGCAGTGGGATCGCTGGCAGCCGGGCATGGCGCTGGTCGATTTCACCAACCCGGACGCCGCCGCGTGGTATCAGTCCAAGCTCAAAGCATTGATGGACATGGGCGTGGACTGCTTCAAGACGGACTTTGGCGAACGTATCCCGACCGACTGCGTATACTTCGACGGCAGCGACCCTGTATTGATGCACAACTATTATACATCATTGTACAACAAGACGGTGTTCGAGCTGCTCGAGCGCGAACGCGGCGAGGGCGAAGCGTGCGTGTTCGCGCGCAGCGCCACGGTGGGCGGACAGCGTTATCCCGTTCACTGGGGCGGAGACAGCACTTCCAACTATCCGTCTATGGCGGAGTCTCTGCGGGCGGGATTGTCGCTGTCGATGTGCGGCTTCGCGTTCTGGAGCCACGATATATCCGGGTTCGAGGACACGGCTTCCCCGGACGTATATAAACGCTGGGCTGCGTTCGGCCTGCTCAGCACGCACTCACGGCTGCATGGCTCAAGCTCGTACCGCGTGCCGTGGCTGTTCGGCGAAGAGGCCGTCGATGTGGTGCGATTCTTCACGAGGCTGAAGCTCCGGCTCATGCCGTACCTGCTCGCGAAGGCCGCCGAGGCTCACGAGACGGGCGTGCCCGTCATGCGCGCGATGGCGATGGAGTTCCCGGACGATCCCGCGTGCGCCGATCTGGATCTGCAGTACATGCTAGGCGACGGGCTGTTAGTCGCGCCGGTGTTCCGCGCGGACGGAACGGTATCGTATTATCTGCCCGCCGGAGGCTGGACGCGGCTGCTTACCGGCGAAAAGGTTCAGGGCGGAGCGTGGCGGACGGAGACTCACGGCTACATGAGCCTGCCGCTGTTCGCGCGCGAGAGCGCGATCGTCCAGACCGACGACTCCTATATTTAACGATGAAAGCGAGGCTGTGCCCGTGAAACTCGGAGTCAGTTCATACTGCCTGGACTCCCTGATCCGCAAAGGCGAGTTGACGCTGCGCGCCGCGATAGACTGGGCCGCGAGCCAAGGCGCGCAGATAATGGAGCTAGTGCCGTTCGCGTTCAAGTTTGAGGACGCGGATGGATCGATCGACTATGAATCAATAAAGAGCGCGAGGCGGTTCGCGTCGGACGCGGGCGTTGAGTTGGCGAATTACTCGGTTCTGGCTGATCTGTGCAAGGACGATCCCGCCGATCTGGAAGCGGAGATAACCCGGGTAATGAAACATATCGACATAGCCGCCGAGTTGGGAACGCCGCGCATGCGCCACGACGTAAGCGCGTTCCGCCGACCGCGAGGGCGCAACGGCATTGACGAGTTCGACCGCCTTCTGCCGCAAATGACCGACGCGGCGGGGCGGCTGGCCGACCACGCGGCCAAGCGCGGCCTCATAACGATGGTGGAGAATCACGGCTTCTTCGTCAACGGCTGCGACCGCGTCGAGAGGCTGATCCGCGCGGTGAATCGACCCAACTTCGCCGCGCTGCTGGATACGGGCAACATCGCCTGCGTAGACGAGATACCGGAGGTCGGCGCGCCTCGCCTCGCTCCGTTCGCCCGTATGATCCACCTGAAGGATTTCTATATAAGAGGGAGCGATCCCGGCGACGCGCGCGACTTCGACTGCGCGGGCAGTTGGTTCACGACCCAGGCGGGGCGGTACCTGCGCGGATCGATACTAGGCCAGGGCGACCTCGACGTGCCGCGGATACTGCGCGCGGTGAAAGAGTCCGGCTACGACGGCGATATCGCCATAGAGTTCGAGGGGCTAGAGGAACCGCGCTACGCGACGAAGGTATCGCTCGACAACGCACGGAGATTTTGGGGGTAAATGATCTTGACCGATCCGACGCTCATCCGCAACTTCTGCATCATCGCGCACATCGACCACGGTAAATCCACGCTGGCCGACCGTCTGCTGGAACGGACGGGCGTAGTCGCGTCCCGCGATATGGTCGAGCAGATACTCGACAGCATGGATCTCGAGCGCGAGCGGGGCATCACGATCAAGTCCAAGCCCGTGCGCATGCCCTACACGGCGCGCGACGGCAAGACATACATACTAAACCTGATCGATACCCCCGGGCACGTGGACTTTACCTACGAGGTGTCGCGCGCGCTCGCGGCGTGCGAGGGCGCGCTGCTCGTCGTCGACGCGACGCAGGGCGTGGAGGCGCAGACGCTCGCGAACGCCTACCTCGCGCTCGAACACAACCTGACGATACTGCCCGTCATCAACAAGATAGACCTGCCTTCGGCGGCTCCCGACCGCGCGCGGGAACAGATAGAGGAGATGCTGGGCTTACCCGCCGAGGACGCGCCGCTCATCAGCGCGAAGCAGGGCATAGGTATCGACGAGACGCTCGAATTGATCGTCAAGGAGATACCGCCGCCGTCCGGCGTGACGGACGGACCGCCGCGCGCGCTGATATTCGACAGCTTCTACGATAATTATAAGGGCGCGATATGCTCCGTCCGCGTAACGGAGGGATCGTTCGCGGCGGGTCAGCGCATCCGCATGATGGCGGGCGGAGTGGAGTTCGATCTGGTCGAGGCGGGCGTGTTCCATCCGGGATACCAGGCTGCGGAATCGCTGTCCGCCGGAGAGGTGGGTTATCTCGCCGCGTCCATCAAGGATATACGCGATACTCGCGTGGGCGATACCGTGACCGACGCGGGCAACCCCGCAGCCGAGCCTCTGCCCGGATACCGCCAGGCTCGTTCGATGGTATTCTGCGGCATATACCCGGCGGACGGCGCGCGGTACTCCGATCTGCGCGAGGCGCTTGAGAAACTGCGCCTGAACGACGCGGCGCTGATGTTCGAGCCGGAGACCTCCGCGGCGCTGGGCGTGGGATTCAGGTGCGGGTTCCTAGGCTTACTGCATATGGAGGTGATTCAGGAGCGGCTGGAGCGCGAGTTCGATCTCGATCTGATCACCACCGCGCCGAGCGTCGTCTACGAGATCGTCAAGACCGACGGAACCATGCTCACGATCGACAACCCGACGAACCTCCCGCCCGTCACCGAGATAGCGCAGATGCGCGAGCCTCTAGTGCGCGCGACGATATACGCGCCGCAGGACTCGCTGGGCGCGCTGATGGAGCTAAGCCAGAACAAGCGCGGCGTATACAAGGAGCTAAAGTACGAGGGCGACCGCGCGCTGCTGGTGTACGATCTGCCGCTAAACGAGATACTGTTTGATTTCTTCGATCAGGTTAAGAGCCGTTCGCGCGGGTACGCGTCGTTTGATTACGAGTTGGCGGGATACCAAAAGAGCGATCTGGTTAAGCTGGATATATTGCTGAACGGCGAGCCTTGCGACGCGCTGTCCATCATTGTTCATAGGGATAAGGCTTACGCGCGCGGGCGGTCGATCGCGGAGAAGCTCGTTGACGCGATACCGCGCGCGCAGTTTGAGATACCGGTGCAGGCCGCGATCGGCGGGAAGATAATCGCGCGCGAGACGGTCAAGGCGGTGCGCAAGGACGTGCTAGCTAAATGCTACGGCGGCGACATAACCCGCAAGAAGAAACTGCTGGAGAAGCAGAAGGAAGGCAAGAAGCGCATGCGGCAGGTGGGATCGGTCACCGTTCCCAGCGAGGCGTTCCTGGCCGTGCTGAAGATGGATTAACCCAAGGGAGGTATACATTGCCCCAAACAATGACGCTCGACCGCATCCGCACCGACCCAAACCTGCGCACGCTGATTGACGCGGCGAACCAGCATCTCGCAGCGCAGGGTTTCACCGACCACGGCGAGAGGCACGCCGGGTTCGTCAGCCGCTTCGCCAGCGAGATACTGCGTTGTCTGGATTACGACGCGCGCGATGTGGAGCTTGCCGCCATAGCGGGATACGTCCACGATATCGGCAACAGCATCAGCAGGGTGAATCACGGGGTATCGGGCGCGTGCATGCTGTTCCCGCTCCTGCTGCAGATGGGTATGCCCATGGCGGACGTGCTCGCCGTCGTGACCGCGGTGGGCAACCATGACGAGGATATCGGCGTGATAACATCGCCCATAACCGCCGCGCTGGTCATCGCGGACAAGGCCGACGCGAGCCGCAGCCGGGTGCGCAACGGCACGCCGGAGCCTGGCGATATACACGACCGCGTCAACTTCGCGATCGAGCGCAACCGCCTGTCCGTAGACAAGCCCCGCCGCGTGATATACCACCGGATCGAGATGGACGCCACCAGCTCCATCATGGAGTATCTAACGATATACATGCAGCGCCTCGCGATGTGCGAGAGGGCCGCGCGGTTCCTGGCGTGCACGTTTGAGCTGAATATAAACGGACGCTCGATTAACGGATAATTCATTCAACAAATCCCGCGCGTGATTCGTCATATTAACGTAAACGGGCGGGAGGCGATTAAGATGGCTAGCAATAGGAAGAAACGCGGCGTATCGTTCGGCACTTGGCTGATGCTGGCGGCGACTGCTTTGGCGGTGAGTATGAGCGCGTGGATATTCCCGCGCCTGTCGGGGAGCCTGGAGGACGTGGCGGTGGTATCCGGCGCGCTGATACAGGCGCTGGCAGCCACCGCCGTGCCGGGAGAGACCCCCGTCGCGGTGTATCAGCCCACGATCGAGCCAACCGCCGCGCCCACTCCCACGCCGCCGCCGCAGTCGCGGACGGTGACGCTAGGGGTATCGGGGCAAATCTATTTGGATGGGAATCTGCGCAAGTCCGGCTTGATCGAGACCGGCGCGTATAACTTCGAATCAATATTCAGCCAAATCGCGCCGTATGCCAGCGCGCCCGACGCGATGATGGTCACGCTGGAAACGACCGTCTCCGACGCGCCGCCTTACGATACATACTGCGCGCCCAGCGAGATACTGACCGCGCTTAAGAACGCTGGCGTTGATATCATCAACCTGGGCACCGAGCGCATATTGGAGGAAGGCTTCGAGGGGTTGAGTAAAACCCGCGCCGCGGTGGAGATGCACGGCTTCAGCGTAACAGGAGCGCACAGAAGCCCCGACGAGCAGGCGCTGCCGCTGACTCTCGACCTTAACGGGGTCAAAGTAGCGGTATTGTCATACACGTATGGGCTTAGCACGGTGGGAGCGAAACAAGGCTCGAAGGATCAGCGCGCGATAGCGGTGAACACGATCGATCCGCAGAGGATTCGCCAGGACGCGGAGACCGCGCGTGAAAGAGGCGCGAATCTAGTCATCGTTAATATGAACTGGGGCAAGCGCACCGCCACTAAGCCAGCCGCCGCCGAGACTAAGATTGTGGACGAAATCGCCGACTGCGGCGTTGATGTGATATTGGGCGTGCATCCGTCCTCCGCGCACAAGATGGAGCGCCGGAACGTGACGTGGGCAGACGGCACGGAGCACGAGGTATTCATAGCGTACTCGCTGGGTAATTTCCTCACCAACGAGCGCGAGACGGATCAGATCGTCGGGATGCTGTTAACGCTGCAGTTCACGCTGGATCCCGGATCGGATCGCGCGCGGCTGACCGACGCGAAGTGGATGCCGACATGGGTGATGCGCTGGGACAGCGGAGGGTATCAATACCGCATCCTGCCCGCCGGAACGGAGACTCAACCCGCCGAGATGACCGACGGCGTATATCGCAACATGAGGCGGGCATATGAGAACATAATCAAACGATACGGGGATACAGCCGCCGTCCCCGTCGCGGAGTAGCTAGGCGCGCGAAGCGGTGGAGTTGCTCCAAGCGCGGCGCGGTATGGAGCGGATCGACACGCGGCGCAGCAGAGTAGCCCCAAGCGCGGCACAGTGAAGTAACTCGACTCACGGCGCGCGGCTACACGCTGCGCGCCAGGGCGTATGTTTGAGCGTCCGATTTCTCGACGGCTTTAGCGACCAAGTTCGCGACGCGCTGTATAAGCCGCAGATCGTCGTCGTTGAATCTTGCCGGTTCCGGGCTGTCGATATCCAGCACGCCGTACAGCTTACCATTGATGATTATCGGCGCGACAAGCTCGCTGCGAGTGGCGGAGTCGCACGCGATATATCCGGGGAACGACGCGACCTCGTCAACGCGTAACGCGCGGCGCTCCTCCGCGACCGTCCCGCACACGCCCTTCCCGAACGGGATGCGCATGCACGCCGGCTGGCCTTGATACGGACCCACCACCAGCGTATCCCCCCGCGCCACGTAGAACCCCGCCCAGTTGACGCGCTCCATGAACGAGAATATATACGCCGCCACCGTAGCCATCGCGGACAGCGGATCCACGTCCTCAGCCAGCGTATCCTCTATGACCATTTCCATCTGCGCGCTTCGTTCCATGCCAGTAATGAAGCGAATCTCCGGCAGCATATATTCGCACCTCCGCAACGGCAGTATATTGCGACGATCGTGAAGCGGTCCGTACCGCCGCCGCTCTCGTCCCATTACGGTATTCTTTTCGGCGGACGATTATGACAGCGCCGTCCGCCCGCGCCCTAGGCAGGCTCCGGGGAGAGCATCCCCGGAGCCTGCCGTTTAGTTACGCTTACGCTCCGGCGTTAGCCAGGCGCTTGTAATTACCTCGACGCTCCGCCGCGTCCTCTTCGGCCTGTCTGAACAGCGTCTCCGCCGTATCCGGGAACATCTTGAGCAGCGTCTGATACCTTATCTCGCCCCTGATGAAGTCCTGATAGCTGGCGGTCGGATCCTTCGAGTCCAGCGACATCGGATTCTTGCCCTCGTCGGCTAGCGCGGGGTTATAACGGTACAGAGGCCAGTATCCGGCCTCGACGGCCTTCTTGCCCTCGGCCTGCGTCTGCCGCATGTTGATGCCGTGGTTGATGCACGGCGCGTACGCTATGATCAGCGACGGGCCTTTGTACGCCTCGGCTTCGGTCACGGCCTTCAGCAACTGCGCGGGGTTCGCGCCCATGCTGACCGACGCTACGTATACGTAGCCGTAGCTCATCGCCATCAACCCTAGATCCTTCTTCTTCGTGCGCTTTCCGGCGGCCGCGAACTTAGCGACCGATCCAGTCGGCGTGGACTTGGAAGCCTGGCCTCCCGTGTTGGAATACACCTCCGTATCCAGCACGAGTATGTTAACGTCCTCGCCCTGCGCCAGCACGTGATCCAGCCCGCCGTAGCCGATATCATAAGCCCAGCCGTCGCCGCCGATGATCCATATCGACTTTTTGACCAGCAGATCCTTATCCTTGAGTATCTCTTTCTCGAACGGATCGGCTTCGCAGCCGCAGTCCGCGCAGCTCTCCAACATCCCGACCAACGCCTCCGACGCGGACTTAGAAGCCTCCGCGTCGTCCTTATCGGCGAGCCATTTCTCGCACGCCGCCACGCCTTCGGCCCATCCGCTGAACGCCGGATTAACCGCCAGCGCCTCGATCTTTTCGATGAGTTTCGCGCGGCGCTGCGTCATCGCGAGATTCATGCCGAATCCAAACTCCGCGTTATCCTCGAACAGGCTGTTGGCCCACGCGGGGCCGTGCCCCTTCTCGTTAACCGTGTACGGGCACGTTGGCGCGCTGCCGCCGTATATCGACGAGCATCCCGTCGCGTTCGCGATGAGCATCCTGTCGCCGTACAACTGCGTTATCAGTTTCACATAAGGGGTCTCGCCGCATCCCGCGCACGCTCCGGAGAACTCGAACAGCGGCTGCAGCGTCTGGCTGCCCTTGACCGTCGCTTTGTTCGGCTTGATATCCGGCTTGGGCAGGGCCAGCGCCTTATCCCATAACGGCTGCTGCGCCAGTTGGGTCTCGAGCGGCTTCATGATCAACGCGTTGCGCTTCGCCGGGCAGACCTCCGCGCAATTGCCGCATCCCGTGCAATCCAGCGGGCTTACCTGTATACGCGTCTGATAACCCGCGTACTCCCTGCCTATCGCGTTCTTCGTCTCGAATCCTTCCGGCATATCCTTCAGATCGTCGGGTTTGGCGAAGACGGGGCGTATGCACGCGTGCGGGCACACCAAAGAGCACATCATACACTGGACGCAGTCGCCGATCTGCCACTCCGGTACCTGTACCGCTACGCCGCGCTTCTCGTAACGCGTGGTGGCGGTGGGCACGATCCCCGCCGGGTCAAACTTCGATACGGGCAGAGAGTCGCCTTCCTGGGCGAGTATCGGCGCTATGACCTCGTCGAAGTACGCGGTCGCTTCTACGCGCTGAGCCTGCGCGCCCGTTTGAGCGTTCGCCCACGATTCAGGTATAGCCGCCTCTTTCAGTCCGCTGATAGCTATATCGATCGCCGCGTTATTCATCGCGACAATCTTATCGCCCTTCCTGCCATACGACTTCTTGACGGCTTCCTTCATATATTTATCGGCCTGATCGTACGGGATCACGTTCGCGAGTTTGAAGAACGCGGCCTGCATCGTCGTGTTGATGCGTCCGCCCATGCCGACCTCGGCGGCTAGTTTGATCGCGTCGATCGTGTACAGTTTCGCCTTCTTGGCCGCGAGGAGGCGCTTCATCTTCGCGGGCAGTTGCGCGTCCAGCTCGTCCTCGGACCAGGGGCAGTTGAGCAGGAACACGCCGCCTTCCTTCAGGCTGGAGACCATATCGTAGCGCGTGACGTATGACGGCTGATGGCACGCGATGAAGTCCGCCGCGTCGATCAGGTAGGTGGACTGGATCGGAGACGTGCCAAAGCGCAGGTGGCTGACCGTTATGCCGCCGGACTTCTTGGAGTCGTAGGCGAAATAACCCTGCGCGTACATATCGGTATGGTCGCCGATGATCTTGATCGAGTTCTTATTCGCGCCCACCGTGCCGTCGGAGCCTAGGCCGTAGAACTTGCACGCGATGGTGCCCTCCGGCGCGGCGTTGACCAAATCACCCATGGGCAGGGACGTTTCGGTAACGTCGTCCACGATGCCCGCGGTGAAATGATTCTTCGGCGTATCGCTGGCAAGGTTATCGAACACGGCTTTAGCGGTCGTGGGCGTGAACTCCTTCGAGCCTAAGCCGTACCGCCCGCCGACAACCTTCACGTCCGTCCTGCCGTACTCCAGCAGCGCGGAGCATACGTCCGTATAGAGCGGCTCGCCCAGAGAGCCGGGTTCCTTGGTGCGGTCGAGCACGGCGAGCGTCTTGCAGGACTTGGGGATCGCGTCCAGCAGAGCCGTGGCATGGAACGGCCTGTACAGGCGCACCTTGATGAGGCCGACCTTCTCGCCCTTGCTTACCAACAGGTTGACGGTCTCCTCCAGCGCCTCCGCGCCGGATCCCATAGCGATGACGACGCGCTCCGCGTCCGGCGCTCCCGCGTAATCGAACAGCTTATACGGGCGGCCCGTCAGTTTGGCTATGTCTTCAAAGACCTTCTCGACGATCGCGGGCACGGCGAGATAGTAACGGTTCGCGGCCTCGCGGCCTTGGAAATATATGTCGGGGTTCTGCGCGGTGCCCTGCTGGTGCGGGTGTTCCGGGTTCATCGCGCGCGCGCGGAACTCGGCGACCTTATCCTCGGGCAGCAGAGTCCGCATTTCCTCATAATCCACGCCGCTGATCTTCTGCACCTCGTGGCTCGTGCGGAATCCGTCGAAGAAATGCAGGAACGGCACGGACGATTTGAGCGTAGCCAGATGCGCCGCCAGCGCCATATCCATCGCTTCCTGGACGCTGCCGGAGGCCAGCATCGCGAACCCTGTTTGGCGGCAGGCCATAACGTCGCTGTGGTCGCCGAATATCGACAGCGCGTGAGCTGCGAGCGCGCGCGCGCTTACGTGGAACACGCTGGGCAGCAGTTCGCCGGAGATCTTATACATGTTGGGGATCATTAACAAGAGGCCTTGGGACGCGGTGAACGTGGTGGTCAGCGCTCCGGCTGCCAGCGATCCGTGCACCGCTCCAGCGGCTCCGGCCTCGCTCTGCATCTCGGCTACGCGGACCGTCTGGCCAAACAGATTCTTTCGATCCTGCGCGGCCCACTCGTCGGCGGACTCCGCCATCGGCGAGGAGGGTGTGATCGGATAAATAGACGCCACATCGCTGAACGCGTACGCGACGTGGCTGACGGCGGTATTTCCGTCAACGGTCATCTTAGTGGCCATGGTACCTCCTTAAGCGCGAGCTTCCATATATGTATCCAACTGGAACAGTATAGATATTTTGGACGCGTGTGTCAAGGCGCGGCGGTTAACCCGCGTCCTCTTTCAGGTCGATGTTCTCAACGCCGATGCGCGAGCGAAGATCGTTCAACAGCGTTTGCGATCCGTCGCAGCGCAAGCGGTTCTCGACGACCTTGTTGTTATGCAGCAGGTGGAAGCAAACGGGCAGATTCCCCGGATGATTATCCAGCGCGGGGAGGATGGAGCGCAATTGCGCGTCGCCATTGACGCTCAAGTGGAGAACCCGCGCCGCCGATCGCTCCGCCGGAGCGTCAAAGTTTGAGCCGGACTCGCCGCCCGAGAGCCGCGCGCTTTGAGGAACGGCTCGCAGTTGATCCGCGTCGGCTAGCGACGTTCCGGATCGCACCAACAGTTTCGGCGCGTCGTCCTCGCGGATCGAGAGTTCGCCCGCGAGCGCGATCGGCGTATCCCGCGCCAGCATATTCCGCAGCTGATCATACACGCGCGGGAAAACCAGGCATTCCGTCTCGCCCGTCATATCCTCCAGCGTGACGAACGCCATAACCGCGTTATTCTTCGTCACCTTTGTGCGCACCGCGCCGACCATGCCGCCCATCGTGACGCTCACGCCGTCGTAGCCCAGTCCGCCATCAGGCTGTTCGGACAGCCCCGCCAGGAACTGGCTGTCGCACTCCATGCGCTCGAGCGTTTCCCTATAAGCCTCCAGCGGATGCCCGGTGATATATACCCCGGCGACTTCCTTCTCCATCGCCAGCAGCTCGGCGCGCGAAAGCCCGACGGGTTCGCCCACGTCGAATAACTCTTCGTCAGGCATCAGCGGCGTGCCGAACAACGTGAGTTGCCCCCGCGAGGTTTGCTTGCGCCTGCGCGCCGCGCTGTCCATCGCGCGCTCGAACGTCATCAGCAGTTTCTGCCGATTCGGATCGACGCTGTCCAGCGCCCCGGCGCGGATGAGGCTCTCGACCATCCGCTTGTTCAGCGCGTCGCACTCCGCGCGTCGGATAAACTCCGCCGTCTCCTTGAATACTCCGCCGCGCTCGCGCTCGGCGACTATCGCCTCCGCGCCAGCCTCGCCCACGCTCTTTATCGCGCCCAGCCCGAACCGGATCCCCCACTCGCCTTTCTCGTCGCGGTCAACGGAGAATCTCGGCTGAGACCGGTTCACGTCCGGCGGGAGCACCGATACGCCGTGCTTGCGGCAGAACTGGATATACTGCGCGATCTTCTCCGGCGATCCGCCCGCGCTGTTCATCAGCGCAGCCATGAACGGCGCGGGATAATACCGCTTCAACCACGCGGTTTGTAGCGATAGCACGGCATACGCCGCGGCGTGAGGCTTGTTGAACGCATACGACGCGAACGCGCTCATCTCCTCGAACATCCGCTCCGCGATCTCGATCGGCACGCCGCGCCTCACCGCTCCCGGCACCGTGACCACGCCGTTCTCCTCCATGCCGTGGATGAAGTTGACGCGCTCCTGTTCCATTACGTCGCGCTTCTTCTTGGACATCGCGCGGCGCATCAAGTCGCTGCGTCCCAGCGAGTAGCCCGCCACGTCGCGCACGATCTGCATGATCTGCTCCTGATAAACCATGCAGCCATACGTCACCTCTAGGATGGGTTTGAGCAAGGGATGCAGGTATCGCACGCTGCCCGGGTTCTTCTTGCCCTCGATATATCGCGGGATGCTGTCCATCGGCCCGGGCCGGTACAGCGACACCGCCGCGATGATATCCTCGAAACACGTGGGCTGAAGTCCGGTTAAGAACGAGCGCATGCCGCCTGATTCCAACTGGAACACGCCGTCCGTCTCGCCCTTGCCGATCATCTCGTAAACGCCTTTATCGTCGAACGGTATGTCCGCAAGCTCGATCTCCCTGCCCTGCACGCGCATCATAGCCAGCGTGTCGCGCAGTACCGTCAGCGTTCTAAGGCCGAGGAAGTCCATCTTCAACAGACCCAGTTTCTCCAGCGTACCCATTGGGAACTGGGTGGTCACGACCGCGTCGTTCTTCTGAAGCGGCACGTAATGGCTGACAGGCTCCTTCGTGACGAGCACGCCCGCCGCGTGCGTAGACGCGTGGCGCGGTATACCCTCCAGCGCGCGCGCGAGGTCTATCAGTTTCTTGACCTTCTCGTCGGAGTCATACGCGCGCCTTAGATCCGCGCTCAACTCCAGCGCCTTGTCCAGCGTCATATCCAGCGCGAACGGGATCATCTTGGCTATAGCGTCGCACTGCGCGTAAGGGTAATTCATCACGCGCCCCACGTCGCGCACCGCGCCTTTCGCCGCCATCGTGCCGAACGTTATGATCTGCGCGACATGATCCGCGCCATACTTGCCTATTACGTAATCGATAACCTCCTGCCTGCGCTCATAACAGAAATCGATATCGAAGTCCGGCATGGACAAACGCTCCGGATTGAGAAACCGCTCGAACAAAAGGTTATACTTTAGCGGATCGAGTCCTGTTATGTCCAAACAGTACGCTGCGATAGACGCGGCTCCGCTGCCGCGCCCAGGCCCGACCAGTATCCCTGAAGTCTTTGCGAAATGCACGTAATCCCACACGATCAGGAAGTAATCGACATACCCGCATCGGTGGATCATCTCCAGTTCGTAGTCCAGCCTGGCGCGCGCGGCGGTATCGTTCGCCGGGTACCGCGCGGCGAAACCCTTCTCGCATAACGATCTTAGCATCCCGTATGGATCGGCGTTATCGGGGAGCGGGTACTCGGGCAGGTGCAGCGTCTTAAAGTCGAAATCCACCTGGCATCGATCCGCGATCCTTTGCGTGTTCGCGATGGCCTCGGGCCACTGCTTGAACAGCGAGGCCATCTCTTCCGGGGACTTTATGTAGAATTGATCGGAATCCATGCGCATGCGGTTCGGTTCGTCGAGGGTTTTGCCGGTCTGGATGCACAGGAGTATGTCCTGCGCCTGCGCGTCCTCGCGCGCGAGATAGTGCGCGTCGTTGGTGGCAACCAGCGGCAAGCCTAACTCGCGCGCCAATCTGACCAGCTGCGGCAGAACCTCGCGCTGTTCGCGCAGTCCATGATCCTGTATTTCGATGTAATAATGATCCGGACCGAATAGTTCGGACATATCCCGCGCGGCCTTGAGCGCGTCGCGATATCGCCTATCCAGTATCAGCGATGGTATCTCGCCGGACAGGCACGCGGACAGCGCGATCAAGCCGTCGTGATGCTCGCGCAGCAGCGCGCGGTCTATGCGCGGCCTGTAATAGAACCCCTCCGTGAACGCCAGCGAACACATCTTGATAAGGTTGCGGTAGCCGGTCTCGTTCTCGCACAGCAGTACGAGATGATGCATAGTCCTCGCGGCGGGAGACTTATCAAACCTGTTCTCGCACACGTAGACCTCGCACCCTATCACCGGACGCACGCCCTTCGCCTTCGCCGCCTGATAGAAATCCACAACGCCGTACATAACGCCATGGTCGGTGATCGCGCACGCGGTCATGCCCAACTCGCGCACGCGCTCGAGCAGACGATCGATACGGCAGGCTCCGTCCAGCAGACTGTACTCGGTATGGACGTGCAGATGCGCGAACTCAGGCATCGCTCTTAATCAGCCGCGTCTTGGCGAAAGTCCAGCTGTCGCGGCACATATCGTCCAGTCCGCGCTTGGTTTTCCAGTTAAAGACGCGCGCGGCTTTCGCGGGATCGGCGTAAGCCTTGGGGGCGTCCGCGTTGTTGGGGCGGCGGCTTGCGACTCGATATGGTATCGTTCTGCCGCTGACGCGCTCATACGCGCGGACAACGTCGAACACGCTGTATCCAACCCCCGTGCCCAGGTTGACTGCCTCCACTCCGTTATGCGTATATATATAGTCTAGCGCGGCAAGGTGTCCCTCCGCCAGATCCATCACGTGTATATAATCGCGGATGCAGGTGCCGTCCGGCGTTGGGTAATCATCGCCGAACACGGGCAGTTCCGGCAGTATTCCGGCGGCGACTTTGTTGACGTATGGCATCAGGTTGGCGGGGATACCGTTGGGATCGTCGCCGATCAATCCCGACGGGTGCGCGCCCAGCGGATTAAAATAGCGCAGCAGCGTGATCGACCATTCCGGATCGGAGGCCGAAAGATCAGTCAGCATACGCTCCGTCATGACCTTAGTCCAGCCGTATGGGTTGATCGCGCTGATGGGCATATCTTCGCGGAAAGGCGCGGGGTTATCCATGCCGTACACCGTCGCCGACGACGAATACACCAGCCGCTTCACGCCGCGCCCGCGCATCCCCTTGACGAGAGTGGTGGTGCACAGCAGGTTATGCTCGTAGTATTCGACGGGCTTCGCGGTCGATTCGCCGACAGCCTTCAGCGCGGCGAAATGGATAACCGCGTCGATGGGATATTGGTCGAAACACACGCGAACGGCGTCCGCGTCGCGCAGGTCTGCCTCGACCAGCGCGGGACGCTTGCCGGAGATAGCCATGATCGCGTCCAATACATCCGGGCTGGAGTTGCTGAAGTTATCGATGATGACGACATTATAGCCAGCGTTAAGCAATTGGCAGCAGGTGTGGCTGCCAATGTAACCGGCTCCGCCGGTTACCAGGACGGTATGCTTGGCGTTCAAGGATTCTGCCCCCTCGTCAGCGTTTGATGCCGATTCAGATTATAGCGAATCCCGGGATGGTTGGCAAGGGCGGGGGCGTTCCTCTCTCGTAAGCTACTCCCTCTCCCATTCCCGAAGCAGTTCCACCACCTTCCCATACGACCGCGCCCCATCCTCCGCGCCAGCCGCGTTCACTAGAAAGAAATCGTTCACCCGCGCGGCGAACCGTGCCAGCGGCGTTTGCTGCCGTTCGCGCCAGTATTGCTGTCGATTGATGAAGTCGGCGCGCACGCCGTCGCTCATATGCCCCAGCATCGTCCAGTACGCGCCGGGGTCGCGCGCGGCGAGCGCGGACAATCCATACCGAAGCGAGCTCATCACGCCGCTGTAGCGGAATACGGGATCAGCCGACTCCGCGCAGACTATCGCGGCGATGAGGTTCGCCTCATCCTCCCGCGCGTAGCCTATCGCGTGCGCGGCCTCGTGGCACGCGACGAACGGCAGGTCGATCGCTGGCACGGACGTATTCACCAGCGCCTCAAACGTGAACGGGAAATACATCCCCTCTATTAACAAACTGGAGAAAACGGAGTCGAACCCCAGCGGCTTGGGCGCTGGCGCGGTCATTCCTATCAGGCGAGGCAGCGCGCCGCGCGCGTTCTCGAAAGCGGACGGCACCCGCGCGAGTATATCCTCCGGTTCTTGGGACAGGATCGAGTTCGGCGCGCGGACTCGCGGCGCGAGTCTGTTCGCCTGCGTGATCCACGCCATGCATTGGCGCGGCAGAGCGTCCTCCCCGCCGTATGAAGCCGAGACGGCGGCGGTCGCGCCGCTCATAGGTCTCGATCGCGAATACTGCGCGCCCCATAGCGCGTACAGCAGCAGGTACGCGCAACCGGCGGCGGTTATTCTGCGGCAAACGGCTTTCAGCGCCGGCCTATAATCGCGCGATGCGAACGAGCGTGCCACCGCCGCGATCAACCCAGCCGCGCACCAAATCGCCGCGAACGCCGTCAATATCGTCGCGACAGGGAATCTTATCCTATTGATGAACGTCATATTACGAACCAGGAACGGATACCATCGCGCGGCGAATATAGCGTCCACCCACGCCGGGTTGGCGCGCGTCCATGCCGCGAACGCCGCGGCGGTCAGCCATGGCACAACGCACAGCAAGTATGGTATCATATAAACAGAACGAACGAGGGTATCAAAATAATCAATATACTTGACTGATAATATCTGGCAGGTATGAACGAAACGCGGGAGGGCTGCGTATGCGGATCGGACTCACGACCGGGATGTACTACAGCGTGATGGAGACCGAGGAGGCGTTAAGCTATATCGGCAGGTTTGGCGTGCCCTGCTGCGAGGTATTCTTTGAGACGTTCAGCGAGTATTCGACGGCATTCGCGCGCGAGCTGGTTTCACGGCTCAACGGCATAGAACCCGTATCGATGCACACGCGCACTCAACATTTCGAGACCGATCTGCTGGGCAGTTCGAAGCGCCAGCGCGCGGACGGAATCGACAACTTCGCGCGCGCTCTGGACGCGGGCGCGGAGCTGGGCGTGAAACTGTACGTGTACCACGGTCCGATGCAGATACGCGGCGAACGCAAGCCGATCGAAAAATGGCGCGGCGCGCTGGAGTACGCGGCGGAAATGGCTGCCAAGCGGGGCATTCAGTTATGCTGGGAGAACGTCAGCTGGTGCGCGCTGAGCGATCCGGAAAGGGTGGAGGAAGCCGCCGAGGTCTGCCCCCGCCTAGGGTTCGTGATGGACGTAAAGCAAGCGATGCAGACGCGGCGCGATCCATTGGAGTATGTCAAGGCCATGGGCAAGCGGTTGAGGCACGTGCACGTATTGGATAAGGATGAACAGGGCAGGCCCGTACTGCCAGGCCGGGGCGTGTACGACTTCCGGCGTTTGGCGGATACACTGCGCGAAATGGATTACGGCGGCGACGTTATACTGGAGCCGTACAACGAACTAACGCGCGACGAGGACGCGCTGCGCTCGTCACTGGACTACCTGAGGGATATATTCGAGTAACGAACGAGGTGATATGATGGAATGGTTATCATGGGCGATAATCGCGCTGGCGTTGGCGGCATTGGGCGCGGCGGTCTGGCGTGTCGCGAGAGCCGAGGCCGCGGCGAGGCGCTTGTCGGAGACGATGCGCAGTATAAGCGAGCGTCAGATCAGCGAATCTCAACAGGCGCGGCTGGAGCAGAGCGGCGGGGTCGCGGAGGGTTTCGCGGCGCTGCAGGAACGGATCGCGGTGGGGTTCGGCGCGCTGAATCAATCGTCGCGGAGCGGGCTGGATTCGTTTGCGTCGACGTTGCGCGTGATGCGCGAGTCGGACGAGCGGCGCATGGACAGGTTAAGCCAGAGCGTCGAGGAGCGGCTGGGCGCGTACGATCGCCAGATGGAGCGCGTAGCGCGCACGCTGGATAACAAGCTGGACGAGATGCGGCGCACGGTCGGCGAGAAACTGGACGCGACGCTGACCACGCGTCTTGACGCGTCGTTCCAGCGCGTGAGCGAGAGGCTGGAGCAGGTGCACCGGGGTTTGGGCGAGATGCAGCAGTTGGCGCAGGGCGTGGGCGACTTGAAGAAGGTGATGACCAACGTCAAGGCGCGCGGCATATGGGGCGAGGCGCAGTTGGGCGCGTTATTGTCGCAGGCGTTCGCGCCAGGGCAGTATGAGGAAAACGCGCAGGTTAAGTCTGGAGCGGCGGAGCGCGTCGATTTCGCCGTAAAGATGCCGGGCAAGGACGGCTCGACCGTGTTACTGCCGATTGACTCCAAGTTCCCATTGGAGGATTACAGGAGGCTGGTGGACGCAAGCGAAGCCGGGGACGCGGCCGCGATAGACGAAGCGTCGCGCGCTCTCGACCAGGCGTTGATCCGCGAAGGGAAGCGCATACGCTCCAAGTACGTCAACCCGCCCGTGACGACGGACTTCGCGATAATGTTTGTACCGATAGAAGGGTTATACGCGGAGGCGCTGCGCCGCGCCAGCACGGTAGAGAAACTCCAGCGCGAGTATCAAGTGGTAGTGACCGGGCCAACGACGCTGTACGCCCTGCTGCAGAGTCTGCAGATGGGATTCCGCACGCTGGCAATAGAGAAACGATCCAACGAGGTATGGAGGCTGTTGGGGGTAGTGCGCACGGAGTTCGAGAAATTCTCGACATTGCTGGACAAGACGCAGTCGCAATTACATCAAGCCGCGTCGTCGATCGAGGGCGCGGCGAAACGATCCAAGATGATCCAGAAACGACTCGCGGACGTGCAGACGATCCCAGAGACGGAAGCCAGCCTATTACTGGAAGAGGCCGAGTAGCCATCTGTATTTGCCGCAACTATAATGATTATCCCGATCATGATAACTTCCGCGATCATGATAACTTCCGCGATTACAATGATCACCGCGTTTACATGATTCCCTCAATCACCACGATTACGCGATCGTCGCAATCAAGGAGGGGGGGCTTGAGACCACCCCTCCTTGTTAACGTTTACTCGTAACGTTGTTAACGCTTACTCGTAACGGTTTTCAGGCACTACGGGCAGTATCGCCCCGCCATCCATCACCAGGCACGTGCCCGTGATGTATCCCGCGCCTTCGCCCGCCAGGAACACGCACGCCTTGCCAACCTCCCACGGCTCCGCGAATCGCCCAAGCGGCATCTTCCGGCGCATGAACTCGTTCTGCCGCTCGATCCATTCCGGTTTAGGCTCGCGCACCCGCGTGTATCCGGGCGCTATCGCGACCATGCGGATCCCATGCGGCGCAAGCTCCAGCGCCGCGTTCTGCGTGAATTTATTCAGCGCGGCCTTCGTCGGCCCGTAGATGTTCGCGATAGGCCAGCATCCGCTCTGATGATTCGAGGTAATGTTGATAATCACGCCGCGCACGCCGTTTTCGACCATGTGCCGCGCCGCGCGCTGCGCGCAGAAGAACGATCCGCGCCAGTCCGTATTGGTCAGCTGCTCGAACTGTTCCGGCGTAGCCTCCAGAAACGGCGCGAACCGCGTTATCCCGGCGTTGTTGACCAGCACGTCGAGACGATCATACGCGCTGAACAATTCGTTAAACATCCGATCGATATCGGACAGCACGCTGATATCGCCCTGTATCACGATCGCGCGCGCGCCTTCCGATTCCACCTTCGCGCGGACAACCTGCGCCTCCGCCACCGATCGGTTGTAATTCAACGCCAGGTCATACCCCGCCTTCGCGAACTCCAGCGCGATCCCCGCTCCTATCCCCCGGCTCGATCCGGTGACGAACGCGATCGGCCTGCGCCGTTCAGTCCCCTCGCGCGGCGAGTCCGCTCCAAGCGTGTCCGCCGCCTCTATTCCGTTATGCGCGTCCATCGCGTCACCCCTCACCATTCCGTAAACGATCCGTCATCGTTATACAACCTAGGGCTGTCCCAATCCCCCGGATACGCCATCTCGCGGACATAATCCTCATCCACCTCTATGCCCAGCCCCGGCCCTTCCGGCAGAGCCAGATGCCCGTCGTCAATCACAAACGGATGCTTGAGATACCCCTCGCCCAGCGAGACCTGCTCTTGGCACAAGCAATTCGGGATCATCCCGGCCAGCTGAAGCCCAGCCGCCAGCGATATCGGGCCAAGCGGGTTATGCGGCGCGACCTGCGCGTAATACATCTCCGCCATCGCGGCTATCTTGCGCACCTCCGTGATCCCGCCCGCGTGGCACAGATCCGGCTGCACGATCACCGCCGCCTGTTTCTCCAGCACCTCGCGGAACCCCCAGCGCGTGAATAGCCTCTCGCCCGTCGCGATCGGGATGCATGTCGAGCGCGCCACCGTCACCAGCGCGTCCACGTTCTCCACCTGCACCGGCTCCTCCACGAAATACAGCCGGAACTGCTCCAGCTCCCTCAACAAACGGATGGACATCGCGGGCGTGAACCTGCCGTGGAAATCCACCGCCAGATCCACATGCCGCGGCAGAGCCTCGCGCAGCCTGCCGATCTTATCGACCGCCTTATCCATGAACTCCAGCGTGTCCAGCGGGCGCACAGGCCCCTCCGTCGGACTGGTCTTGAACAGCGTGAATCCTTTATCGACGGCGGCGCGCGCTCTCTCGATCAACTCGTCCACCGTGCGCCCGTGCACGTGCGCGTATGTCCGCACCCTCGAGCGCGTCGGCCCGCCGGCAAGCACATACGCCGGCACGCCGAAATACTTGCCCTTAATATCCCACAGCGCCTGGTCGATCCCCGATATCGCGCTGACGAGCACAGGCCCGCCCCTGTAGAACGTGCCGCGATAGAACTCCGTCCACAACCGTTCATTTTCGAGCGGGTTCTGTCCTATCAGCACAGGCTCCAATTCCTTGACCGCCGTGGCTACCGTGCGCGCGCGGCCTTCCACGATCGGCTCGCCCCAGCCGACCAGCCCGTTATCCGTAGTAATTTTTAGGAAATGCCAGCGCGGCTTGACAAAGAAGGATTCCACCTTCGCGATCTTCATGAACGTTCCTCCCAGCGATAATGTATGGTACTGGTATCCCCTGTTAACGCGTCGGTTATGACAGGTTTCTCTACTCGTCTGGAAAATCCTGCCCGTCGTCATCTTCCGTTTCATCATCCGTCCGCGTGTACGAAGCCGCCGTCTCGTCGTAAGCCACCGCTTCCAGCAGCGCGGACGCGGCTGGATACAGCATTACAAGCCCGACCCCGGTCGCGGCGCAGACGATCAGCGCCAGCAGCTGCGCGCACCTGAACAGCAGCGTCCAGCCCGGACGCGCCAGCGTCATCAAAAAGCCGCGCGCGGCAAGCATACCAGCGCGCGCGTCCGGTTCGTCGTTGAGCGCGGAGTAACGGTATATACCGGAGGCGAGATACGTCATGTCCAGCACGAACAGCCCCGCGTACAGCGCGCGCAGAGCCAGCGCGGCTTCTTCCGATAGCATTATAAGGACGCACCCGCCAGCCATCGCCAGCGCGAGCGCGTCCGTAAGTCCCATCAGCCAGGCCGCGCCCCCGCGATCGCGGAACGCGAAGCGCGCCGCGCCGCGATAATCAATCGATTCGCCGCGTTCGCGCATGGACATGTACCGAACCGCAGCCAACCAGGCCGGACCCAACGTCACGATCGGCAACGCCGCCAGCGCGAACAGCACGCTGCCCGCTATCAGCGCGTGAGGCTCCTTGCGGATCATCGCCAGCCAGCGCCTCACGGCGGATTCATACCGCGCGGGATTCCCTCCGTCGATCCGTCTCAACCCTTAAGCCCCGTCATCGATATGCCCTGCACGATGTACCGCTGCGCGAACAGGTATACCAGCAGAACGGGCAGGGTCGCGAAACTCAACAGCACCATAACGTTAGTCCATGTCGCGGAGCCTTTCTGCGTAGCGTAGATGCGGATCATGATCGTATACTTATTGGAATCCGGCAGCAGTATCAGCGGGAACATGAACTGATTGTACACGGCCATGAACGTATTGAGCACGATGACCGCGAGTACCGGTTTGGACAGCGGCATAACGATCCGAAGCAGTATGCCCATCGGACCGGCGCCGTCTATGCGCGCGGACTCGAGCAGATCGCCGGGCAGCCCGTCGAAGAATCCTTTGAGCAGGAAGATCGACCAGCCCCACGCGGAGAACGCCAGCAGCAGCGACCAGAAGTTGTTGATCAGGTTCAACCCTGTGCCCAGGAAGTTGTTGAACATCAGGTACGACGGTATCGCGATGGCCTGCTCGTTGATCATCATCGTGCCCAGGAAGAACAGCAGTACGAACCGGGAGCCGCGGGGTTTCAGTTTCGCCAGCGAGTACGCCGCGAGTATCGATATCGAGCACTGGATGAGGATCGTGCCGCCGCAAAGGATCATCGTGTTCCAGAAGTTCTGCATCAGGTTGTACTTGGCGAACGTTTCGGGGATATTGTTGAACACGGGGGTTTTCGGGATCAGCGTGGGCACCGCGCGCATGATCTCCCTGTTGCTCTTGAACACGCCCGAGAGCATCCATAGGTATGGGAATATCTGAATCGGCACGCCCACGCACAACACCGCGATGATCACCCAGTAGGTAACGCGTCCCTTCATGGTCTTGCGCTCGATCGGATGCAAAGCCGCCATCCGCCGTCACCTCCCTATCCGCGCGGCGCGCGCGGTTTCGCGGACGCGGCGTTTCTCATCGCGCTTCATGCGCTCGACCGACCAATCCCGATCCAGCGACATCTGCAGCGCGGTCAGGGCGAATATGATGAGGAACGTCATCGTGGACAGCGCGAGCGCGTAGCCGTAGTCGTTATTGCCGAAGTAGGCCTGTTTGAACGAATACAGGATGATCGTTTCAGTCGCGCCGGAAGGCCCGCCGTTGGTCATGATCATCACGTTGTCGAACGCGTTGAACGAGGATATGACGGCAAGCACCAGCATGGTTGTAACGATCGGCATGATCTGCGGCAGCGATATGCGCGTGACGCGCTTGATGAATCCCGCTCCGTCAATCAGCGCGGACTCGTGCTGTTCCTCCGGGATATCCTGCAGAGCGGCTAGATATATCAGCATATTCATACCGCCGCCCATCACCAGGCCGGGCACGCTCATGCACCATTTGACCAGGCGCGCGTCGTTGAGCCACAGCTGATCCTTCAATCCCAGCGTGCGCATGATGAAGTTCGCCAGCCCGTAATCCGGCTGCCAGATGAATTTCCACAGCACCATCATCGCTATGCCCGGCGCGATGGCGGGGATATAGTACATCGTTCTAAGGATCGTCTTGCCGCGCCTCACCTCGTTGATCAGCGTGGCTAGCAGTATCGGCGTCCAGAACGTCATCACCAGCCCGATCAGCAGGAATTCTATATTATTCTTTATCGCGGTGGCGAAGAAGTGATCCGTGAACGCGCGGGCATAGTTGGCAAGACCCACGAACGTGCCGGGCATGCGCACGATGTCCACCTTGAAAAACGAGACGAAAACGCCCAGCAGTATGGGGTAATACTTAAACAGCGTGAAGCTGATCAGAGCGGGCAGCAGGAAAACCCAGCCGATCAAGCCGAACCCGCCGCGCTTCTTCCTACGCGGACCTGCCGCGCTGGCGTGGGTCATCGTTATCCTTCCTCCCTGGCGCTTGGCGATTTATAAAGGCCCGGTCGTAAGACCGACCGGGCCAACCGTTCAGTTAGAAGGATTGTCAGGGTTTCTTGAAAGTCTGGGGGTACATCTCGTACAGACGGTCGGCGCACTCGTCGAGCAGGGCTTTCGCCTCGTCGAACGTGATGCCTTCCTTCAGATAGATGGTCTGCAGCGGGATGACGATCTCGTTCTTGAGGTCGTTCCAGTTCGGGCAATACGGCTCGGGCTTAGCCATAGCCATAGCGGCTGACAGTTCGGCAGCCCATCCTTCCGGCCACTGCGAAGCCATCGAGTATTTCTTCTCGACCAGGTCTGTGCGCACCGACGGACGCGCGTCCAGCTGACCCAGGCTGTCCATCAGCGCCCAGCGTTCGAGCAGGTAATCCTCGTCGTAGCTAATCAGGTTGATGATATCCCACGCCGCGTCGCGCTGTTCCTTGGACGCTATAGGGGACATAGTCCACACCTCGCCGCCCGCGAACGCGACCTGCATGCCGCCCTCATCCTTGCCGGGCAGAGGGAACACGCCGATATCATCCTGCACCTGATCGAACTTCGCCAGCGCCTCTACGGTGAAATCAGGCGGCTGGCCCCATCCGAACGCGGCCTGTCCGGCCTTGAAGTGGTTCTGATAGTCGTCGTAGCTTTCGAGGATATCCTTCTGGGTCGCGTTGCGCGTCCAGACCAGCTCGTTCATGAACATAGCGGCGTTCACGCCCGGCTCCTCGTTGAACGCGATAGCCCACGATCCGTCCTCGTTCTGGCGAACCATTTCGCCGCCGGCAGACCATACCCACGGGGTAAACGTCCACGCGTTATAATCGGAGCCAAGCAGCAGATAGCCAAAGCGCGGCTCGTCCTTATCGGTGTACTGCTGCGCTAACTCCGCGAACTGCGACCAAGTGGTGGGCAGTACCGACGGATCGCCGCCTGCCTCGCGGATCACGGCCTTATTGTAGGTAATGCCCGTTACATAAGGGCCGTAGGGCACGGCGTACCATTTGCCGTCAGGCGTTGACAGAGCCTGGTCGAACGTGGAGTTGACCAGTCCCTGCTTCTTCAAATCCCAATTGACGACGTATTCGGTGATTTCGGCGATCGTGCCGTTAGCCAAACGCGTCTGCACGTCAACATATGGGAATTGCGAGGTAAATGTCGGGCCGTCTCCAGCCATCAGAAGCGTATCGTATTGCTGGCGGTAATCGGTGCCTGGGGCGAGGCGCGTCCATTCGATTTCAACGTCCGGGAATTTAGCTTCCACGGCGTTTTTCTGATGTTCATACAGCGTCCAGTCAGCTTCCTGGACGTCGTCCTGGGGCATCATGTAGAGTTTCAGCTTGACTTTCTCGCCCTCAGCGACAGCTGAGCCGGCGAAGCCGGCCAGCGACAGCAGCATCGCGACCGTGAGAGCCAGTGCAACGAGAGATTTGCGCATGCGTTCTCCTCCTAGTTTGATGGATAACGGAACGAACGGATCGATGCGGCGCAGATTACGGCGAACGCCGCACAGGCGTTTGTATATAGTGAATTATAGCGTATTTGCAACGCCGTGTCAAGAGGATTTGCTAATAGATTGAAAAGATCGGATTAGAATTTAACATAAATATACTATATTTGGTGGGAGAACGAGGCTCTATTGATTCGCGCCCGGTTATGGAAAGCCGCCTATGGCGCAAGCTACACAGGCGGCTTTCTTCCCGTCCGAACCGGCAAAGAGGCGCGCCTGCCAGAGCAAGCGCGCCTCTTTAATCCTACTCCTTCTCAAGCTCCTTGACCAGATGCTCGAGCGCCGCTTTCAATTGATTATCCTTATCGCGGTCGAGTATCGTATTCTCGTCGATCGCGTCCTCGTCGAGCGCGACCACGATATCCGGCTCGATCCCAACCCCTTGTATCGCCGAGCCGCTGGGCGTGAAATACTGCTGGCTGGTCACCTGCATCCCATCGCCCTCGGGGAACTCGTACACGCTTTGGATGATCCCCTTGCCATAGGTCTTCTCGCCGATGATCACGGCGGCTCCGTTATCCTTCAGCGCGCCGATCAGAATCTCGCTTGACGACGCGCTGTTGCCGTTGCATAACACCGCCAGCGGCATGCCCAGCGACTGCCCGTCCGCGAAGTAATTAACCTCCAGCCCGTAACGATCGCTGGTATAATATATCAACTCGTCGTCGAGCAGCGTGTTCGCCACCTGCTCCGCGTAACTGGTCAGCCCGCCCGGGTTATCGCGCAGGTCGATCACCAGCGCGGCCATACCCTGCTCCCGAAGCCCCGCCAGCGCGTCGCCGTACTCCTCCGCCATCGTGCCCTCGAACGAGTACAATCGAATATAACCAACCCCGTCGTCCAGCATCGAGGATTCGACATTGTTCATGTGAACGTCTCCGCGCGGCACCGTAAAGAGGATATCCTCGCTGCCGCGCCGAACCGTAACCTCCACCGTAGTCCCCGCCGGCCCCCCGCGCATGATCTCCACCGCGCGGTTCATCTCGAACGCGTCGACGGGCAAATCGTCCACCTGCACGATCTTATCGCCCGAGCGTATCCCGACCGACTCCGCTGGGCTGCCCGGGAACACGCGCACGATCGTCAGCGAGTTATCCTCCGTGCGCGCGAGTATCTGCACGCCGATCCCTTTGTAATCGCCGGTCAGCTGCTCGTTCATCGCGACCACGTCGTCCTTCGAATAGTAGAAGGAATACGGATCGTTCAGCGGATCGAACAGTCCCCGCATCGCGCCCGTCAGCAGGCTCTCCGGATCAACGTCCTTATAATACGTCCGGGAAATGATCTGGCGGATCTCCTCGATGTGCTTGTACTGCTGGAGAAGATCGTACTCCTCCTGCGAGATCGTGACCGTCCCGCCGCCCGCGAACGCGACCGCGCATACGCCCAGCATAAGCGTCGCCAGCGCGGCGGCCAGCATGAACCGCCGGAACATGACCTGTATCTGCCGGGTCATTCAGTCCCTCCTCTTTGGGGAACGAGGCTCAGCCCGATAGCTCAACGCACGAGCGTGGGCTGGTCGCCGCCGCTCTTGCTAAGCAGGAACAGCAGGCGGAATGTAATAGCGTCGTCGAAGTGGCGCAGATCCAGCCCCGTCTGGCGCTGAACCTTGTCCAGCCTGTACACCAGCGTGTTACGGTGGATATACAGCTGGCGCGCCGTGTCGCTGAGGTTCAGATCCTTCGCGAAGAACATCTCGATCGTGTGCAGCATCTCTTCGTTAAACAAGCGCGACGACTTGCGGTTGAACACGATTTGATTGTAACGCTGACCCATATCGCGCGGTATCTCCATCAGGAACCGTTCTAATATCAGGTTGCGGTACAGGTAAACGTTCAACTCCGGCTTGAACGCGTGCCCTACTTCCAGCGCGCGCCAGGCCTCGCGGTACGACTCGCCCGTCTGCGTGAACGCGGGCTTAGGCTCGCCGATCGCGACGGTCACGCGGGTGGCGGTCTCGCTGAGCGCGGTCTGCTCGACGGCCTCTGCCAGCTGCTGCAGTTCCTCCATGGACTCGACCTGCGGCATGGACTTGATCAAAGCGAGCGTGTGCCTATCAATCTCCACCAGCAGATCGTCGTCGCCGACCGGGATCATGTCCCGCAGCAGATCCATCGCGCTGATGCGACCCGCTTGCAGCGCGTGGAACACGATGACGGTGCGTTCCAGCTCCATCGGTATGCCGTACTCGTGCGCGGTGGATTCTATCTCCGGCGCCGACAGCTCCTCGCGCAGCACGCGCCGGCAAGCGTCGTTGCGGTTGGACGTAGGCAGAGCGTCCTGCAGCGATCCCAGCAGCGATTGCACCAGCAGAGCGCAGTCCACGGACGCGGCCTCCGTGCCGTGCACGACCACGCACGCGATCGGCGGCGCTTTCACCGCCAGCCACGTGCGGTTGTCGATCACCTGCGGCCTGCCCGAGTCCAGCTCGATGGGGATCGGGATCATATCCGCTCCCGAGTCGGGGATTATCGGACAGCCGTGCTCGTCCAATAACTGTACAACCGACGTTAAGCGCGCGAGGATAGCGTTGATCTGATCGAAGTAAAGCTTGTCTAACACAGTCGGCGCCCCTTTCCGGTACGTCCATATGCCTTTATTGACCTTTGTCCCCATCTCGCATAAAGGGGCCACGGCATGCCGTGACCCCGCCTGCGGGCCGCCCGCCCGCAGCGTCCGACTTGGATATCGTTAACGGTTCAGTATCGTCTGTTCGGTGTCCTTGTCGAAGAAATGCAGGTGGTTCGTATCGAACGCGACCTTAATCGAGTCTCCGGCGCGCGATACCGTGCGCGGATCGACGCGCGCGATAACGTTATCTTCCTTGCCCGAGGTTTTCAGGTACAGGAAGGTTTCGGAGCCTAGCAGTTCGACCACCTCGACGCTTACGTCGATCAGCGACTTGGGCGCGTTGGCGATAAACACCTCTTCGTCGTGGATGTTCTCCGGGCGGATGCCCAGCACGACTTCCTTGCCGATGTAGGATTCGTCGTTCAGTTTAGCGACCTTGCCCTGCGGGATGAGTATCTTGTTGTCGCCGAACACCGCGTAGACCGCGTTGCCTTCGCGAACCAGCTTAACGTCGAAGAAGTTCATCTGCGGGCTGCCTATGAACCCGGCGACGAAGCGGTTGACCGGGAAATCATACAGGTTCTGCGGCGAATCGACCTGCTGGACGAATCCGTCCTTCATGACGACGATGCGCGTGCCCATCGTCAAGGCCTCGGTCTGGTCGTGCGTCACGTAGATGAACGTGGTCTGCAGACGTTGATGCAGCTTGGTAATCTCGGTGCGCATCTGTACGCGCAGCTTCGCGTCGAGGTTGGAGAGCGGTTCGTCCATGAGGAAGACCTTCGGTTCGCGGACGATCGCGCGACCCAGAGCGACGCGCTGGCGCTGGCCGCCTGACAAGGCCTTCGGTTTGCGGTTGAGGAGGTATTCGATGTCCAGTATCTTGGCGGCTTCATGCACGCGGCGCTCGATCTCGGCCTTGGGGGTCTTGCGCAGTTTCAGGCCGAACGCCATATTATCGTACACGGTCATGTGCGGATACAACGCGTAGTTCTGGAACACCATCGCGATGTCGCGGTCTTTCGGGGCGACGTCGTTGACGAGTTTGTCGGAGATATACAGTTCGCCTTCGGAGATCTCTTCCAGGCCCGCGACCATCCGCAGAGTCGTGGACTTTCCACAGCCGGAAGGGCCGACAAGGACGATAAATTCCTTGTCCTCGATATCCAGCGTGAAGTCACTGACAGCGGTAACGCCGCCCGTGTATACCTTGTAGATATGCTTAAGGGATACGCTAGCCATGATTATACCTCCTTCAAATTCGCGACGGTTCCGCTCTCCCCCGCGTGCGGCCGCTTCGAGCGCGACCGATCCAAAACGCGCGGATCGATCCGCGGCGCGCGGGGAAAGGGATACCGTCTTTGGTCAAAGAACGGACAGACTCAAACGCCTTACTGAAGGCACGCCCTGAAGGGATTCTTCACCGGGAGCGTTGGCCTTCGACTTGATCTAATTATACAATGTAACGGCTCAAAATAACAGGTGCGAGTTCCGCTAAAAATTATAAGGCGGCTTTGTACATTTTTTAGTCCGCTACGAAAAACTTTTGCGCAAGCGTCGATTCCATACACGGACGAGCCGCCCGGCGGGATGGACTCGCGGAATCGATCCGGCTGGGAGGCCTTAGGCGCAAAGAAAGCGGCGCCCGCGAAGGACGCCGCCTGAGGATAATTATCGCGATTACGCGATCCCGCTAGCGTCGTACTCGAAGCGGTATGTCCCGGCGGGCAGCACAGCAGCCGCCGATCCGTTCTTTCGCTTCATTATATTAACGCGCGGGTATGCCGCCGCCAGCGCGTCCGCGTCCGCGCCCGGGAATACAACGTCGCCCGTGCCGCCGAACGGCACCGTGATCGTCCAACGGAACCTGCCGTCCTCTATCGCCCAATCCGAGACGTACAGCCCTATCGGCGATTCGAATCTAAGCGAAGCGCACGGCAGGCGCTTGTCGGGTTTCGGCGCGATCAACGCGCTCCGGAACCCTGGCGCGCCTTCGGTCGGCGCAATGCCGCACACGTCCCGGAACACCCACTCCATAACCGCTCCGTAGGCATAATGGTTAAGGCTGTTCATCGTTATGTCCGATATGCGTCCGTCGGGGAGTATCGCGTTCCAGCGTTCCCAGACGGTAGTCGCGCCCATGTCCACCTCGTACAGCCAGCCGGGCATTTCCTCGTTGAGCAGCAGCGAGTAGGCGATATCGGTCATGCCGGCCTCGCACAGCGTCCTGCACAAGTACGCGGTGCCCACAAACCCGGTGCGCAGTTTGCCCTTGGATTGATCGAACTCGCGGCGAAGCAGGGCGGCCAGTTTCTCGCGCGAATTAGGCGGCGCGAAGTCCATGAACAGGCTGATGACGTATCCGGTTTGAGTGGTCTGCGCCAGCGCGCCGCCCGGCGTGAAGTATTCGTGGCGCAGAGCGCGGACGATCTCGTCCTTAAGCTGTCCGTACTTGAGCGCGTCCTCCGTCCTGCCCAGCGCTAGCGCGGCGTTCGTCAGCAGCGACACGGAATAGTAGTAATATGCCGACGCGAGGAAGTAGTCGTCGGTACCGCCTTTCGGACTGCCGTCCTTAGTATCCGGCGCTAACCAGTCGCCGAAGTGGGAGCCGTCCCGCCATAACCGGGCGCCGCCGTTAGCCTCGTCATGCCGATAGAGCCACTCCACCCATGCTTGCATGTTTTGATACTGCTTCGTCAGCAGCGCCCTGTCGCCATAGAAGACATACGCCGTCCATGGGATGACGGCCGCTGCGTCCGCCCACGCGCACGCGGCGGCGCCCAGGAACGGCAGCGACGGCACCGTATGCGGCACGGCTCCGTCATGCAGTTCCTGTTCCATCAGCATGTCATACATATATTTGTCATAAAACGCCGCGGCGTCGGTCTGATAGCACGCTGTGCCCGCGAACGCCTGCGCGTCGCCGGTCCAGCCCATGCGCTCATCCCTCTGCGGGCAGTCGGTCGGCACGTCGAGGAAGTTGCCCAGCTGCCCCCACAGCACATTCTCGGCGAACCGGTTCAGCTTCGGGCTGCTTGACTCAAACCAGGCGGTGCGCTGAAGCTCGCTGTGTATGACCACGCCTGTAAAATCCCCCGGCTTGGGGTTATCGAACCCGATCAGCTGGACGTATCTGAACCCGTAGAACGTGAACCTCGGGCGCACAGCCTCGCCGGAGCCGTCCGATATATAATGATACTCCTGCTTCGCCGAGCGCAGATTATCGCGAAAGACATTGCCGTCCTGCAGCAACTCGAAGTAATTTAACCGCACGCGCGCCCCGCGCGGCATGCTCGCGTTGAACTCTAGGTATCCGGTGATCTCCTGCCCTAGATCCAGAACGGTCTCGCCGGCGGGGGTCGTGAACACGGACGCGGGTTTCAGCCTGCGCGCCGCTCTCACGGGCGGCGACAGCCGATCCATCAACGCCGCGCGATCCAGTTTATCATTGACGTACTCGACCGCCGGAACGCCGACGCTCGACTGGAACGTCGCGTCATAAGTCTCTCCATCATAAATATTATCATTACTGAACGGAGAGTCCGACACGATCCACGATCCCGGCTGCGTGGATACGACCTCGTATGCGCCGTCCTGATAATAAATATGCAGTTCCAGTTTCAGCGCCTGGGTATCGCCCGCCAGCTTGCTCGTGTCGCGGAATCCGAAGCGGCCCATATACCATCCGTTGCCCAGACGCGCGCATAGCGTGTTCTCGCCCCGCCTCAGCAGCGCGTCCGCGTCGTATGTCTGAACCTGGATCCATTTGGCGTACTGGTTACAGAACGGCGCGAAGAACTCGTCGCCGACCTTTGACCCGTTCAGCTCCAGCTCGTACAGGCCTACGCCCGCCGCGTATATCCGCGCCGAGCGGATCGGCTTGTCCGCGCTGAACGTCCGGCGGATCGTCAGATCCCCTTTGACCGATCCCGCCGGAGCGGTGATCCATCGCGCGGTCCACGGTTCGTCCATCTTGCCCGTCTCGAACCATACCGGATCGGATCGGACGCAGCCGCCTTGATCGTCCTCAACCTGCGCGTCCCAGTAGTAGCGCGTTCGCGGCGCGAGCGTAACGGGCAGCGGAACGCACAGACTGTCCAGCTCCGCTCTCTCGCCCGTGTCGTACAGTATGCCGCCCATGTCCGGATCGGCCGCGACTCGCACGCGCGCCCAGCGCTGCGACGAACCGTCGGCCTGATCAACCTTCCAGGACGCGCGCGGCACGCCCAGCGTGAACCCCAGCGGGTTTGCCAGGCGGTTGGTCTTCATATCATATAAGCGCATTACTGCCTCCCGGCGGCGGCGCTCGCCGCGATTCTGGTGGCATTCCAAACTCAATTACTGCATATTATACATCAGTTTTTGCGGTAGTCAAGGCGATCCCGCGCCTCGACGTTAAGAAAGTTCGACAGATTTAACCCAACAATGAACAAATATTACCAGTCTATTGCTAGGAACTAACCAATCAATTCCTCGTCTAATAAAATATGTGAATCAACGGAATACTTGGAACGCGTGGAAGTATTTGCGCGAACCATTTCCGGAGGTTCACAGATCTGGAACAAGGTTCACAAATGTTAACATAATTATCATGAGGAGGTTTAAGGAGGGGCAATGAACATGGCGAAGACAAAGTGGTTCCGGGTACTGGCGGCGGCGCTGACGCTGGCGCTGTTGATTCCCGCGGGTGGCGCGCTGGCCTCGAGCGTCGGCAGGGGCGGCGTTCTCTACGTGGATACCCCCAACGGCAGCGGCCTGAACCTGCGCAGCGCGCCGTCCTATGAAGCGTCCGTCATCGCGTCGTACCGTCCGGGCACGGCCGTGACCGTTCTGCAATACGGAAGGTCGTGGTACAAGGTGTCGGTCAACTACTGCGTGGGGTACATGGACGCGCAGTATCTGTCCGCCAGCAAGCCCGCGCCCAAACCCGTTCCCGTAAGCCCGAAGCCTGGCTCCGCTTACGCGTATGTCAAGACGAACGGCTCGCGCCTGAATCTGCGCGCGACGCCCAGCCGCGCGTCCGCGATACTGGGGCAGTACATGCCCGGCACGCCCGTGATCATCTACGAGACGATCGGGTCGTGGTACCGCGTCAACATCGGCGGCCAGAACGGGTATGTGATGGCGAAGTATGTATCAGTAGCGTACGGTGAGCCGACCGACAATTATTTAAGAGTATATAACCCCAACGGCGGCTCATACGTGAACCTGCGCAGGGGCGCGGGTACTAATTACTCCGTTGTGCAAAAGGTTCCGGTAAACGTGCTGGTCACGGCGCTGGAACGTGGCGGAGAATGGACAAAGGTCGAGTATAGCGGGAAAATAGGGTACATGAGCAGCTACTTCCTAAAA
>JAIRSO010000039.1 GCA_031255415.1 Oscillospiraceae bacterium
GGTCAGGGCGGGCTTGGCGGGACAGGCGGCCCCGGCGGGCACGGAGGTCCCGGGGGGCACGGCGGTAATGGCGGTTCCGGCGGACACGGTGGGTACGGCGGTACTGGCGGCTCCGGCGGACACGGCGGCTCCGGCGGGTATGGCGGTACTGGCGGACACGGTGGCGTCGGCGGTACTGGCGGACACGGCGGCGTCGGCGGGTATGGCGGTACTGGCGGTTCCGGCGGGCACGGCGGCTCCGGCGGGCACGGTGGATACGGCGGATACGGGCATGGCCATTCAGGCCAATCCGGGCACGGCTGCGGCGGCCTCGGAGGCCAAGTCGGCGGCTCCGGCGGCCTAAGCGGCGCGATCGTAGGCCAATACGGCGGATTAGTAGGCCAGGCCGGGGGTTCCGGCGGCCTAGGCGGCCACGGCGGATAAGTAGGCTGAGGCGGCTGCGGCGGCCTGGGCGGATAACCCGGATCGGTCGGACACTGCGCGCAAGGCGGCTCCGCAGGATACGCCGGGTGCGGCGGATAACAAAGCGGCGGATCAACCGGACACGGTTCCGCCGGAGGGTAAGGCGGCTTAGGTCGGAACGACTTGCCTCCCGGCTGTCTGTCCCGTTCCGGATAACGGACAGCCGCGTCTATCGACTCGCTAAGCGGCCCGTTGTAAGTCTCGCAGGCGGGATCTTCGCGCGCCGCGGCGCGCTGGCGCGCGGGCAAGGGTAAACTCTCGCCCGCGTCGGCGACGCGCGCGTTTTCAAGCGGCAGCCAAGCCGACGCAACGTGTTCATCCAAGTCCCGGCGGTCTTCCTGCGTATTATAATATGATGAATCGACGGACTGCCCGCGCCGTTCACGCTGGTATTGCCCGTCGTTATTCAGCCTCGGATCATCTTCCCAGGCGTCGCCGTCCGCGCGCCGCGCGGCCTGCGCGTTCCTTGCCTCGCACTCGTTGAGCGGGATGGGCGGCCAAGGCGCGCGCATCCAACCCGAATACGACTCCCGCGCCTCATCCGGCGTTTGGTCAGCACCATAATAATTGCGATCCATCACCATCGTACCTCCCGCTGATGCTCTACATTATTCGGATCAAGACGCGCTCGTTCTTGAAGACAAGCCGGCGGCTTGTTCCTTTTTCCCGCGGAATGTACAGAATCTGGGAAGGATAGCGTCCGCGCCGCTATAGATATCCAGCCGCGCGGCCCGTTTCTATCAACATATGATCGATAGGTATCATTATGATTGATTCCGGATGAAAAAATCTCCCCCGCGACGGTTCGCGGGAGAGATCGTCCGCTGGGTTCAAGTTTATTACGATATATCCTTGTCGAACCGCACCATAAACGACGCGGCGGCGGACAGCGCCATTAGGATTATCGGGAACACCGTCATCATATACCGCGCGGCTGTTCCGGGCGCGTCGCCGGGATTCTCGCCCGATACAAACCCGAACAGCGAGGACAGCATCAGAAACACGCCCGTGCGGATCACCCCCGATATCCTCGTCACAAAACTGATCCCGGCGAAGAACGTAGCCTCTCGCCGGACCCCATGCCGCTCCGCGTCGCTTTCGATAAGCTCGGAGTTGATCATATCCAGGTTCGCGGTGATACCCGCGATACCGATACCCAGCATCGTCCCGGCAAGGCACGCCGTAACCAGCGCGGACGCGAAATACATCGGTATCAGCGATACGCCCAGCCAGATCAGCGCGGCGCGCCATGTTTTAAGCGCGCCTATCCTGTTGATAATCTTATACCATACCCACATCGCGGGTATCGCGGTGACGAACACCGCCGCCGACAGGAACGTAGCGCCGCTATCGGGCAGACCCAACGCGTACTTAATGAAGAAAGGTATCCCCGCCAGCAGCAGCCCGCTGGTAGCCTGATAGAAGAAGTGCGATACCGAAACGAACCAAAAATTGCGGTTGACAGCCAGCGCCTTGAGCGAATCCGCCAGCCGGGGCTGGGGCGTTTGGCTGAAGTCCAGCCTCTCCTTGCAGCCAAGGATCGAGTATAACAGCAAGGCCAGGCTCGCGGCTCCCAGCAATACCGCAGTCAACCGATAGTCCAGCGCGGACGCGATCAACGGAACCAGCGACACGCCGACGATCATCCCGACGAGTTGTAACGCCTGGCGAATGGCGTTCGCGCGGTTGCGTTCGCCCACGTCGCGGAAAAGCTCGGGCAGCAGCGAGTGGTAGTTGACGTTCGCGATCGTGCCAGCCGTTTCGGTCAGCATTAGGAACACCGTAAAGTATACCGCCAGCGCCGCGCCGCTGCCCAGCGAGGCGGGCGGGCTGAAGAACAGGATCGAGAACAGCGTGAACAGCGGGATAGCGGCCATCAGCCAGGGCTTGCGCCTGCCCCAGCGCGTGCGCGTGCGGTCGGAGAGCACGCCCGTGATCGGATCGTTGAACGCGTCCCATATCGTGAAGAACACATTCCCGACAGCGATCGCCGACAGCGGCAGGTATAGTTTATCGGTGTAGTAATACGTACCGTATGTCTGGTACATATATCCGGCTACGGACATGCCCAGCATCGCCAGTGCGTAACGCCACGGACGGTTATAGGCTCGCGCCATGGTTATCCCTCCGTTCATCAAACGTCGGCGGCTTCGGCGAAGCAGTGCGCGTGCAGACGCGACAGCAGTTTCACGCCCTCGCCTATCCCAAAGCCGCGCCGCGCTCCGAGCGCGCGCCCTCTCGCCTCGAAGTACGCGCGGTACAGCGCGAATGTTCGCTCGTCGATCTGGCTTTTATGGATGGCTACGGACTCCATCTTCCGCTCGAAGTGCCGCGTGATATCGACTATTACGTTAGGTTTCGCGGTGAAATAGTATCCGATCGCGGGGACGGGATGCGGCGCGACGCCAGGCTCGTCGCCAATGCCGCGTCCGCCGCAGATCATGAACGCGTTAGCCGCCGCTCTGCCCGTTATAATATGATCGAGATGGCTCTCGTAAGGAAGCCATGGATCGGGACAGAACAACGCGTCCGGCTTGACCCGGCGTATCGCGCGCGCGATTTCAACGGACAGGGGGAGTATCTCGCAAAGCGTCGCGTCGCCGTGATCGAGGAATATGAACTCGGACGCGCCCAAGTGGCGGCCTGCCGCTTCAGCCTCGCGGCGGCGTATGGCCGCGGTCTGTTCCGGCGACGCGTTGACGTCGATGTTGCCCCTATCGCCGTTCGTGGCGGTCAGGTAGGCGACATGGCAGCCGGAATCCGCCAGCGCGGCGACAATCCCGCCCATACCGATCTCAACGTCGTCCGGATGCGGTTGCACGCATAACACGCGCCGAAAACTGTGAACGTCGGGCGGAGCAAGCAGCGGCGCCAGCTCTGGCGGAAACGCATTCATATAGTCAGCCTCCATAAATTGTAATAACAATATTATACACAACGGAGGCGTTTGGTTCAATGAGAATACCCCGCCCGCCGTCATATTTATAAACGATCGACGCGGCGCCCAATCGTTTGCGATACACACGGGCGGCGAAACCCTCCGCCGCAGCGTTGACACAATCGCGTCCATGTGATACAATTTACATTGTAAAACGTTGTTTCATTTAATGAAACTAACCCCGACGCGGTTCCGTCGAACCGCTTACGATAGTATAAGGGAGGCCGCGCTATGAAGATAACCGACGTAAAGGTATACCTTGCGCCGTCCACGGACGTATACGTAAAGATCGAGACCGACGAGGGGCTGTTCGGCTGGGGCGAACCCAGCGTGATATACATGCCCCAGTCCGTCGCGGGGATGCTTCGGGATATGCGCCTGTATCTGATCGGACAAGATCCGGAGCGCATCGAACTGATCTGGCAGTCGCTGTTCCGGGACATGTTCATGCGCGGCGGGCCCAGCCACATGGCGGCGATAAGCGGCGTGGACATGGCGCTGTGGGATATCAAGGCCAAGGCGTGCGGCAAGCCGCTGTATCAGTTATTGGGCGGACTGGCTCACGATAAACTGCGGGTATACGGGCACGTCAGCGGGAAGTCGGCGCGGGAGATCGCCGCCAACGCCAAAGAGTTAGCCGGAACCGGCGTGACGATGATCCGCTACAGGGGTTTCCACAACTGGGATCCCGTACGCGCGTTCGATATGGACAGAGGGGTCAACGAACAGGTGGAGTACCTAGCCGCGATCCGCGAGGCTGTCGGCTCCGGCGTTGATATCATCGTGGAGTGCCACGGCCGGTATGATCCGGTGTGGGCAATCAAGCTGGCGCAAAGATGCGAACCGTATCATCCATTTTTCATAGAGGATCCGATCCGGCAGGAGAACACAGAGGCGCTGCGCAATCTTCGCGCCCAAAGCCGTCTGCCGCTGGCGGCTGGCGAGCGTTACCACAACCGTTTCGACTTCCGGGACGTGATAGTCAATCAGTATCTTGATTATGTGAGGCCGGACATATGCCACTGCGGCGGAGTCAGCGAGATGAAGAAGATCGCCGCTCTGGCTGAAACCTATTACATCGGGGTCGTGCCGCACAATACCCAAGGCCCGCTGGCGATGACAGCGTGCCTACATACGGCGTTCACGATCGACAACGTGCCCGTCGTAGAGGCGGTCTACGCGAATCCGAAGAATATACATCCCGGGCAGTATCGGTATTGTTCGCCGTGGCCCAGCGTTAAGGATGGTTATGTACTGCCGCCGCAAGGCCCCGGGCTAGGCATGGACGTGGACGAGGAAGCGCTGATAAGCGCGTGCGGCGATTTCAAGCCGCGCACCCAGCCCATGCTAAGGGGACGCGACGGTTCCGTAAAGGATTGGTGATAAGACGCGATAGCGCCGCAACGGCGCGCGGACAATAGTCGGGGGGTGAAAACTCCCCGGCGTTGTCCGGATCGCGGGAGGCCGCTTGAGCGCCGCGCACCGTCAATCAACCGCTAGACTCTTAGTCATGATTATCTCATAGTCGCCATTCTGTTGAACGAACCCTCCGACCGCGCGGTATCCTATGTGCTCATAAAAGTGCTGCGCGTATTCGTTTTGCTGGGTGGAGACCATAGCCAGCCTGTAACCCTGGACGATCATGAGGCGCTCCCACTCGCTCATCATCAGCCGCCCGTAGCCCTTGCCCCTGTACGGCTCGAGCAGGTACATCTCGTTCAGGAACGGCGTGTTCTCCCATAACCAATTCCAACGCATCCATCCAGCGAACGCGCCGTCTTCGCGGCAGACCAAACAAGCGCCGCAGCCGATCACGCCGCTCAGACGCTCGTCGGTGATCCATCGATCGTGAGCGAGGATATCGCCCGAGTCGTTCATTGTGCCCGCGCGTATGTCAACGCCCGTCGAGGTTCGCCTCCCAGTGTTTCACGATGGTCTCCAGCGCGATGACCAGCCCGCGCGTTATGTACTCCAGCGACATAGACGGCGGGGACGGTGATTTAGCCGCGGCCTGTTCTGGGACGTAGGGTACATGGATGAACCCGCCGACGCTCCCGGGTAGTTCGCGCGCGAGGCAATCCAGCACGCCGTACATCAGATGGTTGCAGACGAACGCGCCAGCCGTGTTCGATATGGACGCGGGCACTCCGCCGTCCTTCATCGCGCGCGAGATCTCTTTTACGGGCAGCGTCGCGAAGTACGCGGCCGGCCCGTCCGGCGCTGTGTGCTGATCTATCGGCTGGCTTCCTTTATTATCGGCGATGCGCGCGTCGTTGATATTGATCCCGACGCGCTCGATGGACATATCCGCGCGGCCTCCCGCCTGTCCGACGCACAGCACCGCGTCGGGCTTATGATCGAGGATCGCGCGGCGCGCCGCGTCGATGGCTTCGCCGAACACGGTGGGTATGACCGCCTTGACGATCTGCGCGCCTTGGACGCAGACGGGCAGAGCCAGCAACGCCTCCCGCGCGGGGTTGACGGACTCGCCTCCAAACGGCTCAAACGCGGTAATGAGAATTTTCATACGCGCACCTTCCTATCCGGCCATCATCCGTCCGGCTTGTTCACTCGCCGCAGAAATGCTCCTTCAGCGATCCCATCAGCGCGACCACCCTGTTATCGGCAATGTGATACTCCGTGTTCATGCCCGCGCGCTCGGACTCGAGAACCCCGGACGCTTTGAGCAGCGTGAGATGCTGGGACAGCGCGGACTGGGTGATTCGCGGGATACGGCTATGGATATGACTTACTGTGCGCGGACCGTCAATCAGCGCGCAGAGTATCAGCAGCCGATTCTCGTTGCCCAGCAGTTTCAGCAGTTCCGCCGCTTTCTTCGCCTGTTCTTCCAATTATACCGATCCCCTTCCCGTGTTTCAGCGTGCAGATACCCTGCGTCATGGTTCCCATCGGGCAGTAGACGCACCAGGAGCGCGGACGGAACAGCGCCATCGTCGCAAGCCCCAGCGTGCTCGAGGTCAGCATCACGCCAAAGAACCCATACGCGAACTGCGCGGCCCACGGCGCTACAGCGTCCACATCCGCCCAGAGCCAAGGCAGCTTGAACACCCACAACAGCGAGACGGCTTGCCGCAGAGGCATTCCGCTGAACACCTTGTACGTATTATACACCATCCAGCCAAACATCGCCATGAAAAATGTCAGGAAACCATAGCGGAACCATTTGGATCTCAGCCACGCCGGAGGCGGGACGTTCCGGGACAGGCGCAGTTTCCCGCCCAGCACGTCCAGCAGTTGGCCTCTGCCGCAGTATCGATTGCAATACGACTTGCCCCCGCCCGCTATCGCCACTACCAGCGGCGTGATGAAGAATACCATCCCCAGCCACGCGAACAGGATATTGAACATCCCCAACCCCAGATAGACTATCTCCGCGATCCATAGGTAATCATACCAATGTTTTTTCACAGCGAATCCCTCCTAGCCATCACGATCACTCCAGCCGGGCAGGTCCTCGCGCATTTGCCGCACCCGACGCACCGCTCCGGATCGACAACGGCGCGCACCCCTCGCAGTACGCGCACCGCCTTCTTGGGACAAACCTTAGCGCACGCGCCGCACGCCACGCATCCATTCCCGACCACCGCCGCGTTCTTTGAAGCCGCCATACTGCCTCCTTAATTTTATTAGTAACTACGAATATACTTCATTCGTATGCCGTAGTCAAGCGGCTTATGCGCGGACGCGATCGGAAAAACATCACCCCTTACAATTCAAACGTCTTGCCGTCGCCCCTCCTGCTCAAATAGAACAGCAGCAGGCACACAGCCGAGGGCAGTATATACGCCCAGTGCCGCGTCATGATCAGCATCGCCAGCATGCCCAGGCCGTACAAACCATAGCGCTTGCCCTTGCCGGGCTGGAGCAGACGCGCTTTCCATAGCGACGGATCGAAACGCCGCTTGCGCTGTCGTCTGCCTAACTCCTGAAGCTGTTCGTCGGTAGCCGGAGCGGCGGCTCCCGCGATGCGGATCAATCCCTCGCGGCCCAGCAGGCGGGTGCGGGGCTGAACCTCCTCCGCGAGCAAGACCGCCTCGCTCGCGAACGGACACGTCGCGCACACAACGCATACGTCGACGCCATGCTCCCGAGCCGCCCTTACCGTGCCCAGCACGTCGTCCCGCCCCGCCCGCGACGAAGCGTGTTTCCTGATGCACTGTATATACACGCGCCTATCGTCGGAGCGCGCGATCACCCCTCCGTCAGCCTGTTCGAAATCACTGAGCGGGAGCAATCCGCTCAGCCACGTAGCGGCGTTAGCCGCCGCGCTCGTCGCGGACTGAAGGGTGAGCGAGTCCACCGCCAACTGTCCGCCGATCCTGCGCCTTAAGCTCGTCTCTCGCGCGGCAAGCGTCCTCTTTTCGCCTAGATGGATAGCCAGCATCCATAGCGCGCCAAGAGCCGCTCCGGCTGAAAGCGCCGGCCACGGCTTGCCCCATAACAGATAGAACCATCCCACGCTCAACGCGAGAAGCATCACCCTTAACCCTACCCGATCGATCCTGCCGGAGGTCGGAGTCGGCCTGTCAAGCGGCTGCATGGTTGCGCCCCCGTTCCCAATGTGTATAATAACTGTTAGTATTATCGGCACGGGAGGCGGGAATCATTCGCGGGATAGGAATATTGGGCGGCACGTTCAATCCGCCGCACATCGCGCACCTGATGATAGCGCGCGCAGCGCTGGACGCGCTGCCCATCGACGAGGTTTGGCTCATGCCGCTGGGCATACCGCCCCATAAGCAAGCCCCGGAAGCGTCCCCGTCCGAACGCCTGGCGATGGTCGAGGCCATGCTGCGCGGCGAGGATCGCATACGCGCGAGCGGCGCGGAGACGAACCGCCCCGGTATAACCTACACGCTGGATACCATGCGCGGGCTATACGCGAACAATACCCCAGCCGATCCAGTAACCTACATAAACCTGATCGGCGCTGATCTACTGCTATCGCTGGATAAGTGGAAAGGCGCGGACGAACTGCTGCGGACGCGCGAATTCGCGGTGTTCCCACGCGCGGGCACGTCCCGCGTCGAGGCCGAGTCCGCCGCGCGCGGATTACGGCGCGATTACGGGGCGCGGATCGTCTGGATCGAGGCCGCGCTGCCGGATATATCATCAACGGAACTGCGCGCGAGAGTCCGCGCCGGGCTGTCGATCGAGCGATACGCCACAGCATCGGTGCAGGAATACATCGACCGCGTGAGGCTGTATAACCCTCCTCTCGCGCTCTCGCGCGCCGACATGATAGCGATACTGCGCGACACATTATCGAAGCGGCGGTTCGAGCACTCGCTAGCCGTCGAGCGCAAGTCCGCCGAACTGGCGAAAATACATAATGTTCCAGAGGATAAGGCCGCGCTGGCAGGATTGCTGCACGACTGCGCGAAATACTTACCTATCGAAACGATGCGCGGCGAGGCGGCGCGCCTGGGCGTGGAGCCTGATCCAAGTCGATGGAGCGACGCGGGGCTGCTGCACTCGATAACGGGCGCGGCGATGCTGCGCGAACGGTTCGGCGTGACCGATCCGGACGTGCTCAGCGCCGTCCGCCATCATAACACGGGCCGCGCCGGCATGACGGAGCTGGACACAGTCGTCTATCTCGCGGACAAGATAGAGGATACCCGCAAACCATACCCCGGGCTAGCCTGCATACGCGCCCTGGCTGGAGCGGACTTATTAGGCGCGGCGGCGGCATGCATGCGCGGCGTAATCAAGCATGTCCTCTCGCGCGGGCAATCGCCGCACCCGGATACCGCGTCCGCGCTATCATACCTGGAATCGATAAAAAACCCGAACCCGCGCGCGCATACGGCAAGCGAAGGAGAGTGAACGCATGGATCCATACGCGATGGCCTTAACCCAAAGGATCGCCCGTCATCTGAGCGACAAACGCGCGGAGGATATACTCGCGCTGGACGTGTCGCGCCTTACGATCATCGCGGATACGATGGTCATAGCCTCCGCGCGCTCCGCGCTGGCGGTGCGCGCGCTGTATGATTCGCTTACCGAGACGCTGGAGGAGGACGGGATCGCGCCGCGCCGCAAGGAGGGAGCAGCCGAGGGACGCTGGATCGTCGCGGACTTCGGGCACGTGATACTCCACCTGTTCCACGAGCAGGAGCGCGCGTACTACAACCTGGAACGGCTGTGGTCGGACGGGTCGAATAAAATCGAGCTTGACTTGTCCTAACGGGCGATAGCTGTTATAATCTGGAGGTTGCGAGAAAACAACACGGGTTATGAGGAGTGTGCGATATGAACAAGATGACGATCGAGGACGTCTCCTGGGAGGGCAGGAAGGCGCTTGCGCGCTGCGATTTCAACGTGCCGCAGGACGAGAAGGGACGCATAACGGACGATACGCGCATCACCGCCGCGCTGCCAACGATCGAGTACCTGCTCGACCACGGCGCGCGGCTGATCCTATGCTCGCATCTGGGCCGCCCAAAGGGGAAGACCGATCCGAAATACTCGCTGGCGCCCGTCGCGGCGCGGCTGACGCAGTTGCTGGGCAGGAACGTGCCGCTAGCCAAGGACGTGATCGGGCCTTCGGCTAAGGAGCTAGCCGCCAATCTGAAGAATGGCGAAGCCATACTGCTGGAGAACCTGCGCTTCCACGCCGAGGAGGAAAAGAACGATCCGGCGTTCGCCAAGGAATTGGCCGGGCTAGCCGAGATATATGTCAACGACGCTTTCGGCACCGCGCACCGCGCGCACGCCTCCACCGAGGGGGTCACGCGCTACCTGAAGCCCTCCGTCGCGGGTTTCCTCATCAAGAAGGAACTGGACGTGATGGGCAAGGCGCTGGAGAATCCGGAGCATCCGTTCGTAGCGATACTGGGCGGGAAGAAGGTCTCCGATAAAATAGGCGTAATACGCAACCTGCTGGACAAGGTGGACGTGCTGCTGATCGGCGGCGGCATGGCATACACGTTCCAAAAGGCGCTGGGCGGGAAGATAGGCAAGTCGCTGCTCGAGGAAGATAAGGTGGAGCTAGCCCGCGAGTTGATGGAGAAGGCCGCGCATAACGGCGTGAGGCTGGTGCTCCCGATCGACAACGAGGCCGCCAGCGAGTTCAGCAACGACGCTATGCATATAACGGTTCACTCGCACGATATACCGGACGGGTTCGAGGGCATGGACATAGGCCCGAAGACGCGCGTGATATTCGCGGCTGAGGTGAGCCGCGCCAGGACGGTGGTATGGAACGGGCCGATGGGCGTGTTCGAGTTCGATACGTTCGCGACGGGCACTCGCGAGATCGCGCGCGCTATGGCTGAATGCACCGGGGTCACGATAGTTGGCGGCGGAGACAGCGCGGCTGCCGTCGAGCAGATGGGTTTCGCGAGGAAGATAACGCATATCTCCACCGGCGGCGGCGCGTCGCTGGAATTTCTGGAAGGCAAGGAGCTGCCCGGCGTGGCGGCACTCAATGATAAATAATCAGGAAGGGGATCGTATTATATTATGAGAACACCTGTAATAGCCGGAAACTGGAAAATGAACAAGACTCCCGACGAGGCGGTGCGGCTGATAAACGAGCTGAAGCCGCTTGTGGCGGGCGCGCGCGCCACAGTGGTAGTCTGCCCCCCTTACGCGTGCCTCGCGGCGGCAAAGGGCGCGCTTGAGGGCTCAAACATCCGTCTCGGCGCGCAAAACCTCGATTATCACGACAGCTGCGCGTATACCGGCGAGATTTCCGCCGATATGCTTAAGGCGCTGGGCGTGGAATACGTTATTATCGGCCATTCCGAGCGCAGGCAATATTACAACGAGACGGACGGTAGCGTCAACCTCAAGGTCAGGCAGGCGCTAAAAAGCGGGCTTATCCCCATAATGTGCGTGGGAGAGCTGCTGGAGGAGCGCGAGCAGGGCGTCACGGCGGAAATCGTCAGCATGCAGACCAAGCT
>JAIRSO010000042.1 GCA_031255415.1 Oscillospiraceae bacterium
CTCGGCTACGCGTTTATGGGACTATCGACCTTTTTCATAGCCTTCACAGTGGATTCAAAAGGGAAAGGCGATAAAATACTCAGAGGCATGCTGTTGACGCATGGTATATTCTTTTTGCCTTGCTTACTCATGCCGATGTTCCCGATTTTTACTCCGGGCACAAGTAATGTTGTCGGAACGGTTATACTTGAGATTTGGTGCGCGTACTTCCTTCCGATTTGTGTTTTAGGATATAGGTATTTCAGAAGGGTAGAGCACTTTGGACAAACATGAATCCGCGGCTTATCTAACCAGGCGCTATATAAACGCGGACATGATCGAACTCCCATGTTCCGCGTTTCGCTCATGGCGGCGTCACATGACAGTCCGCCCATTGCTGCGACTCCGCGCCATAAAGCATATCCTCCTACTATAGCCATCCTCCCAACACTCCAATCCGTATACTATCACATTCCGCTACACATGTCGATCTTAATCGGGAACTGCCGGAGCTGGTTCACAATTAATTGAATGGTGATAAGTTATATCAAATAGGAAGTCGAGGCAATGCTTACGGCTAACCCCCCCCAGCCGAATTTTTCTAGAAAACCCATCAAACTGCTTTCGCGCTCTTGCATTCCGACCAAACGCGCGGTATAATTCATATTGGATATTAACAAGGCCGCGCAAGCGCGGCGCGTGTTTTCACGGGAGGCGATCATGCCGGAACTGCTTGTGCGCATGCGCGGCGTAACCAAATCCTTCCCTGGCGTGAAAGCGTTGGATAACGTCTCCTTCGACCTGTACGCGGGCGAGGCGCACGCGCTGCTTGGCGAAAACGGCGCGGGTAAATCCACGCTCATGAAGGCGCTCTCGGGCATCCACGAGCCGGACTCTGGCGTGATCGAGATTCGCGGCAAGCGCGCCGACCGGCTCACGCCAAAACGCGCGCGCGAGATGGGCGTGGCGATCATCCATCAGGAACTAAATATGTGCCAGCACTTGACCGTCGCGGAGAATATCTTCCTGGGCAGGGAAGCCTCGCGCGCGGGCACGCTCAAACAACGATGGATGAACGCGCGCGCGGCTGAAATGCTGGAGCGGCTGCGGCTTGACGTCACGCCGGAAACCCTGCTGGGAAAACTGCCCGTGTCCAAACAGCAGATGGTGGAGATCGTCAAGGCGCTGTCCATGGACTGCCGCGTCATCGTGATGGATGAACCCACGTCCGCGCTGACCGCGCGCGAGGTGGACGAGCTGAACCGCATCATCCGCGAACTGAAAGCGTCGGGGTGCGGCGTGGTGTATATATCGCATCGGCTAGAGGAATTGTCAGCCATCGCGGATCGCGTGACGATACTGCGCGACGGGCGCTTCGTCTCGACCATGAATTTCCGGGAGACGACCATCCCGCAGATCATCGAGCGGATGGTCGGCAGAGAGATCAAGGAGAAATTCCCGACGGTGCGCGCGGAGCGGGGCAAAGAGATCCTGCGCGTGGAAAACGTGACGACGAACGCGGTGCGCGGGGTAAGCTTCTCGCTGTACCGGGGCGAGATACTGGGCTTCGCCGGGCTGATGGGCGCGGGGCGCACCGAACTAATGCGCGCGCTGTTCGGCGCTGACCCGCTGCTGGATGGGCGCGTGTACCTGGACGGCGAGTTAACCCCGATCCGCTCCCCGCGCGACGCTATTCGAGGCGGAATGGTCTGCGTGCCGGAGGATCGTAAGAAGGAAGGCTTATGCGTAAATCTCTCGCTGCGCGAGAACATCGCGCTGGCTAACCTGGATCGGCTAAGCGCGAGGCTGGGCGTTGTGCGCAGGACGAAGGAGCGAGAGACGGCGGCGCGGGCTATCGACGAGCTGAAGATCAAGACCCCCTCGCAGACTCAGGACGCTAAGAACCTGTCCGGCGGGAATCAGCAGAAGGTGGTCGTGGCTAAGTGGCTGGTTCGCGACGCGAGAGTATTCCTCTTTGACGAGCCGACGCGGGGCGTGGACGTAGCCGCGAAGGTCGAGATCTACAACCTGATGAACCGGATGAAAACGCAGGGCTTGGGCGTGCTGTTCGTGTCCAGCGAGATGCCGGAGGTGCTGGGTATGGCGGATCGGGTGCTGGTGATGTGCGAGGGGCGCGTGACGGGCGAGTTTACGCGGGGCGAGGCCACGCAGGAGAAAATCATGGCGGCTGCGACCCGTTTTTCCGCCAAAGCGGAAGGGGATGATGCGCGTGCGGTCTGACGCGGCATTGAGCGGGAGAATAAGGGGATTCATGGGCAAGCGCGGCGTGGGGCAGGTGGTATCCGTTTCGGCGGCTCTCGCGCTGATGTTTCTGACGTTCGCGCTGGTCAACCGGAACTTTGTGTCCCGACGCAACGTCACGGAACTGTTGCGGCAGGTGTCGCCCATCTTGATCATCGGCGTGGGGCAGTCGTTCGTGTTGATAACGGCGGGGATCGATCTATCGATCGGCTCGGTCGTGGGTATGAGCAGCATGATCTCCGCCACGCTAATGACTCGGGCGGGTATGAATCCATTCCCCGCGACGCTGATCACCATGCTCTGCTGCTTGGCGGTGGGTTTCATTAACGGCACGCTCGTATCACGCGCGAAGCTCCCGCCGTTCATCGCCACTCTGGGCACCATGATCATCGCGCGCGGAGTGGCGCAGTGGGTCAACAACAACCGCAATACGGACGGCATCGCCTCGCAAGGCTTCCGCAATCTCTTTTACTACGGTAAATTTCTGGGTTACTTCGCGCCGCTGTGGATCGCGCTGATACTGTTCGCGGCGTTCAACTTCATCCTGTCTCGAACGCGGACGGGTCGGCATATCTACGCCATCGGCAGTAACTATGAGGCGGCGAAGTTTTCCGGCGTTAACGTCGCCGCTAGCGAGACCACCGTATATGTGGTCAGCTCCTTCATGGCGTGCGTGGTGGGGCTGATCCTCACCGCCATGAGCGGCATGGGCGCGATGGACGCGGGCAACGGCTATGAGTTGAACGCCGTCGCCGCGTCGGTCATAGGCGGGGTTAGCACGATGGGCGGGCAGGGGCTGCTCTTCGGCACGGTGATTGGATCGTGCATATGGGGCGTGCTCAACAACGGACTGCAGTTTGCCGGCGCGCCGCAGGCGCTCAAGAACATCGTCATCGGCGTAGTGGTGATCATATCCGTGCTGATCGACCGCGTCGCGCGCGGGAGCATACTGGACGTGCGTAGGCTGTTCGGCATTGGACGCAAAAAGCCGCCGACGCAAGCCGAAGGGGTTTCATCTACGAGTGTTTAACGGACTTTCCGCGCGAAGGCGCGTTGAGGTCGCGGAGGCGGGGCCGCGCGATATCCCCGCTCGAATAATAGGGAGGGTTGCATGATGAAGAGATTGGTCACACTCGCGTTGTGCGCGCTGATGCTGCTGAGCTTTGCGGCGGCGGCGTCCGCGGAAGGCGAACTGGTCTATCTGATCACGATGGATCGCATGGATCAGCACTGGGTGGCGGTGGATCAAGGCGCGAAGGACATGGCTGCGGCGCTGGGTCTCGATTACAAGTGGGACGCGCCCGAAACGAAGGACAACGCGCAGCAGATCGAGGCGCTGAACAACGCGGTTTCGGACGGCGCGCAGTTGATTCTGCTGGCCGCCAACGATCCGGTGGCAATCTCGATGGCTATTCAGGAAGCCAAAACCGCCGGCGTAAAGATCATCTACGTGGACTCCGGCGCGAACGAGCCCGCCATAGCCACGCTTTCCACCGACAATTACAACGCGGGCAAGCTGGCTGGGCAGACGATGCTGGCGGACTTGGACGCGGCCGGCGTTGAGTCCGGGACGATCGGTATCATCAGCGTCAACACGGCTACAAACTCGACCATGCAGCGCGAGGGCGGATTCCGCGACGCGATCGCGGCGGACGGACGCTTCACCGTGCTGGAAACGGAATACAAGGATGGCGACGCAGCGGCCTCGCAGGAAGCCGCGACGAACTTCATCAACGCGAATCCGGATCTCGCCGGATTGTTTGGCGCGAACGAAGGCTCCACGGTCGGGGTCGGCAACGCCATCAAGGCGGCGGACGCGAGCGATTCGATCGTGGGAGTCGGGTTCGACAAGTCCGACGCGATTCTCGGGCTTCTGGAGGATGGATCGCTGAAGGCGGCAATGGCGCAGAATCCCTACACGATGGGATTCCTAGGCATGGCGCAAGCCTACGCGGCGATTAACGGACTCTCGACCGG
>JAIRSO010000066.1 GCA_031255415.1 Oscillospiraceae bacterium
CACCATCAAACAGCATCTCCCCACCGAACAACTCCGCCGTAATTTCACCCTTGCTAATTCCCCCTGGATGGGGTATACTATCACCCGATCACGCACCCGCGCCGATCGGCCTTATCGTGCCTGTTTCGCGAAGGCTTGAGGCTGACATGACGCGCGGGGTGGCATAAAAACGATGGGAGGCGCTGACATGGCTGTTATATCAATGAAACAGCTTCTAGAGGCGGGTGTGCACTTCGGGCACCAGACCCGCCGCTGGAACCCCAAAATGGCCCCGTATATCTTCACCGAGCGCAACGGCATCTACATCATCGACCTGCAAAAGACCGTGCGCAAGATCGACGAGGCGTACCTGTTCCTGCGCGACGTGGCGATGGAAGGCAAGTCCGTGCTGTTCGTGGGCACAAAGAAACAGGCGCAGGAATCCATCGAGCAGGAAGCCCGCCGCTGCAATATGTTCTACGTGAATAAGCGCTGGCTGGGCGGCATGCTCACCAACTTCCGCACCATCCGCACCCGCGTGGATCGGCTCAACCGCATCGACCAGATGGAAAAGACCGGACAGTTCGACGTGCTGCCCAAGAAGGAAGTCATCAAACTGCAGCACGAGCGCGAGAAACTGGAAACCAACCTGGGCGGCATCCGCGAGATGAAGAAACTGCCCGGCGCGCTGTTCGTGGTCGATCCCAGGCAGGAAGCCATCGCGGTCAGCGAGGCGCGCATACTCAAAATCCCGATCGTCGCGATCGTGGACACCAACTGCGATCCCGACGAGATCGACCATATCATCCCCGGCAACGACGACGCTATCCGCGCGGTCAAACTGATATCCGGGAAAATGGCCGACGCGATCCTCGAGGGCAAGCAGGGCGAACAGATGGAGCCGGACGAACTGGCGGCCGGCCTGTAAGCTTACGATAGATATTTTGTTTAGGAGGGACGCTTATGGAGATCACCGGCGCAATGGTCAAGGAACTGCGCGAACGCACGGGAGCGGGCATCCTCGACTGCAAAAAAGCTCTTACCGAAACGAACGGCGACGCGGATAAAGCCATAGCCATACTCCGCGAAAAAGGACTGGCGGCAGCCGCCAAGAAGGCCGGACGCATAGCAGCCGAAGGGCTGGTCGATTCATATATCCACATGAACGGCAAGATTGGCGTTCTCGTGGAGGTCAACTGCGAGACGGACTTCGTAGCGAAGACCGACGCGTTCAAGAGCCTCGTGCACGATATCGCGCTGCAGATAGCCGCGGCTAACCCGCAGTACCTGGATAAATCCGAAGTATCCGCCGAGGATATCGAAAAGGAAAAAGAGATACTGCGCGCCCAAGCCCTCAACGAGGGCAAGCCCGCGAACATAGTCGACCGCATGGTAGAGGGTCGCATATCCAAATTCTATGTGGAGAACTGCCTGTTGGAGCAGCCGTTCGTCAAGGATCCCGATAAGACCGTGAAAGGGCTTATCGCCGACGCGACAGCCGCGATAGGCGAGAAGATCAGCGTGCGCAGGTTCGTCCGCTACGAGCGCGGCGAAGGCATGCAAAAACGCGAGGACGATTTTGTTGCGGAAGTAGCCAGGCAAATGGCCGGCCAGGCGTAAACCGGCGGAAGCGACAGATAGACGGGCGATCGGCGATCGCCCGTTTTTTTACGGGAGGGCGACATGATGAGACGCGTATTGGTAAAACTGTCCGGCGAGGCGCTGGGCAGGAATGGAACGCTGTTCGATCTGGATCGGTTCGACGAGTCCGCGCGATCGCTCAAAACTATCGCGGACGGCGGGGTTCAACTGGGAGTGGTGATAGGCGCGGGGAATCTATGGCGCGGCAGACGCGGCGGAGCGGAGAGGGTAAGCCCGGTCGCGGCGGATCACATAGGCATGACGGGCACGCTGATGAACGCGCTGCAGATGCAGGACGCGCTGATCCGCGCCGGAGCGAAGGCGAGGACGTTATGCGCGTTCGACGTTCCCAGGTTCGCGGAGCCGTTCACCCAGCGCGGAGCGCAGGCCGCTCTGAACGCCGGGGAGATAGTCCTGCTTGCCGGTGGAACGGGACATCCATTCTTCAGCACGGATACGGGTGTGGCGCTGCGCGCCGTCGAACTGAAGGCCGATATGATCCTGCTGGCAAAGAATGTCGACGGCGTGTACGATAAAGATCCGAACAAGCACCCCGGCGCCGTGATGCTGCCCCGGCTTACATACGATCAAGCCATATCGAGGAATCTAGGCGTGATGGATATGACCGCTCTGGTATTATGCCGCGACAACCGCGTGCCGATGATCCGCGTGTTCGGGCTTAAGGAACCCGACGGATTGGTAAGAGCGGCGCAAGGGGATATCAGTTTCGGTTCGGTTGTCGAGCCGTAAGAGCCGCCGGGCGAAGATCAACCCGAAATATTAAGCCGGAGAAGGACGCGCCTTCTCCGGCTTTTTTGTCCGTGGAAATCGCGGAGGCGCAGGGCGGCTCTCCCGGTTCGCGTGGGTTGTTTGCCCGAAGCGGCGGTTTCGCTTATTTTCCCTTTGTCCCCCGGTATTGCGCGCGTACTCGCGCGTTGATCGCCGCGCGGCGCGAAAATAGGCTTACAGCCAGCCTTTTCCGCATAGATTTCGGCGCAGGATCATTTGGAAGGGTTGATATAGATGGCGTCTGGCATAGGAAAAAGTCAAGCGCAAGGCGGGATTTCTTGGGATTCAGGGACGGCGCGGAAGCGGGAGCGTGTCCCCCGCGCGCCTCGCGCGGAGCGGGAAAACACCGCGCCGCGCATTCACAGCCCGTCCCTTTTTGAATACTCGGCACGAGCCGGAAGCCGGAAGTTAGTGTGATCGGTTCAAAGAACGAACGCCGCGGCGGGTGCAGCCGCTGTATAGGTATAAGCAGGTTCGGACGCTGCGCGAGGCGGCCGGCCGGTTGTCAGGAGGCGCCATGTTTGATCAAAGTAGTGGCATGAACTACGGTCCGGGTTCGTTGTACCAGCCGGGAGCCGCGCCGCCTTACCAGGGCGCGGATCTGAACAGCGCCGCCTGGCAGCAGCCTGGTCTCGCGTATGGCGGGGATCCTTACGGATACGGATACCAGAACGCCGGCGCGTATGGCGGCGCGTATGGCGGTGCGTATGGCGCGGCGGGCTATTACGGCGAACCCGCGCCCGGCGCGCCCGCGTATGCTCCGGGCGGCGGCGCGTACGCGGATACGTATGGCGGCGCTCCGCCGCCGCCAACGCAGGATCCTTACGGACTCGCGCAAGCGTCGCCCGCTCTCGCGCACGGCAACGTGACGTGGTTCCCGCCATTCTCCGCGCAGGGCGGCCCGCCGCTATCGGGCGCGCCGGATCTACCTCTTCCGCCTCCGCCGGCTCCGTCGCCTCCGCCTGCGGCGCAGTGCCCGCCGGGCACGCGTTACGATCCTGTTCTAGGCATTTGCGTGCCCGACGAGGATTTCGCGCCCGCGCCGCCTATGCCGCAGACTCCGCTCGCGCCGCCCGCGCCGCCTCCTCCCGCTCCGGAGCTGGTCGCCGCAGAGCAGTTAGCGTCGTCCGTCACTCCATATACATCGCCGCCGCTTGCCGTCCCGCACTACTGCCCGCCCGGCACGCATTACGAGCCTGGTTATGGCTGCGTGCCCGACGCGCGGTACACCTGCCCGCCCGGCATGCATTTCGAGCCGGGGATCGGGTGCGTGCCCGACCAGAATGTCGAGTGCCCGCAAGGCTCGCACTTCGAGCCGGGGCGCGGCTGCGTGCTGGATATAGATACCCAATCCCCAGGATGCTGTCCCGCGGGCTGGCATTTCGTGGTGGGATACGGCTGCGTGTGGAACGGATCGGACGCGGCGGAGGATTGTCCTCCCGGCTGGCACTTCGTGCCGGAGTACGGCTGCGTATGGAATCACTCCGTGCCCGAGCGCGCGCATAAGTGCCCCGACGGCTGGCATTATGAACCGGGCTACGGCTGCGTGATCTCGCCGCCCGCGCCTCGGGAGCGGCATTGCCCTCCGGGTCAGTATTACAACCCGGAACTGGAGATGTGCGTAATCGATACCTGCCCGGAGCACATGCACTACGAGCCCGCGATGGGCACATGCGTATGGGGACCGACGTGCAGGCCGGGGTATCATTATGAAGCGGGGCAGGGCTGCGTGCCCGGGCCGGCGCACCCCGTCTGCCCGCCCGACTCGCACTTCGTTGAGGGCATAGGCTGCGTGCTCGATCACGAGTACGGCGAGGACTGCCCGGACGGTTTCCACTTTGAGCCGGGTTACGGCTGCGTGTTCGGGCCTGCTGAATGCCCGCCGGATAGCTATTACGTGCCGGGGATCGGCTGCGTATACGGCCCCGCCGCCGTCGAGTGCGATACCTGCCCCGAAGGCATGCGGTATCTGCCCGGCATAGGCTGCGTTTGCACAGACCTGTTCTGCGCGGACGGCATGCGCTTCCAGCCGGGGGTGGGATGCGTGGCGGATACGGGCGCTACCGGGGTCACGTGTCCCGACGGCTGCACATATATTACAGGAGTGGGATGCGTCCGCGCTCAGCGTTCGGATGAGGACGCTTGCGTGCCAGGCAGCCACCTTGTGCCCGGCATAGGCTGCGTCGCGGACGGATGCGACTGCCCCGACGGCTCGATGTACATTCCCGGCATAGGCTGCGTCAGCCTGACGGGCGTTTGCCCTGCGGGATCGTATTATGTCGCGGGGGTCGGCTGCGTCGTCGGGCCGGAATTATGCGGCTGCGAGGACGGACCGACCGGTTCGCGCCGCGTGCCCGGAGTGGGTTGGGTATGGAACGACGCGCCGCAGGACGATAACATATTCCCTCTGGAAGGTATCGGTTATGTAAGGAGCGACGGCTCCTGCCCGGGTGCGTTCTACTATGTGCCCGGCGTGGGATGCGTATACGGCCCTGATACGATGCCCATATTCAGCCCGACCGGACCGACCGCGCTGTGCGGCGACGGGTTGGTCTACACGCCGGGTATCGGATGCGTGGATGATATCGGGCTTGGAGGAACCTGCCCGGACGGATCGGTATACATGCCCGAGATCGGCTGCGTATGCGCGGACGCGCAGTGCCCCGACGGTACCTTCTATGTGCCCGGCGTAGGCTGCGTATGCGGGGTCTCCGGACCGGAAGGCTCGCTGTGCCCGACTGGTTCGCGCATGGCTCCAGGCGTGGGATGCGTGTACGACGCGTTGATCTGCCCGACAGGGTTCAGGCGGCTGCCCGGCATTGGCTGCGTGATGGGCGGCGGGTTCGATCCGGAGGATACGGTATTCATCCCCGGCGTGGGCAGCGTATACCGCCCGAACGGCCCGGACGCTCCCGTGTGCCCGCCTGGATCGTACTTCATGCCCGGCGTTGGATGCATACTGGGGCAAGGCCCGAACTGCCCGATCACCCCGTGCCCGCCTGGATCGCACTTTGTATCCGGCGTTGGATGCGTGATGAACGGCGGCTCAAGGCTGGCTTCGTCGTCGAGGCCGTGCCCGCCTGGCGCGAAGTTCGTGCCGGGATACGGATGCGTCACAACCCCCAATCCCGTGTGCGGGCCTTGCGACAGCCCGTGTCCGCCCGATTCGCGGTATGTCCCGGGCGTTGGATGCGTGCTGAACGATTGCGACGACGACTGCGACGACAGCCGGTACCCGACTGGTCCGACTTGGGGATGGTACGGCCCCGGCTTCGGCGGCACGATCAACCTCAACATCAACGTGACCTGTGGCAATGGGTGTATGTGGCCGACGGAGCCTCTGCCTACCGGGTCGTGGCCTTGGCCGCCGTATCCCTACCCGCAGTGCCCATGCCCGCCGGTGTTCCCGATATTCCCGCCCATGCCGCCCCCGATAATGCCCCCGCCGATAATGCCGCCGCCCTTCCCCCCGCCTCCGCCGCCGATGTGCCCGCCGGGATCGTCGTTCGTGCCGGAGATGGGATGCGTAGGCGACGCGCCCTGCCAGTGCCCGCCGGGATCGCATTATGATCCGAAACTGTGTGTGTGCGTCGGGGATATCGCGTGCCAGCCTTGCGTGAGATGCGGACGCTTGCCTTGCGTCTGCCCGCCTGGAGGAGGCCCGCCCTATACGCCGCCTCCGGTTGGGGACTGTCCGCCTGGAGCGCGCTATGATCCGGGGACGCGCGGGTGTGTGGGCGATATAGTATCCCTATCCCTGCCGGGAGGTCCCGCGCCGCCGTGGATACCCAGAGCTCCCGACTCCGCGTATGACGGATTCGGCTCGGCGCGGCCCGACGACTCCGTTGATTATAACGAAACCCGCGCGCCGATCTTACCCAATTCTGAACCAGGAGGGGCTTAGTCATGACTCCCATGAACCCCGCTTCATATCCAGGCCAGTACTGTCCGGGCGGTTATCAACAGCCATTCTGCCCGAGCGGCACACATTTCGTGTGGGGGATTGGCTGCGTACCCGATGGTTCCGGGCCGAATCCGGAGCCGTGTCCTGGTACGCCGCCTCCGCCGCCCCCCGATCCCTGCCCGCCTGTCTGCGTTGACCCGGAGTGCGAGCGCGGGTGTCCGGACGGGATGCATTACGAGCGTGGATGCGGCTGCGTGCCCGATATGCCGCCCTGCCCGCCGCCTTGCCCTCCGCCCTGCCCGCCGCCTCCCGCTCCGCCTTGCCCGCCGCCATGTCCTCCGCCTCCCGCGCCACCCTGCCCCGCGCCCTGTCCGCCGTCCCCTGCGCCGTGCCCGCCTTCGCCGCCGACATGCCCGCCCGTGTGCGAGCCTGTCTGCTGCCCGCCGGGTACGCATCTGGTACCCGGGGTGGGATGCGTGGTAGACTTCGCCTGCCCGCCTGGATCGCACTATGAACCGGGGCGCGGCTGCGTGCAGAGCGTGGGCTGCCCGCCCGGCTACTGCTACGATCCCGAGCGCGGCTGCGTCGACGAGCATGGATGCCCGATAGGCACGCACTTTGTCCACGGATATGGATGCGTGCAGGATCCTCAATGCCCCGATGGGTTCCATTACGAGTGCGGAATCGGGTGCGTGGCGGGGCCGCCCTGCCCGCCCGGCAAGCATTTCGAGTATGGTATGGGCTGCGTAGACGGCGAGCCGTGCGGCGAAGGCCAGTATTACATACCGGGCAAAGGCTGCGCGCCCGCTCCGCAGTGCCCGCCAGGTATGACATACGATCACTTCCGCGGATGCGTTCCGGTGGTCTGCGGCTCCAATGAGCACTATGTGCCAGGCTACGGCTGCGTGAAGGACGATACCCCCGCATGCCCGCCAGGCTCCAAGTATTACCCGGGCTACGGATGCATGCCCGATCCGGACTATGATCCCTGCCCGCCTCCGCCCGATCCTCCGCCGCCGCATGTGATATGCCCGTCGCCAACGCCGCCGTATCCGCCAGCGCCGATGTATCCCGCTTACTGCGAGACCTGCGGCTGCCAGCGTCCATGCTCGTGCGACGAGGAGCACGGTCGCCGCCCGCCTACGCCAAGACCATGCCCGCAATGCCATCGCTCGCCGTGCGAGTGCCATCGCGGTCACGCTCAACCGTGGCGCGACGGTTATCCCGGATATGGTTATAGGGATTATTGGCGGCATGAACCGCCTCGCGCGCCGATGATCGATCCCGCTATGGGTATCAAGGAGCCTTGCCACGCGCAGTGCCGCTGCCATGAACGCGGCGAACCGTGCCGATGCCGCGAGCGCGGGGAACCGTGCAAGTGCATCCCGCCGCGCGAGGAGAAGGAACCGGTTCGCCAGGTCGGGGAACCTAGAACCAGGCGCAGCGTGCTGATGACGCTCGACCCGGCAACCGACTTGAACGGCACCGTCCAGCTCCAGCGCTGGGATAAAAAGAAACCATGGCTCAGAACCGGATGCGAACGCATCGGGGCAAGACCGTAAAGTATCCCGCGCGCTAAGGCTGGCTCTCATATATGGTTGGGGTACGGGGCGCGGTTTCATACAAGGGTTTGTTGTAAGTGCGCTTACAACAAACCCTGTCCCCATTTTGGCACGATCGCGCAACACGCCGTCAAGGTCGGGTAGTATTTTCCGATGTGCATACCGGACGGACACGGTATGCCCATCGGAAAATCTCCACCCTACCCTTGACGGCTGGCAGGGCTTGCCTCCAGTGAGTATTGTCTATAACCCGGATGAAAACCCGGTCAAGCCGCGTTCATTTATTATATATAGATCAACGCGGGGAGCGCCGTATGAAGGCTTTCACTTTCAAAAACCGCCTGTTCGCGGCGTTCGCCGCCATCACAGCCGCAGTGGTCTCGATGTTTACCCTGCTGCTGATTCTCTATACATTCTCGCTGAATCGTAAGGCCGAATTGATCCGCCAAAGAGAGATATTCCAAAGAGACGTGGAGGAAATCGAATCGATTATGTACCAGGCCGGCACGCTAGCCATGCGCACCGCCACCAATATGAGCGTGCTCAACGCGTTCATCCCACTGGATAATCCCGGCAACGCGCCCGATGAGAATTACTTCGACGAAAACTTGCTCGAAGCTATCCACTTAAGCAGTATCATCGCCGACGTGCTTTTTATCGACTCTCCAGCCGCGCGCATCAGCGTCTTCAATAGATACGGCGATTACTTAAGCTCCGGCAGGCTGTACGAAACGGAAAGCGTCGTCCGCCAGACCCTGGCTAGTACGGACTGGATCGATGAAACGCTCGCTAAAATCCAGCGCAGCCCTAATGGCGCGGCGGTAACTGGCTCCTCCGGGGATATGTGGTCCGATAACCAGAATATTAAGCTGATCTGCGTAAGTCAGGCGATATCCTATACCGCGCAGTCGCATCCGTATGGATTGGTGTCCGTACAAATAGATGAGAAACATATATCGGATCTGGCGTTTTGGAACGATGGATCAGCCGGCGTGAATATCCTGCTCGATGTGCTGGACGGCAATAACCCGGGCGTGGTCTACAAAACCCCCGGCTCAGACGGCGCGGACGGTTTGCTGGACGGCATAGCCGATTACATTCAACTCGCCATGAGTGACGAGCCTAACGCATTGCAGGTATCGTACAAGCATAACGGGCGCGGCGTGGTCTTGATGGCGGCGGCGCTGTCACAGTGCGATTGGATGCTTGCGCGCGCTCTGCCTTCGTCCGCCCTGCTTCAACCATACCTTGCCACGTACTTGATCATCATCCTGGGCAGTCTTGGACTGTTGGCGCTGCTGCTGTTCGTCGTGAACGTGACCGCCAGCCGAATCTCCAGCCCGCTGATCAATCTGTCCGCCGACATTTCTAAGATAAGCCTGGGCAATATGAAACTGCCGGAACAAAAACAAGGCTACACAAGCCGGGAACTGATAGCGCTGGACGACGCGTTCCGAGGGATGCTAGCGCGGCTGGATCGCGCTGTTGACGTTGAGATGCAGGCTTATCTGCGCGCGCTTCAGGCTCAGGTGAATCCTCACTTCCTCTATAACATGCTGTCCGTGATCATCGCGTCCAGCGAGGCGTGCGCAGACGAGCGCACGGTATCCATGTGCATCAAACTATCCGAGATGCTGCGCTACATCTCCGACGTGAAGCATCAAACCGTGCCCCTGCGCGACGAGCTTAACCACGCGCGCAACTACCTCGACTTGATGAAACAACGTTACGAGGACCTGTTTTCATATGAGATAATCGTCGAGGGCGAAATCGACGGAGTTCGCCTGCCGAGGCTGTCCGTCCAGCCGCTGGCGGAGAACTGCTTTGTCCACGGCTTCACCAACGAACCGCCCTGGCACATCCGTATAACGGCGAGCGCGTCCGCAGACCGCTGGCGCGTCCGCGTGGAGGATAATGGAGTGGGCATGACCGACACGCAAATAGCCGAACTGGATAAACGGATAGATAGATACATCGCGGACGTGGCGGGCACCTATCAGGAGCTTCAGATAGGCGGCATGGGTTTGATCAACACTCTGCTTAGACTGCGCTTGATGCACAGCGAACCGTTGAGCCGCCATATTGAAAACAGCGGCGAGGGCGGGCTTGCCGTTCAGATCGAGGGGGTTATATCGTGATCCATGTGCTGATCGCGGAAGACGAACCGCCTATCCTCCGGCGTATCGCCGCTATGGTGGAGCAGACGGACGCGCTGTTCCGGGTGGTTGGCATGGCGCTCAACGGCAAAGAGGCGCTCCGTGTGATGGAGGATATCCATGTCGACGTACTGCTGACGGATATACGGATGCCGGTCATGGATGGATTGCGCCTGATGGAGGAAACGCGCGCGCGGTATCCGGGGTGCATCGTGGTCGTGCTGTCGGGGTATCAGGACTACGAGTATATGGCGCAGGCGATCCGCACGCGCAGTATGGATTATCTCCTAAAACCCGTGTCCGCGGACACGATGCGCGAACTGCTCTCGCGCGTGAAGGCGCAGTATCTATCCGCAAGCCGCGAGCGAGTCGCCAACACGCTAGCCGCGCACATCAGCAGGGCTTCGCGGAGCCGATCCTCCCAGCGTGACCGCGCGGACGGCGACGAACTGGGCGTGTGCCTGTACTGCGCCGGAGGCATGCCCAGCGGCGGCGACGCGGAGATGTATCCCGGATCCGACGTATGGTCCTCCGTCTCGCTGGAATCGCTGGCGGGACAGGCGATCAACGATTTCACTACGTTCACATGGGAATTCATGGGAGGCACTCCGGTCGAGCGTATCCTGTTCTTCCAGACGGCGCGCGCGCAAATTGAACCATGGATGAAACGCCTTCATGAAATGGCTGTCGAACAATCGTCCATGCCCGTCAGTTGCGCGTGCGCTTCCGGCTTGATTCCCCTGTCGGACGTTAACGCGACTGTCAAGCGGCTGCGCGAGTCGCTGCGCCGGCATATAAGGATAGGGCGGAGCCTGTTCCTGTGCGTGGATACCGACGCGGACGAAAAGGATGGAGCCGGGCCGGACGATTCCGCGTTATCGATCAAGCTGGGCGAGATGCTTGCCGACGGCAGGATTGGTCAGGCGAGTCCGTTCAAAAGGGAACTGTTCCGGCAGATGGAGTCGGACGGATGGGTTCAGCAGCGGGTCATGCGGTTGTTTTCGGACGCGGTGGCATACGCGGAGAAAACCGGCGGCGGCGCGCTGCGCCATTCGGCTAAGCAGTATAGAAGCGTTATCGCGGAGGCGGTATCCACCGCTTCATCGTTCAAGGCGCTGGAGGAAGCGGTATCCGCGCTCCCGCCTCTTTCCCAGGGCAACAAGCCCGACAACGACGCTAGACATGAGAAAGTCGCGGACGATATCGCGAAATACCTGCGCGAACATTTCGCGGACTCGATAACCAACCAAACGCTGGCTAAGACGTTCGGATACGTGCCCAGTTACGTCAGCGTGCTGTTCCGCAGGAAGTATAAGCAGTCGCCGTCGGAATATTTGTCGGATATACGCATGGGCGAGGCCAAGAAACTGATGCAGGAAACGCCCGGCATACTCGTGCGCGAGGTAGCCGATCGCGTCGGGTTCAAGAACCAGCATCATTTCTCTCGCGCGTTCAAGGAAAAGGTGGGCATGTGGCCTACCAGTTATCAATCGTGAAGGGGTTTCGTCATGAAAATACGTTTGCGCGCGTGCGCCGCGCTGATCGCCGTAATGCTGTCCGCGTCCGGTTCGGCTTTAGCGCAGTACGCCATCGTAGTCAAGGATACGCACAATCCGTACATGATCCGGATGCGGGAGGGGTTTCAAAGGGCGTGCGCCGAGCTGGGCGTGGAAGCCGTGTTTACCGGGCCGGGCGCGGACGGCTATCCCGATCAGGCGCAGTGCGTGCGGACGCTGATTGAACAGGGAGCGGAGGCCGTCGCCATCGCCGTTAACGATCAGGCCGCGCTGGCGGACGCGCTGAACGAGGCTATCGCGGCGGGAGTACCTATCGTTTCGCTGGATTCGATGGTCGATCCCCAGCGGCGCATCGTTCACATCCAGCAAGCTTCGCCGGAGATGATCGGGCGCGTGCTGATCCAGGCGGGCGCGCAGATGATAGGCGGCAAAGGCCAGTTCGCGATACTGACCACGACTCCCGCTATGCCCAATCAAGCCGACTGGGTGAGATGGATGGAGTACGAGCTTAACGCTTATCCCGAAAAATACAGCAGTATGGAGCTGGTGCGGATTGCGTACGGGCTGGACGAGTACGCCGCGAGCGCGGACGCGGCGCGGGAGTTATTGGATCATTACCCCGACTTGAAGCTGATCATCGCGCCGACGGTGGTGGGGATACGCGCGGCGGCTGAGACGGTCGAGGCGGCGGGTTCGCCCGTGCTGGTGACGGGGCTGGGCTTGCCGTCCGAGATGGCGGGGCATATCCAGTCCGGCGTATGCCCGTGGATGTATCTATGGAATCCCTCCAACGTCGGATACCTTGCGGCTTATGTGATCGATACTCTTCTGAAGGGCGGGGCGTCGGGGATGCTGGGGGAGGTCTTTTCCGCCGGCGCGCTGGGCGATAGGGTCATTACGGAAAGCGGGGACGGCGGCACGGAGGTCGTCCTGGGCAACCCGCAGATGTTCGATAGAACGAATATCATGGTCTGGAAAGAAATGATGTGAGGGGACGGGCGTTCTTTCCACATCTTTTGCAAAATCGGCACAGACGTTTTAGATTGTGGCATTTACTATTCGGATACATGCCATAGAATATAGATAGTGGCTGGAGGGGATGGCTGTGGCGGAAACGCTGTTGGTGATGCGGCATATCACGAAGATCTTTCCCGGCGTGAAGGCGCTCGACGACGTGCGGTTCGATCTTAACGCGGGCGAGATACACGCGCTGGTCGGCGAGAACGGCGCGGGAAAGTCCACTTTCATCAAGGTGCTCGCGGGCGTTCATCAGCCGGACGGCGGCGAGATCCTTCTGGACGGGCGCAAGATAGCCATGCACGATCCTCTGACCGCCCAGCGCCACGGCATAGCCGCCATACATCAGCACGCAGCTTCTTACCCCGATCTGTCGGTGGCTGAAAACATATTCATCGGGCACGAGTTCATGGCAGGGCCGTTTATCAACTGGCGCAAGGCGAATCAAGAAGCCAAGAAACTCCTGGACTCGATCGGCGCGGATATAAACCCCGCAGAGTCGGTCGGCTCGCTGTCGGTCGCGCGCCAGCAGATGGTCGAGATAGCCAAGGCGCTGTCCCAGAACGCGCGCATCCTCATCATGGATGAACCGACCGCCGCGCTGTCCAAGCGCGAGAGCGAGGAACTGTACGCCATCGCCAGGTCTCTGCGGGATCGCGGAGTGGCGATTATTCTGATATCCCATCGGTTTGAGGATATATTCGGACTCGCCGACCGCGCCACTGTGCTGCGCGACGGCGGGTATGTCGGTACCTGGCCTATCGCGGAGTTGGACGCGGCGAAACTGGTAAACCTCATGGTCAACCGCGATATCGGGCAGTTCTATCCAAAGAAAAAGACGAAGCCGGGGAAGGAATTACTGCGCGCCGAAGGCTTGAGCCGAACGGGATACTTCAAGGACGTAAGCCTGCGCGTCAACGAGGGCGAGATCGTCGGGCTGACAGGGCTGGTAGGCGCTGGACGCACGGAGGTGGCGCAGTCGCTGTTCGGCGCGGAGAAGCCCGACTCCGGCGATATATATATCCATAATGAAAAGGCGGCGATCAACTCCCCGAACGACGCGATGCGGCTGGGGCTGGGGCTTCTGCCGGAGGATCGGCAGACGGAAGGATTGCTGCTGCCCTGGCCGATCCAGTACAACATCACCCTGCCGTCGCTGAGCGCGTTGTCGCGCGGCGCTTTTCTATCGGATAAGAACGAGCGGCGCGTGTCAAGCGATTATAAAGATCAGCTGTCCATCAAGGCGAACGATATCATGACCGCGGCGCAGTCGCTGTCCGGAGGCAACCAGCAAAAGGTGGTGGTCGCCAAACTGCTGGCGATGAACCTTAAAATCCTCATACTGGACGAACCGACAAAGGGCGTGGACGTGGGCAGCAAGGCCGCCATCTATGAGATAATGTCCGAGCTGGCTTCAAGAGGCATCGGCATACTGATGATATCATCGGAAATGCCGGAGGCGCTGAACATGACCGACCGCATCTATGTGATGCGGGAAGGGCGCGTATCTGCCGAGTTCGAGTCGGAAGGCGTCTCGCAGAGCCAAGTGCTCGAGGCCGCCATGCCCCTTGATAAACAATCATAATTAGGGAAGGAGGCGCGCAGCGTGCTGGAAAACGGAAAAACGCGCGGACGCGGCGGACGCGCGGCGCCCGATCTGCTGGCGCTGCTGACGAAACGCCGCGAGATACTGCTGCTGGCGGTGCTGGCGGCGCTGGCGCTGGGCGTAAGCCTCCGCGTGCCCGGATACCTCAAGAATAACTATATGAATATCCTCAAGGGCGGAGCCATTAACATGGTGATGGCGGCGGGCATGCTCCCCGTTCTGCTGATCGGATCGATAGATATCTCCGTAGCGTCCACGCTGGCCTTCGCGGGCTCCGTCGCCGGGATGCTGATGCGCGACGGCTATGTTGGATCGACTCTTGCGATGATCCTGATCGGGATAGGGGTCGGCGCGCTGGTGGGCGCGCTCAACGGCGCGCTGGTCGCGTGGGGCAGGGTGCTGCCCATCATAGTCACGCTGGGCATGAGTTACGTCGCCCGCGCGATGATCCCAATGGACTGGCTGCTCGGCCTGAACAAGATCGCGCGCATCCATCTCACCGATTCGTTTAAGGTATTCTTCATCGACCGCTATTTCATCGGACTGCCGTATCTGGTGTGGTCGGCGGTGATCGTCACCGCGCTGACGGGATTGTTCCTAAGGTACACGCGCACGGGCCGGAGCATATACGCCGTAGGCTCGAACGAGTCCGCGGCGCTGGTGCGCGGCGTGCGCGCGGACGGCGTTAAGACGCTGGCGCACGCTATATGCGGAGCGGCGGCGGGGCTGGCTGGCGTGCTGTGGCTGGGTTATTACAACTCGATAGAGAAATCGACCGCCGCAGGGGACGAGATGTATGTGATCGCCGCGTGCGTGCTGGGCGGGGTCGCGGTGACTGGCGGTTATGGAAAGATAACGGGGGTGGCGATAGGGGCGGTGATGATCGCGATGATCAACAGCGCGATACCGCAGCTGAAGATCGGCAACGCGATGATCACGGAGTTTGTAAAGGGGTTGCTGCTGCTAGGCGCCATCCTGCTCAACGCGGCTCTGCGCCGCCTGGCGCGCCGCCGCGAACTGATAGGGAGGCGCGTTTGATATGGGCAAGCAAGCCGCTCGCGCACTGAAAGGCCTGTTCCGCTGGGAGACGATGCTGCTTGCCGTGCTCGTGCTCATGTGCGCGGTGTTCGACCGCAGGGACGCGGCGAGGCAGGCCGCGGGGTTATCCAAGAAGGACGTGTTCAACCTGGCGGTCGTCGTTAAGGGCTTGAGGCCGTATATGCTGTACGGTTTCATGACGCTGGGCGTGATGCTGATACTCGCGATGGGCGATATCGATATATCCGTGGGAGCCTCCGCCGCGCTGTCGGTAGCCGTGATGGGCGTTGTATATCAGTCGGCGACGGTATCGGGCTTGCGCGCCGAGTCCGCGCTGGCTCTCGCTCTGCTCTCGTGCCTGGCAACGGGCGGGCTGTGCGGCGCGGCGAACGGGTTTCTCGTGACGAGGTTCAAGGAACTGTTCGCGATGATCATCACTCTGGCGACGCAGTTGTTCTATCGCGGGATCGCCTATCTATTGCTGGGCGGCAAGACGCTGACGTTCAAGAACGACGTGACATTCGACTCGCTCAAGCGGCTATACGACACGGTTCAGATAGGCGGGGTAAGCGTGCCTGTCATGTTAATCGCGCTGATGGCTGCAGCGGCGGTCTACGCCGTATGGATTCACGGCACGCCCGGCGGGCGGCGCATCTTCGCGCTGGGCACTAACGCGAAGGCGACGTTCTACAGCGGCGTGCGCACGGATCGCGTCAAGTTCGGGCTGTTCACGCTGTGCGGGCTTACTAGCGCCGCGACCGGGGTGTTCTTTGTCGGAGCCACGTCCAGCTCCATCCGCGCCGACGCGATGATGGGCTACGAGATGTACGCTATCGCGGCGGCGGTGCTGGGAGGGTTCTCCACGTCCGGCGGGAAGGGCAGCGTGATAGGCGTCGCGCTGTCGCTGGTCATATTCGGCGTGATGAAGATCGGGCTGGGCACGCTGTACGGATTCGTGGACAGTATGGTCAATCTATCCGTAGGCGTGATACTGATTATCTCAACGCTCCTGCCCAACTTGATAAGCGGCGCGGGCGAGGCGATCCGCTTGAACCGGCGCAGGGCGCGAGCCAACGTATCCTATCAGGCGTGACCGCCTGATGCGATAGTCAACCCCATTGAGAATGAGGAGGAATTAGGAATGAAACGACTCGTAAGCATCATGCTGGCCGTACTGCTGGCGGTCGGCGCGTCCGCGGCGTTCGCCGGCGAGGCGCCGGACGAGGGTCTGCTTATCGGCGTGCTGTACAAGCAGTCGGGCAACGCGTATTTCCAGGCGGCGGTGGAAGGATTCCAAAAGGCCGCCGACGAGCTGGGGTTCACGTTCATCCACGACGGACCGGATGACGGATCGTCCGACGGACAGATCCGCATCATCGAGAACTACATCAACCAGGGCGTGGACGCGATCGCCGTATCCGCGAACGACGCGGACGCGCTGGTCAGCGCTCTTCAGGAAGCCAAGGCCGCCGGGATCAAGGTGGTTTCATGGGACGCGCCGGTGGCGGCGGAAGGCAGGGATTTGGACGTGCAGCCAGCCAGCGCGAAGTCGATCGCGCTCACGCAGCTGGAATCGATCTGCGAGTCGATAGGCGGCGAGGGGCAGCTGGCTATCGTGTCCGCGATGGCGACGGCGCCGAACCAGAACCTATGGATCAGCTTCATAGAGGAAGCGCTGAGGGATGACCCGGCCTACGCGAACATCGAGTATGTAGGCACCGTGTACGGCGACGACGAGTACACGAAGTCCTACGACGAGACGCTGGGCCTCATCAACCTGTATCCGGAACTGAAGGGTATCATCACCCCGACCACGGCGGGCGCTCCGGCTGTCGCTAAGTGCGTGATGGACGAAGGCAAGTCGATCAAGGTGACGGGCTTGACGCTGGCTAGCGATATGGCGGAATACATCAAGGCCGGCGTGTGCGACGCTACTTTCCTGTGGAACCCGATAGAGCTGGGCTACGCTGCGTCTTACGCGGCGGTGGCTTTGATCAAGGGCGAGATCACGGGAGCGGAAGGCGAGACGTTTGACGTGCCCGGAGTGGGCGTGTTGACGATCGAGCAGTCCACCGCGGTCAACGACGAGGGCGAGCTTGCCCCCACCGACGGCACCATCTCATACCTGAACAAACTGAACTCGTTCACCGTCGAGACCGTGGACGAATGGGTGGACATACTGTAAGATAGCCTATCAAAGTTACATCGCGCTAAAGAAAGAAGCGCCGCGAGCCTTACGCTTGCGGCGCTTCCTTATATCACAGCTGGAACTTCAGCCTTACGTATTGTTCCAGAACGTCCACGCATCGGTCGCGACCCACCCGCGCGCTGTTGAGCGTCATGTCGTAGTTGATCACGCTGGTCCATACGCCGCCGTTAGTATAATATTTATAATAATCGGCTCTGTATTTATCCGTTTTCTGGATCAGCCGATGCGCTTCCTTCTCGGTAACGCCCAGCTTGCTAACGATCGACCTTACGCAGTCCGCGCGCGGAGCCTCTATGTAGAAGCTCGCCACGTTTGGATAATCCCTTAGCACGTAGTCCGCGCACTTGCCGATTATCACGCACGATCCCGATCTTGCCAGGTTCCTGATGATCTGCGACTGCAGGTTATACAGGTTCACGTCGGACACGAACGCCGCGTCCTGCGGCTCTGCCACCGTGTGGAACGGAATCCCCCGCAGTTTCTTAATCAGCGTCATGCCCTTGAGTTTCTCGTCCACCATGCCGAACAGCGCCTCGTTAAGGCCGCTCTCGTCGGAGGCGAGCCTTAGTATCTGCCGCTCGTAAACGGGTATGCCCAGCCTCCGCGCCAGATTGGAGCCGATCTCCTTGCCGCCGCTGCCAAAGCCGCGCGCTATAGTCACAACATACGGTTCAGCCATAACTACCTCCCGCGTCACGCATACAAACCCCACCCCAGTATATCGCGTGGAACAGTATACCATGATCGGGGTTTTGATTCAACCGCGCGCGGAGGCGCCGCCAGCCCCGTCCAGAAAAATGGTTTGACAAATCCTGCCGTTTATGTTATTCTATATCCAAATCGCGCGGCTTTAGCCGCGTTTGCGGCGCGCCTATCCTCGACCGGCTTCAGGCCGGGAGAGGCGCTGTTTCCGCCCGCAATTATTAAGCGTAGGGGGAGTAGGATTTGGACGCGCTGTTTGGGAATCTGCTCAACATCAACTATCAGCAGGCCATAATGTGGGCGATCGGCGGGATACTCATATACCTGGCGGTCGCGCGCGATATGGAGCCTTCGCTGCTGCTGCCGATGGGCTTTGGCGCGATATTGGTCAACCTGCCCATGTCCGGCGCTATCACCCAGCAGATCGAGAGGCTCGTAGGCGGCGTGATCCAGACCGGCGAAGAGGTCGGCGTGCTGAACGAACTGTACGCCGCGGGGATCGCGAACGAGTTATTCCCGCTGCTGCTGTTCATCGGCATCGGCGCGATGATCGACTTCGGGCCGCTGCTTAGCAACCCGCGCATGCTGTTCTTTGGCGCGGCGGCGCAGTTCGGGATATTCTTCACGTTCAGCCTCGCGTCGCTGCTCGGGTTCTCGTGGCAGGACGCAGCCTCCATATCGATCATAGGCGCGGCGGACGGACCCACTTCCATATTCGTGGCTAACTACTTCCACAGCAATTATATCGGCGCGATAATCGTCGCGGCGTATTCTTACATGGCGCTTGTGCCCATCATCCAGCCTCCCGTCATACGCATGATCACAACGAAGTCCGAGCGCCTCATCCGAATGAATTATCGCCAGAAGGACGTCGGCAGACTGGTGCGCATAGTGTTCCCGATCATCGTGACCGTCGTGGCGGGACTGTTCGCGCCGCGATCCGTCGCGCTGGTGGGGTTCTTGATGTTCGGCAACCTGATCCGCGAGTGCGGCGTGCTGGGCTCGCTCAGCTCCTCCGCGCAGAAGGAGCTAGCCAACCTGGTGACGCTTCTGCTGGGCATAACGGTCGCGGTCAACATGCAGGCCGATAAATTCCTCAACCCGCAGACGCTGATGATACTGGCGCTGGGACTGGCGGCGTTCGTGTTCGACACGGTGGGCGGCGTGTTCTTCGCGAAGCTGATGAACCTGTTCATGAAGGAGAAGATCAACCCAATGATCGGCGCGACGGGGATATCCGCGTTCCCGATGTCCGCGCGCGTCATCGCGAAGATGGCGATCGAGGAAGACCCGACGAACCATATCCTGATGCACGCGGTCAGCGCGAACGTATCCGGGCAGATAGCGTCGGTCATCGCGGGCGGGCTGGTCATCAAGCTGGTAGAGGGGCTTATCAGATAGGACGCGTAAGGGGCAATGGCATACCGTAAGATATACCTTAAGGTATATCGGAACGCGCGCCAGATAGAAGGCATAATCGAGGGAGGGCGGTCATAATGTCGGACAACGTAGGCCGGCTGCTGGAGTCGTTCGGCGTGATGGGGTTGGGGATGCTGGGCATCTTCGTAGTCATGCTGATACTTTATATCGCGACGTTCGCGGTATCGAAGATAAGGAAGGGTGAGTGATATGTATATCGGACTGGTCGTCGCGTCTATCGTGGTATCGCTGCTCGCGTTCGTGTTCGCGGTGTGGCTGTATCGATGGGTACAGGCGGTGCCCTCGTCCAACCCGCGCATAGCGCAGGTCGGCGAGTGGATTCGCGAGGGCGCCACTACATTCCTAAGGCGCGAGTATAAGGTGCTGACGGCGTTCGCGGGCGCGGTCGCCGTGCTGATATTCTTGTTCCTGCCTTCGCCGGTGTGGAAGGGCAACAATATCCCGAACCTGCACATGGCCCTTGCGTATATCGCGGGCACCGTGTTCTCCGGCGTGGCGGGCGTGATGGGCATGCGCGTAGCGACCATCGCGAACGTCAAGACCGCCGAGGCCGCGCTCAAGGGTATAAAGCCCTCGTTCATGGCGGGATTCAGGGGCGGCTCCGTGATGGGCATGGCGGTCGTGGGCTCGACGCTGCTGGGCGTGTCGCTGGTGATGCTGATCACCAAGGAAACCTCCACGCTGCTGGGATTCAGCTTCGGCGCCAGCAGCCTCGCGCTGTTCGCGAAAGCCGGCGGCGGCATATTTACCAAGACCGCCGACGTAAGCGCCGATCTGGTGGGCAAGGTGGAGCTGGGCATACCCGAGGACGATCCGCGCAACCCTGCGGTCATCGCCGACAATGTGGGCGACAACGTGGGCGACGTGGCGGGCATGGGCGCCGATCTGTTCGACTCGAACGTCGCGTCAATGGCTGCCGCGCTGGTGCTGGCGGGCGCGCTGGACAGGACTGTCGGAGGCACGAACTCCGCGATCGTGTTCTGTTACGCGGCGGCGGGACTGCTGGCCTCGATACTGGGCGTGATGCTGGCGCGCATGGGCGATAGTGGGCCCACCTCCGCGCTGAACCGTTCCACTTACGTTACGACGGGCATATACGCGGTGATGACCGCTATCGCTACCGTCGCGTTCGGGTTCTCGTGGAGGATCTGGGGCGCGTGCATGGTCGGTCTGGCTGTGGGCACGCTGATAGGCATTGCCAGCGATTATTTCACCGACGACACCAAGCCGCCGGTGCATAAGGTCGCTAAGGCTTCGGCGGCTGGACCCGCGTTCACGATACTATCGGGCGTGTCGTATGGATTCATATCCGCTCTGCCCGCTTTGATAGGTATAGCCGTATCCAGCCTCGTGGCCTATAACCTGTGCGCGCCGCTGGGCGACGGATACGCGATGTTCGGTATCGCTATGGCGGCGGTCGGCATGCTCTCGATTGTGGGCATGATCATATCCAACGACGCGTATGGCCCGATCGTGGATAACGCGCGCGGCCTGGCTGAAATGGGCGGGCTGGGCGAAGACGTGCTGGAGATCACCGATCAACTGGACAGCGCGGGCAACACGGTCAAGGCCGTGACGAAGGGATTCGCGATAGGCGCGGCTGGACTGACCGTCATCGCTCTGCTGGGCACGTTCGTGAGCGAGGTGAACGAGAAGGCTGTCGAGCTGGGATTGCAACTGATAACGGGATTTGACATTATGAACCCGGCGGTGTTCTTCGGGCTGCTGATAGGCGCGGCGGTTCCGGCCGTGTTCTCCGCTATGCTGATACTGGGCGTTGACCGCAACGCGCAGAGGATGGTCGGCGAGATTCACCGCCAGTTCCGCGAGATCCGCGGGCTTAAGGAAGGCAAGCCTGGAGTGGTGCCCGAGTACGGCAAGTGCATCGATATTGCCACGAACGGCGCGCTTCGCGAGTTGATCCCCGCCGGATTGTTTACGATACTGATCACGCTGGCGGTCGGGTTTATCGGGGGCGTTCAGGCTATCGGCGGGTTCCTGGCGGGGAATATCGTTTCGGGATTGCTGCTGGCGCTGTTTATGAGCAACGCGGGCGGGCTGTGGGACAACGCGAAGAAGTTTGTCGAGGCCGGGCACGAAGGCGGGAAGGGATCGGACGCGCACAAGTCGGCGGTGGTCGGCGATACCGTGGGCGATCCGTTCAAGGATACCGCCGGTCCGTCTATCAATACTCAGATCACGGTGGTGTCGCTGATATCGTCTCTGGCTGCGACGCTGTTCCTGACGGGGTCTTTGTTCCGCTGACGCGCGGCGGCGCGAAACATGGAGGAACCTCCCCCGCGCCCACGCGGACGGGGGAGCGGGTTCTCCTTGTTTCGCGCTTCATCGCGCAAGGGTGGTTGCGCGGCCTCCTGGCGGAGGCTTTTTGCATATCGCGTATAAGGAGGAACCATTATGAAACTGACCGTCCGTAAACCCAGCCATCCCGCCGACGTGAAGCGATACGATACCGAGCGTCTGCGCGAGGAGTTTGTCGTCGAGACCATTTTCGAGGCGGATGAGGCCGTGCTCGTGTACAGCCACTTTGACAGGATCATCGCGGGCGGGATCATGCCCGTATCGAAACATGTCGAATTGACCGGATCGGCGGAACTAGCCGCGAAATACTTCCTCGAGCGCCGCGAGTTAGGCGTGATAAACGTCGGCGGGTCGGGCAGGATCACGGTTGACGGCGACGTATACGAGATGTCGGCGCGCGACGGGCTTTATGTCGGCATGGGCGCGAAAGAGTTGTCGTTTTCAAGCCTAGACGCTGATAATCCCGCGAAATTCTACCTGAACAGCTGTCCCGCGCACATGGCGTACCCGACGGTAAAGATCGACATAACCCAGGCGAATCCTCGTCCTTTAGGCTCTGCCGAGACTTGCAACAAGCGCACGATATACCAATACCTGCATCCGGCTGTGATGCGGACATGCCAGTTATGCATGGGACTTACCGCGCTGGAGCCTGGCAGTAACTGGAACTCCATGCCCTGCCATACCCACGAGCGCAGGATGGAGGTATACTTTTACTTCGATGTGAAGCCGGGGCAGGTTATATTCCACATGATGGGCGAGCCGACGCAGACGCGGCATGTCGTACTGCATAACGAGCAGGCGGTGATATCGCCGTCGTGGTCGATACACACGGGCGTGGGCACGTCGAACTATACGTTCATCTGGGGTATGTGCGGCGAGAATCAGGATTTCGACGACATGGACGCTATCAATACGCTGGATCTGAAGTAAACGCGGCGGGGGCGCGGGCTTGCCTGGTTTGGCCTGGCGCGGGTCGCGCTTCCTTCACGTTTGTCGATTTATCGGGGATGGCTGGTATCGCCGCAGCGGCGAGGACGCACGCCGCCGCGATCCATCCCGCCGGGTTACCCATCATCGCGGAGCACAGCGCCCATGCCAGCGCGCCGGCTGTAACCCGCGCCGCCGCCTGAATGGACAGCCGAACGCCTATCGTCGATAGATAAGCGGCGTTCTGCATGAATACGGACGCGCTTCCGAACGTCACAGCAGCGCACATCATTGGCGCGGCTGTCGCGGCTGGCAGGTTCATCGCGCCGATCCGCGCGCAGCCTCCGGTCATCTCGAGCGCGGCGGCTATTATCACGACCGCGCGGGGCGGGAGCGTGATCCTCGCTATCGCGACCGTTAACGCCGCGTTGAACAGCGCCATGCATCCGCACATGGCGAGCATCGCGGACGCGGCTTGCGCGATAGCCTCGCCCAGCGAGAGCGGTTTCATTTGCGCGGCTTGCGCCGGATTGATGGAATCGCGCGATGAATCGCGGGTAGAATAATCTGGAAGGGGATCCGTTTTCGTCCAGCGGCGCGTCCATGACAGGCAGACCAGTCCGGCGAGTATCGCGGCTAATTCGTGCGCGGCTAGCATGATCAGCCCGGTATCCCGTCCCGAGCCCAGCCATCCGGTCAGAGTGGCGAGTATGAACATCGGGCTGGCGGTCGTGACGCAAGCGGCGGCGCACTGTGCCGCGCGTCTGGATAACCCGCCGGATTGATTGCGAAGCTGAGCCAGCAGCCTGGCTCCGGACGGCGAGCCGCCCATCATGCCCAGCGCGACGCTCAGCGCCGTCAGGGTTTTATTGGGGAGACCCAGCGAACCTAGTCCGGACACGAGCATCAGGCTCATTGTGACGAATGGGAACAGCGTGGGCATGACCGATTCCGCCCACACGCGACAGGACTGCCGCGCCGCTTCGGCTACTGCGGTTGGATCGAGCAGCGCGAGAACGATCAGCGCCGCGATTACTGCGGATCGAGAGGCCGCGCGCGCGTTGAGTCCGCCGGTTCGTTCGGCGCGGTAATTGTCTTTCATAACCAGTACATATGCAAGGAGGCGCGCGTTCGATGATACGGCCTAATGATCAGCCGGCGAAATTTAACGGGAATAAGCCCGCCGTGGGTTTGGCGTTGGGCGCGGGAGCCATGCGCGGACTGGCGCATATCGGCGTACTGCAGGTGCTGGAACGGGAGAGGATTCCCATCGACGTTGTGTCGGGCGCTAGCATCGGCGCGGTCATAGCGTGCGCGCACGCTGCGAGAAGGACGGGGTTGGAACTGGAACGCATCGTAGCCGAACTGCAGGAGTTGAGTTATTTCGACTTAGCTCTGCCCAGGAAGGGCGTGCTGGCTGGGAACCGCGTGCGCAAGCTCTGCGGGCAGGTGGTGCGGAATCTGGCGTTTGAGGAAGCGTCCAAGCCATGCGCGGTGGTGGCGTGCGCGCTGGATACGGGCGAGGAAGTGGTGTTTAAGAATGGATCGATGGAGGACGCGATAAGGGCGAGTATATCGATCCCGGGGGTGTTCGTGCCGCACGAGATCAACGGGAGGCTGTATGTGGACGGGGGGTTGGTGAACAGGGTGCCCGTGACCACCGCGCGCGAGATGGGCGCGAAGCTGGTGATAGGCGTGGACGTAGGGTATCGGGGGGAACCGGTACAGCCGAAGGGTGTGATAGGGGTGATGATGCAGGCGTTTGACATAATGGAGTGGCATCTAGCGCGGATGAAATTCTCGACCGCCGATCTGATGATCATCCCGGACGTGCGGGAGTTGAATCCCGTGCACATGAATCACGCGGCGAAGGCTATCGCCAGGGGGAGGGAGGCCGCGAGGGAGGCGCTGCCGCGTATCCGCGAAATGCTGGGCGAAAACGTCGGAAATTGACGCGCGCCTTCCCAATCATTCGCGGCTGTGATATACTTTCCTCATTCAATAATATCGCAAGGAGGACTCCAATGGCCACTGCGTCAGCGTTTACAATTAATCCGCCGAGCGACAGGATGGCGGGCGGACTGCCCAAGATAGGTATCAGGCCGGTCATAGACGGTCGCCGTAGAGGCGTGCGCGAATCCCTAGAGAATCAAACCATGAGTCTGGCGAGGTTGGTAGCGTCGTTTATCAGCGAGAATTTGAAGCACAGTTGCGGTTTGCCGGTAGAATGCGTTGTAGCGGATACGTGCATAGGCGGGGTGTACGAGGCCGCGAAGTGCGCCGAGAAGTTTGACGCGAACAATGTAGGCGCGACAATAAGCGTAACGCCGTGCTGGTGCTATGGATCAGAAACAATGGATATGGATCCATCAAGGCCGAAGGCGGTTTTCGGGTTTAACGGAACGGAGAGGCCAGGCGCGGTGTATTTAGCCGCCGCGTTAGCCGCCCATAACCAGAAGGGGTTGCCCGCTTTCGGGATCTATGGAAGGGATGTGCAGGACGCGTCAGACGTAAGGCTAGCAAGCGATGTGCAGGAGAAGCTGCTAAGGTTCAGCCGGGCAGCGCTAGCGGTAGCGTCAATGCGGGGAAAGAGTTATTTATCGATGGGTGGAACGTCCATGGGGATAGCGGGCAGTATGGTCAATCCAGGGTTGCTAGAGAAAACGTTTGGAATGAGAAGCGAATCGGTAGATATGTCGGAGTTCGTGAGAAGATGGGATGAAGGGATATACGATAAAGAAGAGTATCAGCGGGCTGTCAAGTGGGTTGATGAGAATGTGAAGTTCGGGTTTGATAAGAATCCGCCAGAGGTAAGGCACAGCGAGAATGTAAAGAGAGACGCGCTGCTCACCAATATAAAGATGACGATAATAGCGCGCGATCTGATGATAGGAAATAAAAGGCTGGCAGAGTTAGGGTTCGAAGAAGAAGCCATGGGGCATAACGCGATAGCGGGCGGGTTTCAAGGTCAAAGGCAATGGAACGATCATTTCCCGAACGGGGACTTTTTGGAAAGCTGGTTGTGCTCGTCGTTCGACTGGAATGGGATAAGGGAGCCGTTTGTAGTAGCGACAGAAAATGATCATTTGAACGGGTTAGCAATGCTGATGGGGAAGCTGCTAACTAACACGTCGCAAGGGTTCGCGGATGTAAGGACGTATTGGTCGCCGGACGCGATAAGGAGGGTGACAGGTTGGACCCCGGACGGGGTGGTTGCAGGCGGGATGATACATCTGATTAACTCCGGGGCAGTGACGTTGGAGGCGTCAGGGCAATGCGAGATAGAAGGAAAGCCAGGGATTAAGCCATGGTGGAAAGTAACGCCGGATGAAGCCGCAAGATGCGTGAACGCCACGCAGTATGATTACGCGGATTTAGGGTATTTCAGGGGTGGTGGGTATTCGTCACAGTTGTTAAGCAAAGGCGGGATGCCTATTACAATGAGCAGGTTGAATCTAGTGGATGGGTTAGGGCCAGTATTGCAAGTGGCTGAAGGATGGAGTGTGGATGTGCCCGATCATGTATTCGATGTGATCAATAAGAGGACCGATCCGACATGGCCGACGACGTTCTTCGTGCCAAGGGTGACAGGGAAGGGTGCGTTCAGGGATGTGTACGCAGTGATGGAGAACTGGGGCGCGAATCACGGCGCGTTCAGTTATGGGCATGTGGGCGCGGATTTAGTGACGTTGGCGTCGATGTTAAGGATTCCGGTTAACATGCATAATGTGTCTGAAGAGATGTTGTACAGGCCGTCGGCATGGGCGGCGTTCGGGACGAGGGATCCAGAGGGCGCGGACTACAGAGCGTGCGAGGCGTTCGGGCCGCTGTACGGCTGAGCGAGGTATTTAAGAGCGGCGAAGCGCATACAATGCCGCAAGCGCGCGGATCGAGGCGGTATAACCGCGCGGTTCGCGCGCTTTCTAGCGTAAGCGAACCAACGCAGGAAAATCCTCACAGCGGCACATGGGTCCAGCGGCACGCGCTAGGAGGCTGACTATGCCGATCAACAACTTCCTTCGACATGGCAACACTCTTGTCGAGGCGCTCTCTGACGACTCCAACTTTGTTGACGACGTCCCTTACACCGACGAATCCTCCGAATCCTTCTCCGTCACCGAACCTGCTGGCGACGCTTCCGATGTTCAGCGCATTATCCAGCAGAAGCTCAGCGGCATCGAGATAACCAGCCCTGTTGGCACCCCAATCTCTCCGGACGTTACCAACGACTTCGAGATCAAATCTGTTGCTGGCGACTCCGGGCTCCCCTTCTTCGCGGAGTTCCGGCTCCAGGGCGAGAGCGACGTTCAGATGACCACTAAAAAGCGCAACCAGCGCACCCGTATCGATCTTACTCTTTCTACCGATTCTGACGGCATACTTCGCGCCACACTCCCCCCTGGCTCTTTTGCGATCACCCAGCAGTCCACCCAACCTGGGTACCTCCTTAACGCCTTGCATCATGATCTCCAGGTCGGCACATCGGGCTACGTCATTGACGGCGTATATTTTGATGAAACCCCTGGCATTATTACACCAAAACTATCGCAGCCTTTCAAGATCCGCATCCTCACCCCTGACGATACCCCTTCTCTTTCAACCTACATCGTAGCCGGTTACGCCAATACATATCTGGGCGAGACCGACGTTGAGCTAACCATATCCCCTGACGCGGACGGCTATGCTTCTTTCGATCTCCCGGTCGGACACTATTCGCTTATCAATCCCCTATCTGCCGACACTATCCTCCTTGACCTTGACGTACAACCCACCTCCCCTAACGCAACCACTCTCCTTGAATACACGATCACGGAAACCCCCGCTCCCCCTCCCACCCAATACCCTACCACTCCCGCCACCCCCGACGAAGTATCCTCTCCCGGCGACTTGCTCGAATTATACACCCCCTTAAGCTCATTACAACCTCCCCCCACCCCTGCTCCGCAGCCGCCGAAACTCTAAAAGAAGCGCCCTCTCGACCGAGAGGGCGCTCATCAACTAACTCAACCCAACCCCTTAAGGCTGCCTGCTTCTCCAGTGCCATTTCTCTACCAAGAGCGCTGTGCCCGCCATGATAACCACTACCAGTATCCACGGCGCGGCGATCGTTATAAACACAAGCATATCCATGAAGTAATTACCCACCGCGCGAGCCGACATACCGAATTGGGTGCGCATCCTGCCCCATAGCGTAACCCCTAACGCTTCTATCGGATCGGCTGTTTCGGTCATCGCGATATCAATCTGTGAGAACAGCGCTCTCGCGTCCCAGTTCTCCAGCGTGGCCTGTATGGAGCTGATCTGCGCTTCCGTGTCGGATATACCGCGCTCGATCGTCATCTTTTCCTCTATAGACGAGGTTTCCCCCAGCAGCTGAATAAACCTATCCAACTGGTTCTTGCAGGAAGCCAGCTTGGTAGTCATTTCAGCGTACTGATCGGTATAATCCTGCTGTTGCAGTTCGGAGTCCTCCACGTCCACGATCGAGTCCAGCGCGCGCAGGAATCCTCCCAGCGACTTTTCCGGCATCCTGATCTGGAGCGAGCAGAACCTGCCGCCCTTACCATCGCGCGTAAGCGGCAGACCGCTGACCGCCTCATACTGCGCCCAGCCTCCATACTGCAGCGTTAACTTCAGTATAGCGTCCTTATCGTCGTCGAAGTTGTTCGTTTTGACTGTATACGATCCGCTTCTCAGCCGTCTTTGCGCGTCAGCGACCGACTGGATCTGCTGCGCGTCCCCTTCCGCCAGCAAACCGCCCTGATCCGCGTTGGTATACACGGTATCGCTGCCCGGTGGGAACAGCCCGTCCGCGCCGGCGTTTTCGACCCTAGCCGCGCCTGGAATGAGTCCCACGTGAACCAGCGTCGCGCCGCCGAACAGGATCGCGACCAGCGCGGCGACCGCTATGAATATCCTGACATTCGTATCTATCCGCCTCTTGCTTGGCTTTTCCATCCGGATCATCTGCCGCCAGGCTATAGACAGTTCGTCGGGAGGCTCTATATCAGCGTCCAGCGTGTGAAGATGCTGTACTAGTTCGTACATTTCCTCACGATAAGCCGCGCACACAGGGCATCCGGCTTCGTGTTCCACCATTTCCTGCATAGTCCGGCGTGGCATCTGTCCGTCCAACAGCTCATGTAAAAGGAGGCGGTACTTTTCACAGGTCACTAAATTTCCTCCTTTCTCCTGTGTTGGACGAATCTCCCTTAGTTTTGTTCCCTTTCATCATCAATTCTATTTCCGCGTTGTCTGGCGCGGCGTTTCCCGGACGCGGAAGGCTCGTCCGCGCCGTAGGAATAGAGCATCCGGCGCAGGCGTTCGCGCGCGCGGCTGATGCGTGATTTGACGGTGCCTAGGTTAAGCTTGAGCACCGAGGCGACTTCCTCATAAGTCAGCCCCTGGACGTCGCGCAGGATGATAGCCGTGCGCATATCCAGAGGCAGACGCGCAATGCATTCGCGCAGCGCGCTGTTGAGGTCGTTCCTTTCGAGTTGTTCCTGAGGGTTATTCGCGCGATCCGTGACGGCGAAGCCCGCGTCCATCATACCTTCCAGGGACACGAACGGCTTGATGCGCCGGCGGCGGATCATATCCAGGCATACGTTGGTGGTGATGCGGTATATCCATGTGGCGAACGAGGCGTGGAAACGGTACTCCCCTATCGACCGGTACGCGCGGAGCATTACCTCCTGCGCGCAGTCAAACGCATCCTCCCTGTTATTGGTAATCCGATAACACAGCGTATAGATACGTTGCTCAAGAGGCAGTATCAACTGCTCGTAAGCCTCCGCATCGCCGTTTTGGGCGCGCTTAATTAACCGGTCGGAATCTTGCAAAGCGCAACCACCTCCCCAGGGTGAGTACCATACCGCGCCGCGCGGTATTTATAGAGGAGGCGATTGCACCTCCCTTTCGTAATTTTTCGGCCAAGCCGTCAAGAGTGTTGCAGTATCAGTCGCGTGTAGTCAGTTTACCCGGGTAGAGCGCGCTGTCCGTTCGACGGGAAAGAGCGTATAGTCGACGAGGCGCGCGCGCGTTAATTATCGATCCAGCGCGCGGCTCGATCGACCGCCTTACGCCAGCCGCGCATATGATCGGCTCTTGCGGTCTCGTCCATGCCGGGCGAGAAAGTCAGGTCGGCGCGCCACAGCCGCGACAGCTCGCCGAGTCCCGAATACATGCCCGATCCCAAACCGGCCATCCAAGCCGCGCCCAGCGCGGTCGTCTCCGCGACGGCAGGCCTTTCCACGGGCACGCCGAGTATATCCGCCTGGAACTGCATCAGGAACCCGTTCGCGCTCGCGCCGCCGTCCACTCGAACGGCGTTCACACCGCCGGACTCCGCCATCAGGCTGATAACGTCCGCGGACTGGTACGCGATCGATTCCAACGCCGCGCGAGCCAGCTGCGCGCGTCCCGTGCCCCGCGTTATGCCCAGCAGCGCGCCGCGCGCGTACATATCCCAGTGCGGAGCGCCCAGCCCCGTGAACGCCGGAACCAGGTACACCCCCTGGTTATCCGGGATCGAGCGGGCAAGCGCCTCCGTCTCGTCAGCGCGGGAGATTATGCCCAGCTCGTCGCGCAGCCACTGAACGGCGGCTCCGCCGACGAACACGCTGCCCTCCATCGCGTAGGCGGTTGAACCGCGCCAGCGCCACGCCGGACATGTGAGCAGGCCCCTCCCGCCTCGAACGGGATCGGATCCCGTGTTCTTTAGCAGGAAGCAGCCTGTGCCATACGTATTCTTAAGCATGCCGGGGGTGAAACAAGCCTGCCCAAACAGCGCGGCTTGCTGATCCCCCGCGACCGCCGTGACGGGCACGCGCCGACCCAGTATCGACGGATCGAGCGCGCCGAAACAGCCGATGGTGTCCCGCACCTCGGGCAGTACGCTGGATGGAATATCCATCCCGTTCAATAATACACTATCCCAGTCCAGGCTGTCCAGTCCCAAAAGCATGGTTCTTCCGGCGTTGGACACGTCCGTTAGGTGCGGGCGGCCTTCCAGCATATGCCACATTAGGAACGTATCCACCGTGCCGAAACACAGCTCGCCGGACTCCGCGCGCGCGCGAAGCCCGTATGTATCGAGCATCCATTGCAGTTTCGTGGCGGAGAAATACGCGTCGGGGATCAATCCGGTGCGCCGCTCGATCTCGTCCGCGAGTCCGTCGCGGCGCAGCCTCTCGACCAGCGGCGCGGTGCGCCTACACTGCCACACGATAGCGTTGCATACCGGCTCCCCTGTCGCGCGATCCCATAACAGCGACGTCTCCCTCTGGTTCGCGATCCCGATAGCCTCTATGTCCCCGGCTCCGCCAGCCATGCGCACCGCTTCGCGCAAGGCCTCCAACTGGCTGGACAGGATAGCCTTAGGGTCATGCTCGACCCAGCCGGGGCGCGGGTAAATCTGTGGGAAAGGAGCCGAACACAGCGAGACGACCCGTCCCGCGCGGTCAAACACGACGGCGCGCGAACTTGTCGTCCCCTGATCCATAGCCGCGATCAAGCCCGACATTGCAGCCTCCAAGTATTCCAGTATTCTTTTTTAGCAGCGCTTGCAGCGCCTGTTAGGCGGAGCGCCTATGCGGCTGTTTCTCTATTTGATTTGTATGCCGTAGATCTTCTGCTCTTTAGTGCCCACGACGAGCATGTCGCCGTAGACGGCTGGCGTAGCCTCGATGTTGCCTTTGAGCGTGACGTGACCCAGTTCCTCCCCGGTCAGCCCGTCGTAGAGCGCGAGTTTTCCTTTTGAGTTGCCCTGTATGATCCAGCCCTTGCCGTCCTCGTTATACACGGCTACGGGCGAGCTCCACGAGTATGAACCCAGCGACGCGCGCCAGCGCAGTTCGCCGCTCTTTTTATCTATAGCCAGCAGCGTGCCGCCGTCCCCGGTGCGCGCAGCCGTGAAGTATACCAGTTCGTCAAGGGAGCCTTTGCCCACGAGGGGGGAAGCCATTATGCCGCCGGTAATGTTCGCGTTGTAGGTGCAGGGGATCGTGTATTTCCATTCCTCGTCCCCGGTAAGCGCGTTCAGGCGGCGGATCGTAACGTCGGAGTCGCGCTGGCGGTAAGTCACGGTATTGCCCGTATACAGCGCGGCGCGCCCGTCCTGCTCGATCTCCAGCGCGACGGAAGCCGCCACTTTGTCCTCCGTATCCACAACCCAAACCGGCTGCATCGAGGACATATCAACGCACTGCACGCGTCCGCCGTTGTCGCCGTAGTACGCGTACTGCCCGTAAACGGCGACGCTGGACTCGGTGCCGACCAGCTTGTCGTCCGTGTCGTAACGATAGTTGACGGTGGATGGAGACGCGGTCAAACCGCCGGCGGAATCCAGTCTCAATCCCAGATCGGTGGTATAGAACAGCCCGTTGCCGCCGGCTGTGATCATCGTGTTGGTAGCGGGGTCGATGACCGCGGAGCCGTTGAACGTGCCGTTGGTCAGTTTCGCGTTTTTGTTCGATCCGTCGATGAGGAACATCTCGGATTGGTCTATCAGGTTGAACCCGCGCATCCCGATGGGACCGGGGGTATTGTTCAAAACAGAGATGCCCTGCCCTATCAGCAGGAACGGGTATCCGCTGGGATGCACCACCGCCGATCCCTTGATGGGATAACCGATCCGGATGGGCGGGCGGGTCTGCTCGCCGTCGTCCAGGTCGTAAAAGTACACGTTGCCGTCGAGCGCGGCGTATATGACTTCCTTGAGCGCGGTCTTGGCCTTCTTCTCCTCGTTGATGTTCATCATCTCGCGGATGTCGGAGGGCCAGGTGACTATGGCTGCCTGGCCCGTCCAGCCCACGCCGTTGAAGTAGCCCAGGGAGCCTATCGAGTGCTCCCAGGCGACCGACAGCGCGTTATCCGTTATATCGACCGTACCATACGCGGAGTTCTGGCGGAACGGCCCGCCGCGAAACGTGGACACCCCGCGCAGCACCGTCCTCCCTCCGACTTTGTTGTAATCCTCCGGCGCGCCCATCTCCACCTTCTTGCCGCGCGAGTAGGTGGGCACTGCCTGGCCTTCGATGAGCACGTCCATTTCCGCTAAGAATTGATCCGGGGCGGCAGTCTGCGATCCTACAGCTGGCTGCAGTACGAACGGGTTGGGGGTGGCGGTAGGCTCGGGGGTAGGCTCCGGGGTGGCGGTGGGTTCGGGCGTAGCGGTAGGCTCGGGGGTTGGCTCCGGAGACGGGGTAGGCGCGGGGGTCGGGGTCTCCAGCGGCAGCCCCACCCGGATGTTGACGCTGCGGATGCCCGTATCGCTCCACTCGCTGCCTATGCCGGCCTGCGCGCGGATGATCCCGTCGTAAGGCTCGGCGAACGTGACGCTCATCGTCCATGTGCGAGAGTCGTCATGCTCCAGCCCCTCTCCGGCCTGAACCGCGATCTCCTCGCCGTTCTGGTTCATGAGCCGGACGCACGTCGCGGCCGCGTCGGTGCGCAGGGTGAACTGCACCGGCTCCGCCGCGTCGGACAGATCCCGCGAGTCGATGAACAGCTCCAGCACGCTGGCGCTGATTCCCTGCGGCTGCTGAAGCGGCGTGGGCGTTGGATCGGCGGGGTTGCCGCCGTTCCCGTCGGGCTTGACGAGCCTGGAGACGTAGTCCAGCGCGTCGCGCGTGATGAAGGTCACCGCCCTGTCCTTCCATTCGGGCAGGAAGAACCACACCGCGCCTACGCCGATGACCGCTATCAGCAGCAGTATCAGCAGTCTGGACAGGCATCCGGATCGTCTGCCGCCGCGATCCGGGCGCGTGTCGGGGCTCTCGTCGCGGATTGGATCGGCGTCGTCCGCGTCGAGTCCGCGCGATTGCTGAGCCTGTCCACGCTCGTAGTACGCGTTCGGGTCGCGCTCGCGCAGAGGCCGGGGCGGCCTCACGGACGGCGCGGAACGCTGGCGCTGGAGTCCGCGCTCCTCGCCGCGATCCCGCGCGTAATCGTCCGGCGGCTGGTACGGGCGGCGCGGCTGGGCGGCGGGAGGCGCGTAAGAGGACGCGCCACGCGACTTCATTTCGCGGGCATAGGAGTCCGCGGCGGCGGTACGCCTAGGCTCGCGCGCTGGAGAGGCGTCTTCCTCCCCGCGCAGGCGGAGCGCCTGGGTGCGTCTGCGCCTGGGCGTATCCACAGGCGTGTATACGCGCGTCTCCTCGGATTCGCCGGTCTCGTAGCGCGGAGCCGGCGCGGTCGATACGCCGGATCTGCCGACCGGCTTTTTGCTGCGCGAATCGCTGTTCAATCAGGGACACCTCGTTTCGACCGTATTATACATAATCCCAACGATTGAAACAAGGGTATTGATCCTCTTTTTTGCGCGAGTAAAAAAATACCTTCCGCTTTCGATATTATTCGCCATCGCGCGGCGCGTCCGCGCGTCTTTGAGCCCGTCCGGGACGTAAAAACATGCTGGAAAAAGCTCCGGCGTTGTGGTAGAATAATCAAGCCGCGTTTTGAGAAGGTTACGCGCGCGGCGGGGAGCGGTGGACTGATGAGCGCAACGGCTAACATTATCGCCCTGAACGAGCTGCTGGATCAGCTGGCGGAGATAGGGCTGGACGGCGCGATACTGCATAAACGGGAGAATATCCGCTACTTCAGCGGATTTACGGGAGAGGGGCTGCTGCTGGTCGCGCGAGGGAAGCGCGCGATCGTGACTGACTTCCGCTACATCGAACAGGCGGGACTCCAGGCTCCCGATTGGATCGCCGCGTCCGTCGCGCCGGAGCGGAGCCATATCGCAACCGCGTTCGCTCTGCTCAGCGGCGAGAAGCGGCTCGCGTTCGAGGACGACTACGTGTCCGTCGCGGCTATGAGGAAAATCAACCAGGAAATGCCGGGCATAACGTTTACGCCTATCGAGCGCCGGCCGGAGAAACTGCGCGAGATCAAAACCCCCGTCGAGATCGAGAACATCGCCAAGGCGTGCGCGATAGCGTGCGCCGCGCTCGAATCGATACTGGGCGAGATCAAGCCGGGGCGCACGGAGCGAGAGATCGTCTGGACGCTGGAGCGAGCGATGCTCGAGCGCGGCGCGGAGAAACCGTCGTTTGAGACGATCGCAGCGTCCGGCCCGAACGGCTCTTTGCCGCACGCCGTGCCAACCGACCGCAGGCTGGAGAAGGGCGACTTCCTCACGCTGGATTTCGGCGCGATGTACAACGGCTACTGCGCGGACGTGACGCGCACCCTCGCGATAGGCGCGCCGTCCGCCGATAAGCGCAAGGTATACGAAACCGTGCTGTCCGCGCAGCTTATCGCGTTGGACGCGATAAAACCGGGCAGACTATGCACGGAGATAGACTCCGCGGCCAGAGACTATATCTACGCGGCTGGTTATGAGGGGATGTTCGGGCACGGGCTGGGGCACTCGCTGGGGCTTAGGATCCACGAGGATCCCAGGTTCAGCCAGGCGGCGGGGGACGCGGTTGTGAAGGTCGGGCACGTGATGACGGTCGAGCCTGGGATATACCGCCCCGGCACGGACGGAGTTAGGATCGAGGACACGGTAAAGATCACCGAGAACGGCGCGGTGCGCCTTACGAATATGTCCAAGGAACTGATCACGCTGTAACGCCGCGGCAATGGCGCGCGCGTAAGAAGGATTGACGGGGAGGCTGATTTATGCTCACGGCGGGCGAGTTTCGCAAGGGGATAACGGTGGAGTGGGACGGCGGCGTGTGGAATATCGTGGAGTTCCAGCACGTCAAGCCGGGCAAGGGCGCGGCGTTCGTGCGCACGAAGATCAAGAACGTCATGACCGGGGCGGTGGTTGAGCGCTCGTTCAACCCGACCGACAAGATGCCGCGCGCGATCATCGAGACCAAGAAGATGCAGTACCTGTACAACGATGGGGAGTTGTACTACTTCATGGACGTGGAGACGTTCGAACAGGAGCCGCTAAGCCGCGATCAGGTCGAGGACGCGATCCAGTTCGTCAAGGAGAATACGGCGGTGGACGTGCGCTACTTCAAGGGCAAGGCGTTCTCCGTGGAACCGCCCAACTTCGTCGAGCTTGAGGTCACGCAGACCGAACCGGGATTCAAGGGCGACACAGCCAGCAATACCACCAAGCCCGCGACCGTCGAGACGGGATTCCAACTATCGGTGCCGCTGTTCATCAACCAGGGCGAGATGATCCGCATCGACACACGCACGGGCGAATACATGGAGCGCGCGTAAGGGGGCAGCATGCAGGTAATATCCGACCGGGTCGCGTATCTGAAGGGGCTTGCCGAGGGTCTGGACGTAGGCGAGGAGTCCAAGGAAGGGCGGCTGATAAGCGCGATCATCGACGTGCTGGGCGACGTAGCCAGGGCGCTGTCGGAGCTTACGCTCAAGCACAGCGAGCTGGACGAGTACGTCGAGAGCATCGACGAGGATCTGGCGGAACTGGAAGAGGTTCTGCTGGACGACGAGAGCGGCGAGGACGACGAGGAAGAGGACGACGAGGAAGACGACGACGACGAAGGCTACGACGGGCTGATCGAGTACGACTGCCCGCACTGCGGGCACACGGTGTATTTCGACGCTGAGACGTTCGATATGCAGCAGGACAACGTCTGCCCGAACTGCGGCAAATCCATATTCACGCCGGAGAACGGCGCCAATCCTGAACCGAAGGGATGAAACGAGCGTATGCAACTGACGATGGATAAACTCGTCGCGCTGTGCAAGAACCGCGGCTTCGTGTTCCCCGGCTCCGAGATATACGGCGGGCTAGCCAATACGTGGGATTACGGCCCGCTGGGCGCGGCGCTCAAGAACAACATAAGGCGCGCGTGGCAGCGCAAGTTCGTGCTGGAAAGCCCAACCAACGTCGGGCTTGACAGCGCGATACTGATGAACCGCAGGGTATGGGTCGCGTCGGGGCACGTGGGGAACTTCAACGATCCGCTTATGGATTGCAAGGCGTGCAAAGCGCGCTTCCGCGCCGATAAGCTGATCGAGGAGTATACCGCAGCCAAGGGCGGATCGGTACAGGCGGACGGCTGGACCAACGAGAGGCTGGAGCGGTTCATCAAGGACGAGGGTATCCCCTGCCCCGCGTGCGGCAAGAGCGACTTTACCGGCATACGCAAGTTTAATATGATGTTCAAGACGTTCCAGGGCGTGACGGAGGACGGCGCGGCGGAGTTATACCTGCGTCCCGAAACGGCGCAGGGGATATTCGTTAACTTTAAGAACACCCTGCGCTCGACGCGGCGCAAGCTGCCCATGGGCATAGCGCAGATAGGCAAGGTGTTCCGCAACGAGATCACGCCGGGGAACTTCATATTCAGGACGCGCGAGTTCGAGCAGATGGAGCTGGAATTCTTCTGTAAGCCGGGCGAAGATCTGGAATGGTTCCAATACTGGAGGGAATTCTGCCGGGGTTGGCTGCTCAAACTGGGTATAAAAGAGGAGAACCTGAGGCTTCGCGATCACGACAAGGAGGAGTTGTCGCATTACTCCAAGGCGACGACGGACTTCGAGTATAGATTCCCGTTCGGGTGGGGCGAGCTGTGGGGCGTCGCGGACAGGACGGATTTCGATCTGAAGGCGCATCAGGCGGAGTCCGGCGAGAACATGGAGTATCTGGATCCGGTCTCGGGCGAGAGGTATGTGCCCTACTGCGTGGAGCCGTCGATGAGCGTTGAAAGGGCGGCGCTGGCGTTCCTGTGCGACGCGTATGACGAGGAAACGCTGGAGGGGAACGATAGCAGGGTGGTATTGCGTCTGCATCCGGCGATAGCGCCGTTCGCTGCGTGCGTGCTGCCGCTTCAGAAGAATAAGCTGGGCGCGCTGGCGACGGAAATATATAACGGGCTGTGCAAGCGTTTCGCGTGCGATTACGACGAGACGGGATCGATAGGCAAGCGTTACCGCAGGCAGGACGAGATCGGCACGCCGTACTGCGTGACGGTGGATTTCGATACGGCGGAGCAAGGCGTGGTTACGGTCCGCGACCGCGATACGATGCGGCAGGTGAAGCTCAAGACGGAGGATGTGCCCGCTTACATCGAGGCGGGGATGGAGTTTTAAGGGGGGGACGCCATTATCCTCCCCCTTGTTTTTCGCAGCGCGGATATGCCGCGCAGGCTCGCGCATAGACTATCCCAACGAATGGTATCGGAGGGATGGTCATGCAATCATCAGCGGCGGACGGTGCGGTCAGGTTCAGTATAGTTATACCGGTATACAATGTCACGATGTTTATCGAACGATGCGTCCAGTCGGTGGTCGATCAGATGGGCGCGGACGACGAAGTAATCCTTGTGGACGACGGCAGTACGGACAACAGCGGGCAGTTGTGCGATTGGTTCAATAAATGCTACGGCGACAGCGTCAAGGTTGTTCATCAGGAGAACAAGGGACTCAGCGAGGCGCGCAATACCGGTATCCGCGAAGCGTCCGGCGAGTACGCCGTGTTCCTGGACAGCGACGACTGGCTCATCCGGGGCGCGCTGGCGCAGGCCAGAGCCATACTAACCCAGCGCCGCGCGGACGTGCTCATCGGCAAGTTCCGCGCGTACCATATGCCGCCCAAGGACAGCGTTATCAACGATCCGACCGACTTTGTCAAACAGCTGGGCGGAGACGAGCTGGATACCGAAAAAGTCCGGCGCGGCATATTCGAGAACAATATGGTGTTCACGGCCTGGCGCAACATCGTAAGCCTGGATTTCATCAAACGAAACGCGCTGATGTTCGAGCCGGGCATTCTGCATGAGGACGAGGAATGGTGCCCCCGGCTGTTCACGGCGGCGCGGTCGTTCGCGTTCAATCCCAGGCCGTTCTACGCGTATCGGCTTAGGGAGGGCAGCATCGTTTATACAAAGTCATGGCGCAAGACGCTGGGCTTGTTCGCCGCCGCGCAGACGGTTAGCGGACTGATGAAACAGTATCGCGAGTTGGGCGCGGGGTTGGCGCGCAAGTATAGCGAGCTAGCCGGACGCGCGCTGCAGACCCTGCCGCAGTTCGACGACGAAAACCGCGCTCTCCTGTTCGAGGCGCTGCCGCGATACCCCGCCGTGTCGCGGTACATATTGCTGCTTAAGAGCAAGCTCGATAAACAGACGATCGCGGACGCGGCGGGCGAAACGGAGCGTCCGCTGGATATGTCGGTCATGGCTAGCGACGACGGCGATATGCTGGCGAAGCTGGCGATAGAGGCTTATCAAACGATGACGCGCGGCGCTCGGGAAGCGGCGGTCAGGCGCGCCGCCGCTCCGGATCGGCAAGCGGGCCGCGCCGGGGTATCAGCCATGCCCAACCGCCGCGCGTTGATCGAATCGATGGAAAGGATGATGCGCCAGGCGCGCGTGCCGTCGCTGTCGAACGCGCAGCCCGCGCCCGGCGCGGACGGATCGCCGCGGCTCAACGCTCGGGATAATACTCGTCCAGCGTCCGCTCCGCAATCCGAACCCAATCTATCAGGTTCCCCGGCTTGTAACTGACCGTGCTGATATCCTTCAGCACGAACTCATACGGGCATCCGTTCTCTTTGCACGCCTCGACGGTTTCGACGACGTCCGCGCGGATCGCGGCGTGATCCAGCGTTCCGGCGACAAGCGCGGGGTTGGGTTTGCGGGCGAATACATAATCCCCGCCGATCTGCTCCGCGCTTGAGCGCACGTTCGCCCACGGGCTTACGCCTATCTTGCGCAGGTTGCGCGTTCTTTTCAGGTATGGGATAACCCTGTCCAGAGGCTCGCAGCAGCCGTAGTATGATAGACCGCACATCTCCATCAGCGGACGCATATAGGCTATGTCGAACTCCTCCTGCATGGCGGGCGACGCGGCTGCGAACAACTGCGCCATGCCCCGGAACCATACGTCTTTCAGCCGAAGCGGACCGCCGTCCCAATCCGGCGCGGGCAGCTCGTCCGTGAACGGAGGCGTGCAGTGCAGGCTGGGCTGCTCGGTGGTCAGCAGGTTCAGTTTCTCCATCTGCTCAAGCCGCGCCAATCCTATCCGCGTAAACTTCTTGACGATATGGTGTATGAACTCCGGACGCTCCGCCATGTCGATCAAGCAGTTCTCGACCCCGCGCAGCCTGCCGATAATATCCCACGGCGCGTAGTATATCTGATGCCCGCGCAGCCTTACGGGAAGGATATCGCCGAAAATTTCCTCCGCTTGCGCGACTGCGCGCGCGTCCTGATCGGGATCGGCGCGGAGCGCGGGTATCTTCAGCGCGTCAACCTTCTCCGGCGTGTCGAGCTGGTCTATGTAGCGGTGGGATATGATGTTGTTGGATTGATCGGTCGCGAGAACGTCCTCTTGCACGTCCAGGCCGATCCCGCTGTCCGTATACGCCTTGTCGATGTAATAATATGGAGGCACGACCATATCCGCCTGGAAATAATCCCATCTCATCAGCGTGCGGCGGAATCCCGTCTCGATCGCGCGCGCGTCCTCCGTCTCGCATCGCGGGGTAAGCAGCCCGTCGAAATCCATCTCGTGCCAGGGTATCTCGTCCAGCCAGACCAGGGGGCGGACGGGCTTTAGCGAGTGCGTGTCTTTGGCGCGCGCCACGCGCTCGGCGTTCGAGGGCGACGCGGCGATTTCCGCGATTCGTTTGGCTAACCCGCGCAGTACCGCGCGGTCGTTCGCGCTTATGTTCATTGGATGATACCTCCCGATGACACTCATCCCTGTTTGGATATCTGCGTTATCCAGAATTTCAGGTACTCTGTTTCCCTCGCGCCCATCAGGACGGGGTGATCGCGTCCGGCTCCGCGTTTCTCCAGCACGCGCATGGTTCGTTTCGCGTCCCTTGCCGCCGCGTGGAGCATCGCGCCGAACTCGTCCGCGGACACGTGTTGCGAGCACGAGCACGTGATCAATATGCCGCCGTCCGCCAGCAGTTTCATCGCGCGCAGGTTGATCTCCTTGTATCCGCGCAGAGCGGAGTCCAGCGCCGCGCGGGATTTCGTGAACGCCGGGGGATCCAGTATGATTACTTCGAGCGCGCCGGACTGCCTCGCGCGCAGATAATCGAACGCGTTCGCCGCCTCGAACCGAACCCGATCCTCCACCCCGTTAAGCCTCGCGTTCTCGCGCGCGAGATCCAGCGCCTCCCGCGATACGTCCACGCCCATGACCTCCGCCGCGCCATACCTCGCCGCGTGGATCGCGAACGAGCCTGTATGCGTGAAGCAGTCCAATACCCGCGCGCCGCCCACGTATGGCGCGATGGACGCGCGGTTCTCCTTCTGATCCAGGAAGTAGCCTGTCTTTTGTCCGTTCTTCACGTCGGCGAGCATGTTAAGGCCGTTCTCGCTGAACCTAACCGTATCGGGCACGCTGCCGCTTAGGATGGCGGACGTCATCGGCAATCCTTCCAGCGCGCGAACGGGCGCGTCGCTGCGTTCCCATACGTTCGCGACTCCGGTCTGGTCGATCAACGCGGCTGTGATCCAACCTTTATACGGCTCAATGCCTAGCGCCAGCGACTGCACCGCGATAACCTCGCCAAATCGATCGGCGATGAACGCGGGCAGGCCGTCCGACTCGGCGAACACCAGCCTGCACGCGTCGAAGCCGGAGAAGCGTCTGCGCAGGGACACCGCGCGCTCGACCCTTTTTTGGAAAAACCGTTCGTCTATCGGCTCGTCCTCGCGCGATAGCACCCTCAGCGCGATTTGCGAGGCGGGGTTGTACATGGCGCGCGCGAGGAATCTACCGTTAGACGCGCGGACTTCGGCTAGCGGCGCCGCGGCGCTCCAGTCTGAATCGCGGGCGGTGGCGGCGATATCGCTGCGGAATACCCAGGGGTGTCCGCCCTGGACGCGTTTTTCTTTGCCGGGGGCTAGAGTGGCGGTCAGCATGCGCGGCGCGGCTCCTTAGACGATCATTCTGATTGGATAGTAGCATAGATTGCCTCGCGGCGCAATATGCCAAGGCGCGCGGCTGTTGGATTGAGCCGCCGTACGGATCGCCGCAAGCGAGGATATACCGGGTCTCGTTCTGGAGTACGGCTGCATTGACGCGCTGATGGAACACCCGCGCTCTACCGCGCCTGAACCGCTCGCGCTAAACTGCTCTTGACTCCGTTGCCGAAACATAGTATACTACATCGGATACCGCCCGGGCAGGGCTTTGAAGGCGCGCGTCCGCGCCGCCCGAGCCGGCGAGTTTGGACGTTCGCGTCCATATTTTAGGAGGAATACCTTGTACGCAGTCATAGCAACCGGCGGTAAGCAGTACCGCGTCCAGGAAGGCGATACCGTCTATGTGGAGAAGATCGACCAGGAGTCCGGATCGTCCGTCGTGTTCGACGCGCTGATGATCGGTGGCGATGGCGGAACCGTCGTCGGTTCGCCGACCGTTCCCGGCGCGAAGGTCGAGGCGACGCTTGTCGGCCAGGTGAAGGGCGAAAAGATCATCGTCTATAAGTATAAGGCTAAAAAGAACTATCGGCGCAAACAAGGCCATCGCCAGCCGTATTCAAAGCTGGAGATTAAATCCATCCTCGCATGACGCAGGCGGTCGTATACGTCACGCGGCGGGATAGGATCACGGGATACTCGGTCGTGGGCCACGCGCAGAGCGAAAACACGGGCGGGGACGTCATCTGCGCCGCCGTTTCGGCGCTGGCTCAATCGACGGTTAACTCGCTCGCCGGAGTGGCCGGGGTGACCCCGCACGTGCTGCGCAAGCCCGGCATGCTCGTGGTGAGGATATCAAAAACGTCCGGCATGCGCTGGCACGACGCGCAGATAATATTAAGGTCGTGCACGCTCGGGCTTACGCGGTTGGCGGATCAGTTCCCGGCGTTCGTGCGGGTCCGGTGCAAACTGGACGAACCGGCGGCCTCCGGCATTAATAAAAGAAGGAAAGAGGCACGTTATGGCGGATTACATAATCGACATTGACATTCAGTTATTTGCCCATAAAAAAGGCGTCGGCTCCTCGCGCAACGGCAGGGACAGCAATTCCAAACGCCTGGGCGTGAAGCGCGCCGACGGGCAATTCGTGCTGGCTGGGAATATCTTGGTTCGCCAGCGCGGCACGCATATCCATCCGGGGATCAACGTGGGAATCGGCAGCGACGACACGCTATTCGCGCGCGCGGACGGGGTCGTGAGATTCGCCAGGCTGGGCAAGTTCCGCAAGCAGGTAAGCATCCTGGAGGCCGCGCCGCGTGCGTAAGCCCGGCAGCGGTTCCGTTTGACCGGAACCATTGTAAACGTTCTGGCGATACTCGCGGGCGGCGGATTGGGTCTGTTGCTGCGCGGCGTGTCGCCGGAGCGGTTTCGCGTTACGATTATGCAGGCTCTGGCATTGGCGGTCATATTGATCGGCGTGCGGGGCGCGCTCAAGACCAACGATATCATGTGCGTTATAACGTGCTTGGTCGCGGGCGGGCTGATAGGCGAATCGCTTAGGATCGAATCGAGGCTGGAATCGCTGGGCGAGTCCGCGAGGCGATTGTTCGAGTGGATCGTGTCTATTCGATCGCCTAAAACGGACGGGTCTGCCGCGCCGCGCTCCGCTTTCGCGGAGGGATTCCTTACCGCGTCGCTGGTCTACTGCGTAGGCGCGATGGCGATAGTAGGCTCGCTGGAGGACGGCCTTTACGGAGCGGGCGCGACGCTGTTCGCTAAAGCCTCGCTGGACGGGGTGAGCGCGGTGTTCTTCGCGTCTACGCTGGGGCCGGGGGTGCTGCTGTCGGCTCTGCCCGTGTTCGCGTATCAAGGCGCGATAACGCTGCTGGCGCGGGTGGTCGCGCCGCTGCTCTCGGACGCGGTGATGGCGGAGACCTCCGCCGTCGGCGGGCTGCTGATAGTGGGGATCGGTATAAACCTGCTGGGCATAGCGAAGATAAGGGTGGGCAATCTATTGCCCGCCGCGCTGCTGCCCATGGCGTACCTGCCTATCGCCGGTTTGTTCGCGCGCTAACGATTTTGCTTTACAATCGGTTCGGAATGGGGTATAATATTATCGTGGGCCCACTGTGGAACAGCCTCTACGATCCTCCCAGGTCTTTGGTGCAATGCCGGTGATCAGGAGCGTTGGGTTGGTGATCATCGGTATGGGTGCCAAATAGATTTATGGAGGATCACACATGTATCAAGACAAGACGCTGACATGCCGCGAGTGCGGCGCGGAGTTCGTTTTCTCCGGTTCCGAACAGGCTTTCTACGCTGAAAAGGGCTTTCAGAACGAGCCCGGACGCTGTCCCAGCTGCCGCGCGCTTCGCCGCAACGGCGGGAGCATGGGTCGCCCGGATCGCCAGATGTACGAAGTGGTTTGCGATCAGTGCGGCGTGACGACGCAGGTGCCGTTCCAGCCGCGCGGGGATCGTCCGGTGCTGTGCCGCGAGTGCTTCGACCGCCAGCGCCAGATGAACCGCTATTGATCGATAATTAAACGATAAGGCCGCCGTCTGGCACGGCGGCCTTTTTATATGACGACGTCAGTTAGCCGCCGGGGATACCACGCTGTACGGCGCGAATCCCCTGAATAGCCGCCCGTTCACATCGCTTCCCTCGATGTACGCGAATATCTGCCCGCCGTTGTGTATCACGCCCAGCATCGTCGCCCTCGCGCCGTTGCGGTACCGCGCTATAACGGTGGAGGAGGTGGACTCCCGCGAGTACAGCGGCGCCGCGCCGGACTTGTCCGCGGTATCCACCACCGCGGCGTATGAGTCCGCGCGCGCGGCGCGGGTCGGACAGAGCAGTACCAATACGCATACCGCGAGTATCGCCGCCAGGATCGCGTCCAAGCCGCCGCGCATATCCATCCCTCCCGATCGATGCTAATTTCTTCCAATCGTTCCGGTTAATTAACGCGCGCGGAGGATAAATTCATTCAACGCGGGGTAAAATGCTTACGGTTCATAATGACGGAAACGGCGGGATAAGCGTTGATAGATACGCCAAGGAGCGCTCTTATGAGTCGTATAAGAACCGATCTCGCGCTGGAATCCAGCGCGCTGCAGAACGCGTCGGGGGAGATCGCGGGCATAGCCATGCGCCAGCAGCAATACGGACAGGTGATGGAAACCGTCGTTGAGATTATCAACGAGCAAGGCGCGAAGATACTGGGTCGCGCGGTGGGGCGGTATGTGACGCTGGCGTGCGGCGCGCTGTCGGCGGACGAGGTGGAGCCGCGCGATATATTGGTGTCGCGGCTGCGCCAGACGATAACGTCCATGATCCCAGACTGCGGCGACGTGCTGGTGATAGGGCTGGGCAACAGGAGGATCACCGCCGACTCGCTGGGGCCGAAGGTGATAGACCGGGTTATAGTTACCCGGCATATGCGCGAACAAACGCCGCAGAACTTGAAAGGCCGCTTGCGGTCGGTCAGCGCGGTCGCGCCGGGCGTGCTGGGCGTGACGGGAGTGGAGACTGCGGAGGTGGTTCGCGGCATCGTGGAGCATATCAATCCGTGCGCGGTGATCGCGATAGACGCGCTCGCCGCGCGCGAGACACAGCGTATCTGCACGACGGTGCAGATCGCGGATACAGGCATCGATCCAGGATCGGGGATAGGCAACCACCGCATGGCGCTTAATCGAGAGACGCTGGGCGTGCCGGTAGTGGCGCTGGGCGTGCCGATGGTGGTATACGCCGCGACGATCGCCAGGGACGCGCTGTCGTTGCTGGCGGGGGATTTGGGTTTTGATTGCGATAAGCACGCGCAGGCGCTGGACGCGCTGGTGCAGCGGGTAGTGGATGAGCAGTTGGGGGACATGGTGGTAACGCCGCGCGAGGTGGATGAACGCGTGGAGAACATAGCCGAGGCTGTCGCGCTAGGCATTAATAAGGCTCTTCAGCCCGATCTGCATGAGGACGAGATCCCGCTGCTGATGCATTAGCGGGGGAAGGGAGGAGCGCGCCTTTGCCGCGAAACGGCGCAGGCGCGTCCTTTTCGGCAGCCGCTCGCCAATTTCAGGTCTAACCGCGGAGCGCCTCGCATATACTGATACATCATGCTGAGCGTTTATATCGAACAACCGTCTTGCGGAAAGATTCATATATGAAACGCCGAAACTCCGATCCGCTCACACGCTGGGACGCTGTGCGCATACTCGCGGCTGCGGCGCTGTGCGTTGCGGCTGTGTTCGCGTTCCGCGACCAGGGAGGATTCTCTCCGGGCGCGATCCTTCCCGACTGGGGCTTGAACGGCGATCCAGCCGAGTCGGCAGCCGCCTCGGACGGCGCGTCCGGCTATCTATCGGAGGACATGACCGTATTGTCGGACGGCGCGTCCGTCGCGGAGCCTACGCCCTCGCCGCCCCCGTCCGTCAGGCTGAACCTGCTCGATCCGGAGGATAACGTCGCGCTGCAAGACCCGGCTGGCGAGCACTACGGTTCCGACTCGCCCGAGGCTAGCGAGGTCGTGCCGGAAAACGATCTGCGCATCGACACCATCATCCGCAAGCGCGAAGGCGCGCTTCGCGTGCTGATCTACCATACCCACACCGAGGAGGCTTACACGCCCACCCCGGACTACACCTACCGCACCCACGGCGAATGGCACACGCAGAATCTATCGTGCTCGATCGCGCGGGTGGGAGAGGAACTGGCGTTCATCCTATCGGAGGAATACGGCTGGGAGGTCGCGCACGAAACGACCGACTTCGAGCCGCCCGACTTCGACACGGCTTACACCCGATCTCTGCAGGGAGTCGCCGCGTACGCCGAGCGCGGCGAGACGTTCGATCTATATATAGACATGCACCGCGACTCGTATTCAAACGGTTTCGCCAGCAATACGGTCTCCATCGGCGATATCGAGGCCGCGCGGCTGCGGCTGCTGGTCGGCAAGGGCGGCGATTTTTCCCAGAAACCCGACTGGGAGCGGAATCTCAGTCTCGCGCAGTCCGTCACCGACCGCCTGAACGCTATCGCGCCCGATCTAGCCGCGCCCATCTATCTATCGCCGCGCAACCGTTACAATCAACACGTGTCCGTCAACGCGGTACTGATAGAGGTCGGCAACAACCGCAACACGATGGAGGAGGCGCTGGCGGTCATGCCGTTCCTAGCCGAGGCGCTCGACGCGGTGATGAGCGAATAACGATCACCCGGCGGTTGAAGCCCGCGCGCCGCGCTCGAGCCGCGTCAGCATGCTCCATTGCGTTAACATAAACGTTACGAAACAGGCCGTACTGCCCAGCACATCCGATATAGGCTCCGCGATGAACACGCCGGATACGCCCAGCCCGATCCGGGGCAGCAGTAAGGCCATCGGTATCACAATCGCGCCCTTGCGCAGGAACGAGAAAAAGATAGAGTGCTTCGCCTTGCCCAGCGCGACGAAACCATTCTGGCCGACCATCTGCAGGCTGATGACGAAGAATAACGCGAAATACTGCCGCGCCGAGGCCACGCCCGCGGATATCAATTCGGCGTCCTTATTGAACACGCGGATCAGCGCGGCGGGAGCGAACATGGTCGCCGCCCACGCGAGTGTGGTGTATGAGAAACATCCGATCATCAAGAACCTCACCGCGCTCTTGACGCGTCCGTATTGTTTCGCGCCGTAGTTGAACCCTATCACGGGCGAGGCGGCCTGTCCGAACCCGGATATGGGCAGCATCACCGTCTGGCGTATCGAGTTGACCACCGTCATGACCCCGACGTATAGATCGCCGCCGAACAGCGCCAGGGTGCTGTTGAGCGTCAGCTGCACCGCGCTTTCGGTCAGCGACATAACGAAGTTGCTGAACCCCAGCGATAATATCCGCTTGATCACCGCCGCGTCCGGGCGCATGTCGCGAGGGTTGAGCCTTAGCGTGGTGCGTCCGCTCGTCAGGAAGCGCATAGCCCACGCCGCGCTGATATACTGGCTGATGACGCTGGCTAGCGCCGCGCCGCGCACGCCCATCCCGAACGCGAATATAAATAGCGGATCGAGAAGCGTGTTGAGCAGAGCGCCTATCGCGACGGTCAGCATGCCGATTTTCGCGAATCCCTGCATGTTGATGAACGGGTTCATGCCCACCGCGACCATGACGGCAGGCGTGCCGATCAGGAATATCGATAAATAAGCGTCGGCATACGGCAGTGTGACGGCGCTCGCTCCGAACGCCGTGAGCACGGTTCGCTTAATACTGAAGAACAGCGCGGTGCAGATCACGCTGAATAACAGCAGCAGCGTGAACGAGTTGCACATGATCCGCCGCGCGCGGTGGAGGTTGCCAGCGCCGCGCTCTATCGCGGCCAGCGGCGCGCCTCCGTTTCCCGCCAGCACGGTGAACGCGTTTATCAGGGTAATGATGGGGAAGCATACGCCAAGCCCGGTCAGAGCGTCGCGACCCGATCCGGGTATGCGTCCGATGTACATCCGATCCACGATGTTATACAGCGCGTTGAGCGTCTGCGCGCATATCAGCGGGAACGCCATGCGCAGTATCGCGCGCGGTATACTGCCTTGAGAGAAATCGTTGGGATCTTTGCGCGGGGATTCTTCGGTAATGCCGGGTTCGTCTGGTTCTGTCCGCATAGGCCACCTCCATTCATAATGCCTTGTCCGTTATTAACAGTATATATCCGCCGTCTATAACGCCTTATCTATAACGCCTTATCTATAATGGCTCCGCCCAGGCACGTCTCGCCGTCGTAGAACACGACCGACTGGCCTGGCGTGAGCGCGCGCTGTTCTTTGTCCGCTTCCACCGTTAGGCCGTCCGGCTCGACTATGACGCGCGCGGGCTGATCATCCTGCCTGTACCGGAATTTCGCGGTACAGCGGAATTCATTAGCCGGAGGCGTTCCATCGATCCATGCCGGATCGACGCACAGCGCCGCCCTTGAGTATAACTCCGGCGCGTCCGCTCCTTGCGATACCCACAATGTATTATCCTCAAGATCCTTGCCCACGACAAACCATCGCCCCGCGCGATCGGACTTCCCGCCGCCGACGCCCAGCCCGCGACGCTGGCCTAGCGTATAGTACATTAATCCGTCGTGCCGCCCTACCGTTTCGCCCGTCGACCGGTCGCGGATCGAGCCGGGCCGCGCGGGCAGATAGTTTTGCAAAAATTCCTTGAACCGCCTCTCGCCGATGAAACAAACCCCCGTCGAGTCGCGCTTATCCGCGACGGGCAAGCCCGCCTCCCTCGCGATGGATCGCACCTGGCTCTTTGTCATCCCTCCGACGGGAAACCGCGCGAACCGCAGCTGTTCGCGCTTGAGCATATACAGGAAGTAGCTTTGATCCTTCAACGGATCGAGTCCGCGGAGCAATTCGCCGCGCTCGTTTGTCCGGCAGAAGTGTCCCGTCGCGAGCCCGCCGCCTCCCGCCTTCAGCGCGTACTCCAGGAAAACCTTGAACTTGATCTCCCGGTTGCACAGCACGTCCGGGTTGGGGGTGCGGCCTTTGCGGAACTCGTCCAGACAGAGCGCGAACACATTATCCCAGTATTGCCTCGCGAAATTTGCGCTGTAATACGGTATGCCGATACAGTCGCACGCCGCGCGCGCGTCCGCCCAGTCCTGATCGGACGCGCAATGCCCGTCGGGATCCCGCTCGTCCCAATTCTTCATGAATACGCCGGCGACCGGTATGCCCTCGCGGCGCAGTAACAAAGCCGCGACTGCGGAGTCCACCCCGCCCGATATCCCGACTATTATGGGTGGCGAGGGGTTAGACACTTAACGTACCGCCTGGCGCGGCGTTAAGCTGGCTGATCGGCGCGCGTTTGCTCTGATAGGTCTTCCAATCGGGAGAGTAGTCCATATTAGCCTCGTTTCCCCATAGCGTCCAGTTGTCCCGAACGCCCCGCGCGAACAGCTCCAGATACGGCGCGCTGCTGCAATGCTCGATGATGCTGATCGCTTCGTCCTGCTTGCGGGAGTGCTCCCTCTTTTGGGAGCGCAGAAGGTTCACCTGCCTGCGTCCGGGAGCCAGCGTGCGCGCGTTGCGGCCTTTCACACCGAACAGCAGCAGCTCGGTCACGTTCCTGAAGTAGAAACCCACGCCGCGACCGTCCGGCTCGCCGTCTTTGCGGACCTTCTCCCACACCAGATTGGATTTGTAATTGAATCCCCATGCCCGCATCACTTCAAGAGCGTCGGGAAGCAGCGCGTTCGGCGCCCATAGGTACAGATGGCACGGATCGTCGGCCACTTCGGCGACCGGCAGCGCGATGATGTCCCGCAGATTCATTGTGGCGTATCTGTTCAAACGCCTGTGTTCCGGAGCCATCTTCCCCGTCCTGTTCTGAAACTGCCACGGGGGATCGGCGAGGATGGTTCTGAACCGCCGCCCGTCGCAGAACTTGATCAGGTCGTTTTCCAAATGGTAGTTTGGATCGTGAGCGGACATTATAGCGCCTCCCCGCCCGCGATTGTTTCGGGCGTAACGCCGACTACCAATATCGGACAGCCTCCGTGCCTGCGGGCTTGCAATCGCGGAATAAGCTTGCCCGTCCAAGTGGTGCTCGCGCCGTATTTCCTCATTATCCCCAACTCCTTGAAAACCGGGTTCAGCCGCGCGCTTCTGGCTATTATAACGCCGCACGATATGATACCGCATTCATGGAACGCGCGCAGAGCGTATAGATCCCTGTCGAACGTCTGATCCTTGCTGTTCCATTCCAGGTCGAGCGCTATCCTGTTCTTAACGTAATCTATGTTATGGCTCTCGATGAAGTCGGGTATCATCTTTTCCACGACTTGCGACGACGACCTTACGTGGAGCTTCACCATCAAGTCGCCCGTTATGCGAACCTCCTGCCAGCCCGGCGCGCCGCCTATCATGGCCGATCGTCCCCCCGCCCGTCCTCAGTCTCGCGGGGGCGAGGGCTGGAGTCCAGATGCGCTCTTAGAGCGGCTTCCGTTAATCTAAGCGCGTCGCGCGTGACCTCTTCCACCGATTGGCTCGCGTCGATGAACTTCACCCGATCCGGCTCCTCGCGCCCGATCGCCACGAACGCGTCGTACACGCGCGTGAAGAACGCCTCGCCGGCGCGCTCCAGACGATCCAGACGCGTCGCGCTGCCGCGCCGAAGCAGAGACTCGGCTGGATCCATCAGGAACAACAGCGTCAGATCGGGCACGCACGCGCCTACCGCCATTTCGTTGATCCGCTGAACCCTGCCAACGCCCAGCTCGCGCCCACCGCCCTGGTACGCGACGGACGAATCCACGAACCGATCGCTTATCACCACCGCGCCTCGAGCCAGCGCCGGGGCTATTAACTCGCGCACATGCTGCGCGCGGCTCGCGGCGAACAGATACGCCTCGGCCTCCGCCGTCATGCTCGAGTTCTCGGTATCCTTGAGCAGATCGCGGATCCGTTCCGTCAGCGGCAATCCGCCCGGCTCGCGCGTCGCCACTACCTCGAAACCCATCCGCTCCAGCCGCTCCGCCAGCATCGGCATTTGGGTGGTCTTGCCGGAGCCGTCGAGGCCTTCCAGCGTGATGAACAGTCCCTCCGACGATACCTCGCCCCCGCATAACGCGCGCGAGAGCGCGCTTACGTCCTCCGCTACCGCGTCCGCGCCGGAGCCGATCAATTCCGGACGATCCCCATAACCGTAAAGAACGCCTATCGCGTCGATATGATTCGCTTTAGCCGCGCGCATGTCGTAATGCCGATCCCCAACCATCGCGGCGCGGCGGTAGCGCGCGGGCAGCGCAGCCCTTACGATATCGGCCTTATCGTGCTCGCGCTCGTCCAGCTCAACGCCGACCACCGCGTCGAACATCTCCAGCAGCCCGAAATACTCCAGCACGCGCCGCGCGTACACGGTCGGCTTCGATGTGGCGACGATCAGCGCCGCCCCCGTCGACTTGAGCCGCCGGAGCAGATGCGGTATACCCGTATACACCCGGTTATTGTATATGCCGTTCACCGTGAAGTCGTCGCGGTACAGCGCGATGCAGTGCTCCACCTGTTCGCTGGTGAGGTGGGTGTATACCCTCTTGAACGACTCGGATAACGGCGGACCAATGAACGTGCGCAGCGTCTTTACGTCAGGTTGATCCAGACCCATCCCTTCGATCGCCGCTATGACCGAACCGGTCACGCCGGGATACGAATCGGTGAGGGTGCCGTCCAGGTCGAAGAGTATCGCGTCATATCTGGGAGATGGCATAATACAGGCCTCCAAAATCATCAGGCTCGTCGGCGACGGTCGCGATCAGCACGATCCGCCGCTCGTCAGCCAGCTCAATATCTACGCCCAGCGCGGCAAGCCGCCTTTGCGCCTCGAACCCGGTCAGCCCGCGTCCGGTTACGTCCAGTACTATCCGCGTCGGATCGAAAGCCGTTCCGCTCCCGGCGCGCGGATCGACTATACCGTCCGGCCATCGCGAAGGGATCATATCTTTCAGCCGCGCGAGCGCGTCCGCGCCGAAGCCGTCCATCCAGTCCCGCGCGCAGTCCAGCGCGGTCATGAACAGATACGACGGGCTGGAGGTTTGCGTGCGCGCCAGTATAGCCCGCGCCAGGTCCGGATCCTCTGCGGCGGACATGTGCAGCCACGCGGTTTGACCGGGGGCGGGCAGCGTCTTGTGCGCGCTCTGCACCCACATGTCCGCGCCGGACAGCCCCGCGCGGACAGGCGAATCCCACCAGTTCCAATGCGCGCCGTGCGCTTGATCCACCAGCAGCCGCATGCCCAGCCGCCGCGCTTCCTCCGCTATAGGCGCGAGAGGGGTAACGATGCCGTAATAATCCGGCGAGGTGACGAACACCGCGCGCGCGTCCGGGTGACGGCGCATCGCGTCCAGCGTCTCGCCCGGATCGATAAACACCGGCTGTATCCCCGCCAGCTTGCACGCGTTCGCCGCGCTGCGGTGCGCGTTTCGAGGGAGAAGCAGCTTCCCGCCGTCCGGCGCGGCGTACATGACCATCGTCAGTACCCCGGCGGTAGAGCCGTTCGTCAGCATGATCGTGTGTCCGGCGCGCGCGCTCCTCGCGGCGGCGGACTGCGCGCGGGCGATCGCTCCGGACGGCGCGTACAGGTCGTCCGTGCCGGGTATCTCCGTCAAGTCGCAGGATATGTCCAGCGGGTATGGCAGAGGCTTGCCCTTGTGTCCGGGCATATGGAAACGCAGCCGCCCGGCGCGCGGTTTTGCCAGTTCGGTCATCGCGGTCAAAACATCATCTCGTATGCCGCGGATATAATCGCGCGCGCGATCCTCGCCACCGAGTTAAACGTCGAATCGTCGCATCCGTTGGTCAGCAGCACCACGCCGGATTGATCCAAAGGATCAAAGTAGGCTGCGCATATAGCGCCGTAAGCCTTGCCCTGATGCCCGTACATCGTGCGCCCCCTAACGATTACGTCCGTATATATATTGAGATCCAGCCCGCGGTTGGTGTCGATGTACACGGAGCCGACCGTGTTCTGAGGCGATCGTATCGCCTCGACGGTGGACTCGTTGAGCACGCGTATCCCGTTATACGTGCCGTCGCCCATCAGCACTATCAATATCTTCGCCAGGTCGATGGCGCGTATCGACAGCGAGCCCGCCGTGCTGGTGTAATGATACAGCGGATCGTCCACCATATCGCCGTCGGTCAGCGACATGCTGTCCAGCGTCATATCGGGACCGTTGTATATCCTCGCTATCTGAGTGCCCTCGGGCAGGTTCGGCGTGAAGTACGACGCCGTGATACCCAGTTTGCGGTACATCGTCTCGCACATCCATTCGTCCGCGGTCATGCCTGTGAACAGCTCCACCATCGAGCCTAACAGCGAGCCGCCGAAGTTCGAGTACGAGTAATACGTGCCGGGCTTGCGTCGCTGGAAGTCGGTGGTCGAGTATTTGCCCGTGAACACGCTCTGCAGACTGACCGCGTCGCCGTTCAGCGCGCGGTAATAATGCCCTCCGTCCAGCAGCGACGCGGTGTGGGTCATCACCTGGCGGATGGTCACTGGATCGTCGGGGTAATATGGATTGCGGATAGGGAAGCCGTAGTGGTCGCCGATCTCGTCGTCGAGGTTGAACGCTCCGGTCTCCCACAGGCGCATGAACCCGACCATCGTGACCATCTTGGTCAGCGACGCGACGCGGAATAGCGTGTCGTCCGTTACCGGTATGTTCTCGCCGCGATTGGCGCGCCCATAGTTGTATACGTCCATGACGCGCCCGTCCTTTATCAGCACGACGGACGCGCCTACGGCCTGGTATTCGCGCAGTATCGCCTCGAACCGCGCCATATTGGACGCGTGCGAGGCCGTGCCGTACCACGGCAGATCGGAGCCGCGCAGGGATACGCCCGGCGCGGATTGCGCCAGCCCCGAGCCGGACAGTCCCAGCGTTATACACAACGCGAGCGCGATTATCACATCAATGCGGCGCATACACCCTCCGTATCATTCAGTTTAACCGATATCGGCGGAGGAATCAAGCGGGAACGGCGAAACCTGGCGTTTGCCGCATGAATTCCTGTCGAATGGGGAAATATGCCATCATAGGCCGGATGGATTAATTATATGAAACCATAACGGAGGTGGGCTATGGCTGCGTTCTTAATCACGCTGATTGCGGTGGGGCTGGCGCCCGTTCGCCTTAGGCTGGAGCTGCGCGTCACGCCGGAGGGACGCGTGCGCGCGCTGGCGGCCTGGGGCGTGTTGTCGAAAGAGTTCGATATCGGGGATGGCGCGCTGGGGATCAAGTGGCTGGCGGACTTAATCCGGGGGATAGATGATCCACGCCCGTTCATGGCTCTGCCCGCGCTGGCGCGGATGAACCTGGACGCGCGGCGCGTCAGCGTGCGGTGCAGGCTGGGGGTAGCGGACGCGGCTCAAACCGCGATGCTGTCCGGCGCGGTCTCGATACTGCTGCGCGCGCTGTGCGGATGGTTCGCGTCGTGGAGCGCTGGCGGGCGCGGCGCGACGGAGCCGGAGGTGGTGGTCACCCCCGTGTTCAACCATCCCGTATTCGAGCTGATCGCCGCGGTGGAGCTGCGCGCGCGGCTGGGCAAGTTCGCGAACCTGGGGGCTAGATTCGCCGCGAGGCTGCTCTCGCGCGGTATAAATAGGCGTAAACCTACGCAGATTATAAAGCGAGCGCAAACGGCGTAAGCGGCGCGTCGAAGCCGCTGGGCGGTATTGGAAAGGAAGGATTCACAAATGGATAAGCATCCCATTCAAAGCCTGATGTCCACGACGATGGAGAACATCAAGGACATGGTCGACGTTAACACGGTGGTGGGCGATCCGGTGACGGCAGGCGATGGCACGACGATCATACCGATCTCGCGGGTGTCGTTCGGGTTTGTGTCGGGCGGCGGCGAGTATAACGCCTCGCGCGAGGATTCGGACGCGGGAGCCGGATCGGGGTACTCGGGCGACGATATGCCATTCGCGGGAGGCACGGGCGCGGGCGTATCGGTGCATCCGATGGGGTTCCTGGTGGTCGGGCAGGGGCAGGTCAAGATGCTGCCCACGAACTACGCTACGCCTATCGACCGCGTTATGGAACTGCTTCCGCAGGTGATCGGCGAGGTGAAGGATATCTTCACGGACGACAGCCAGCACGCGGCGGGGAGCGTCTCGCAATCGACGGCCTCGCGTCCGCGTCACGGCAAGTCTATTCCTATTGAGGGGCGCACTATTGGTTCGGGGCTGGACGCGCAATTCGACACAAAAGCCGGAGCGAACCTGAACGGTTCGACGAGCGCGGTATCCGACGGCGCGGGCGCGTCCGGCATAGGCAGGAACACATAACCGCAAAAGATTGACAAGCTTCGCGCGCCATGATACGATGTCACGCGAGTATGCTGAACGGTCGCATGCTGGTGCATGAGGAAAGTCCGAGCGCCATAGAGCGGGACGCAGGGTAACGCCCTGTGGAGGCGACTCCAAGGAAAGTGCAACAGAAATAAACCGCCGCGCGCGGCGGCGCGAAAGAGCGCCGCCGCTTACGGCAAGGATGGAAAGGCGAGGTAAAAGCTCACCCGGGGGTTCGGCGACGAATCCCCGCTGTAAACCCCGTCCGGCGCAAGATTGATGGGGGCGTATGCGGTTGCTCGCCGCGCCCCGAGAATCGCTTGAGCCCGGCGGCAACGCCGGGCCTAGATAGATGACCGTTCAACGGCGCGTAAAAGCGCCCGGGACAGAACTCGGCTTATAGGCATACTCGATAGATTGGGTTCCCTTCGCTTCGCACGGTATCTTCCCCTGGGAACGCCCCCTCTGTCGCTTTGCGACATCTCCCCCTAGGGGGGCGACAAGGGGTGGTACCTTCCTACGCGTCGCCTTCTCATGTTGGCGGAACGCACGGAGGGTACCACCCCTTGTCGCCTCCTTAGGGGGAGATGCCGCGAAGCGGCGGATCACGCCTACCCTCGCGAGCGTCTCATTTCACCCGGCGAAATGGACGCTCGTATCCGTCGAAGAACATCTTGAGCATCGCCCACGCTCCGGATATAAACGGCGGCAGATCGTCGTCCAGATCCGCGCGCTCAGCCGCGCGCAGCCACTCCAGCGTCTCCGACCGCACGCGCCTCCCATACGGCGCGCACCCCGCGCAGCATATCCCTCCGTCGCGCGTCGATACCCTAAGCCCCGAGGCCGGAGTATCCCCTGCGATATCCTTACCGCACCGCGCGCATACGCGAATCGCCGGCGCGACTCCCTCGCCCCGCATCAGCATAAACAGGAACCGCGCCAGCAGTTCGTCCCCGGCGCGGCTGGAGTAAGCCAGCCTCCCCAGCGTCCTTTGCAATAACGCGAACAAATCGGGATCAGGCGCGGACGGCTGTATGATCCTCCCGCACGCGTCAAGCGCGTATGAAGCCAGCGTCAGCCGTTCGTAATCCTCCCGCAGCGGATAGAATCCCTCCGTCAGCTCGAACCCCGCTAGAGTCGCGCGCCCCGCGCTGATCGTCAAAGAGGCTTGACCCGTCGCGAACGGCTCGCCAGCCGCGCGCATGCGCGCCGTTGGCTTGCGGATACCGCGCGCCGCCGCGCTGATCATACCGTGATCGGGCGAGAATAACGTCAGCATGCGATCCCAATCCCGGTAATCGCTGCGGCGCAGTACGATGACCGTGGTATCCAGTTCCTGCACGGCGGATCAGCCGCGCTCCCGCGCGTAGCCCAGCGTGCGCAGATCGTCCGCGCGGTTGCGCCAATCCTCGCGCACCTTCACCCACAATTGTAACGATACGTGCGTCGCCAGCAGTTTTTCGATGTCCAGCCGCGCCTGCGTGCCGATCGCCTGCAGCATCCGCCCGTGCTTGCCCAGCACGATGCCCTTATGCGCGGCGCGCTCAACGTATATATTCGCGTGAATCTCCGTGAGCCCGGACGATATCTTCTCGACGCGCTGTACCTCCACGCCTATGCCGTGCGGCACCTCCTCGCGTAGACGCGCCAGCGCCTTCTCGCGTATCAACTCCGCGCAGAGCATGTATTCCGGCTGGTCGGTGATCATGTCGTCGGGGAAGTACCTCGGTCCCTCCGGCATGCGCTCGAACAATAAGCCGCGCAGCGTGTCCACTCCGTCTCCAGTCATCGCGCTGAGCGGGAGCACCGCGTCATACTGATCGTATGGCGGCGCGTTGAACGACTGCAGATCCCGCGCGATCGTCTCGCGCGGCGCGCAGTCCGTCTTGTTCAGCACGAGTATCTTGGGCAGTTTCCGCTTGGCGAACTTCTCGATTATCGCGCGATCCTTCGGACCCACCGCGCCGCACGCCGCGACGATCACGATCGCGTCCGCGCCGGTCAGCGAGTCGTATGCCGCCGACTGCATGTATTCGCCCAGTTTGTTCCGAGCCTGCGTAAGTCCGGGAGTGTCCAGGAACACGATCTGCCCGCCAGGCATGGACATAACCCCTAGCACGCGGCTGCGGGTGGTCTGCGGCTTGTCCGACACGATCGCGACCTTCTCGCCCACCAGCGCGTTGAGCAGAGTCGACTTGCCGACGTTCGGCCTGCCCAGTATCGCCGCGAAACCCGAACGGTACCCGCCGTCACCGCTCATCGGATTTATCCAGCGCGAACCGCGCGGGTAGAAAACCGCCCAGCGTCCCGCGCTCCACGCTCGTTCCGCTGGCTGTGATTATCTCCATATCGTCCGCGCCGAACTCGCGCAGAACCTGCAGACACGCGCCGCAGGGATAGGGCATTGTGCCCTCCGCCGCGACCGCTATCCTCGTAAACTCCATCGCGCCGCGCGACACCGCCAGCGCGACAGCCGCGCGCTCCGCGCATATCGATAAACCGTATGACGCGTTCTCAACGTTGCACGCCTTGAACAGCCGCCCGTCCTTCGACTCCAGGCACGCGCCGACCGCGTAGCCGGAGTAAGGGCAATACGACTGCTCGCGCGCCGATTGAGCCTCCCTGATCAATATATTGTCGTCCATAACGATACCTGCCTGTCAATTTGTGCCGTCGCACTCGCAGTCGCGGGTCAGACCCAGATCAGCCATAGCCGATTCCTCCAGCGCGCGCATAGCGGCGCGCTCCTTCTTCCCGCAGTGATCGTATCCCAGCAAGTGGCATACCCCGTGCGCGAATAGATACCCAAGCTCCCGCTCCGGCGAGTGCCCGTATGCCCGCGCCTGATCCCGCACCTTATCCATACATATCACAACGTCTCCCAGCACGCGCAGACCCGTCTCCGGTTCCGTCAGCCGCCGCAGCCGCTGGGGATACTTCCTTGCCGTCCCGCCCGGGAACGCCTCGCCCGGAAAGGACAGCACGTCCGTCGCGCGATCCACCCCGCGATGCTCTCGGTTCACCCGCCGGATACCCGCCGCGTCCATGAAACATACGTCCACCGCGTACCGTCCGTCCAGCCCCTCGTGCGCCAGCAGCGATTCCGCTATCGACTCCATCATCCCCATGGCGCTGGCGGACACGCCGCCCTCAACCCTTACCTTGACCGTCATCGGCGGGAGCCTCCTGTCCCGGCGGCAGTTCCGATACCGTCTCGCCGCCTGTATCCAGGGCGGGATACTCGATCCGCTGATGATACAATCCCGCCAGCGCCTCGCAGAACACCTTGCACACCGTGCTCACGTCCTTGAACCGCAGCGGCGTATCGTCCATCTGTCCATCCTGTACCTTCTGGCGGACGACCGCCTGCACCGTCTGCTCGATCTTTTTCGCGGACGGCTGCGCGGTCGCGCGTACCGCCGCCTCGACGGAATCCGCCAGCATCAGCACGGCGGCCTCCCTCGTACGCGGACGCGGCTGATTGTACCTGAAGCGCGAGATCCGCGCGGCGTCGCCGTCCCGCTCGCGCGCCTTGTTATAGAAATAGAGCACCGGGGTGTCGCCGTGATGCTGGGATATCATATCGACGACCTGCCGGGGCAGACGATGCCTTTGCGCCAGCGCCGCGCCCTCGGCCACGTGAGCCATGATAAGCTGCGCGGAGGCGTAAGGGTCCATAGAGTCGTGGGGGTTGTCGGCAAGCTGATTCTCCTTGAAATACTGCGGGTGCGGCAGTTTGCCTATATCATGATAATATGCGCCGACGCGCACCAGCAGACCGTTGGCGCCGATAGCGTCCGCCGCCGCCTCGCCGATGTTCGCTACCATCAGCGAGTGCTGGTACGTGCCGGGAGCCTCCATCATCAGCCGCTGGAGCAGAGGCTGGTTGGGATTGGCTAGCTCTATGAGCCTGGCCGGCGTGACTACGTTGAACGCCCACTCCAGCACCGGCGCGAACCCCAGCGCCGCCAGCGCCGCCAGCAGTCCGCCGCCGCACGCGAGCAGCGCCTCGGAGAGTATCGACGACATGCTGTTGTTCGTAATGAACCCCAAAGCGAACATGCCGACCATATTGAACAGCGCGACATACGCGCCCGCGAACAGCGTCGTGACGCGTTTGGATCGACCCGACATAACGAATATGCCCAGCGTGCCGCCCAGCATCCCCTGCGTTATCACGCGCGGCATCTGCTGCGCGAACGAACCCGCGCCTCGAGGCAGACATCCCAATAGCACGCATAGGAAAACGTTGAACGCGAAACCCGTTTGAGGCGATATCAGCGCGGCGGCTAACAGCGCGCCCAGCGCGAGCGGCGCTAGGTTCGGGGATATACCCTGCAGAGCCAGAGTAGCGCCGATCGTTATCAGCGCCAGAGTCGCAAGCAGAATCAGCTGCCTGGGCTGGCCTAACAGCTGTCTGTCAAACATCCGCAGGTACAGTATGAACACCATCAGCGTCAGCCCCACCAGCAGGCACACGCCGCCCAGCAGAGCGCGGTCTACAGGCCGCCCGCGCAGCATGCCCAGATCGTTCAGCAGTTTGATTTGATCCGCCGTCACGCGGTTTCCCGCAAGCACGATGTTCTGCCCCTGCTTGTAGTAAACCGGCTCGACCGACTGGCGCGCTTCCTCGCGCCGCTGTTCGATCTCCTCCTGATTGAGGATCATGTTGGGCTGGATACTCGCGCGGATGGCGGGCATAGCGATGTTGTAGCATACGTCCAGAGGCATGTTGACGCTCAGTTGGCGCTGGATGCGGGAGACCGCGCCGTCGGTCTGGCCTTCGACGATCATAGCGTCCATGGCGTCGGAGAGCGCGCGCCGCGCCTGATCCGCCGCGTCCGCCAACTCCTGCGCCGACAGCCCCAGCAGTATCGTGGTCTGCCATGTGCTAAGGCTTAAGTCCGGGATATATTTAGCCGCAGCGTCGTACTGCCCGCGCTGAAGCACGCCGTCGGGAGCGCGCGTCACCGCCGGACGCGCCGTAGCCGGAGGCGGCGTCGATCCGTCCGGAGCCGCGTCGCCCGCCTCCTCTATGTTCGCCTGTCCCGGCTCGGCGGACTCCGGCGCGGGAGGCGTATACGGCAGGGAGAACGAGCCGGTTCCATACTTCAGCGCCTCGCCGAACGCGCGCGCTTCCTCCAGTTGAACGAATATCGCGTCCAGCCGCGCCAGCGACTTCTCCCTCGCCCCGGCGGCCTCCATATAGCTGGGCGCGACCGCGGCTGCGGCGCGCTCGCGGTTGGCGTTCGTGGCGGCCTCGTCCAGTATATCCTTGTTAGCCGCTATGGTTTGGGGAGCGATGTCCCCAGCGCGTAAATCAAACTGCTTAGGCGACGACGACAGCGCGATGACGGCGGTCACGGCTACATACGCCGCGGCTCCAATCAGCGCGCACAAAACCGCGCTGCCCGTCAGCAGACGCTTTAACGCGCGCGATATACCGAGCCAGCCGGCATTGCCGCCGTTACCGTCCTCCACGATCACCCCTCCCGTCTGCGGCGTTCGTATTTCTCATACGCCTTGACCACCGCCTGCACCAGCTCATGGCGCACCACGTCCCTATGCGTCAGGTATGATATCCCTATCCCGTTCACCCCGCGCAGAGCCTCCACGGCCTCCACCAGCCCCGAGCGCTTCCCGTGCGGCAGATCGATCTGCGTAACGTCCCCGGTTATGACCATCCGCGATCCCAAACCCATCCGAGTGAGGAACATCTTCATCTGTTCGCCCGTCGTGTTCTGCGCCTCGTCGAGCACGACGAACGCGTCGGACAGCGTGCGTCCGCGCATGTACGCCAGCGGCGCGACCTCGACGGTTCCCCTCTCCGCCAGTTTCTGGTACGACTCAACGCCCAGCAGATCGTACATCGCGTCGTACAGCGGGCGCAGGTACGGATCGACCTTCTGCGCCAGATCGCCGGGCAGGAAACCCAGTTTCTCGCCGGCCTCGACGGCGGGTCGGGTTAATATGATCCGCTCGACCTCCTTATTGCGCAGAGCCAGAGAGGCCATTGCCATAGCCAGGTATGTCTTGCCGGTGCCCGCCGGGCCGATCGCGAACACCATGCGCTGGCTTCGCATCGCCTGGACGTACTGCTTCTGCCCCAACGTGCGGCTGGTCACGGGCTTGCCCCTGTGCGTGATCGTTATCACGTCTGAGAGTATCTCTTCCAGCCTGTCCAACTGTCCCTCGCGCGCGAGCGACACGGCGTAGCGTATCCGCGCGCGGTCTATAGGTTCGCGCTTGCGCTGCATCTCAAGCGCTTTATTGAGCACCGACGAAGCCAGCGACACGGCCTGTTCCGATCCGGTGAACGTCAATTCCTCGCCGCGCAGCGCGACCGCTGCGCCTGTCTCCTGTTCCAGCGCGCGGATATTCTCGTCGTTTACTCCGAAAAGCTGGAGCGCCTGATCCAGGTTGTCCACGTCCAGCCTCACGCTTATCGATTCGGGCAAAGCATCCGCCTCCGCACCTTTGATACGCTCCGTCCCGTCGACCGCTTCCCGCAGCGCCGGACGATCCCCGTCTTCGCGCCGACCCGCCGCGTCCAAGCGGGCGCGCGGCTTAGCGGTCATTTGGCGATATTCTCCAGCACCTCCAATGTAAGATGCGCCTTTATGCCGGGATTCATCCCCGATTCGGAGCTATTATCTATAATACTATATTCTACCCATTTGTCAATAATGGGCTTATCAAGTCCGGCGGCTTCGCGCGCCAACCTCAACGCGGCGAGAGCGGCCTCCTGCTTAACGTCCTCCTCGGCGCGCGGCCTGGATTCCAGCGCGACGGGCGCGTATTCCTCCAGCCGCACCCACAGCGGCAGAACCGCGCCTATCAATACCGCGCGCGCCTGCGCGTCTACCGCTTGCGCGCCGTCGAAATCAGGCGCGGGATCCGGCGACCACTCCCCCCACGGCGTTACGAACACCTTGCGCGAGATAGGCTCGCCGTCGGGTACGGACGCGATTTCCGCCATCGGAACGATCGCCTCCGCCGTGTACCATACCCGCGCTATAGCCTCTCCCCTCGCGGCTACGGGATTCGTCGATCCCCCCCACCCGCGTTCCTCGCCCTTTATCAGCAGCTGGCCTTTGCGCACCGCGTCGCCCTGCTTGACCCGCGCCGCGCCCGCCGCCACCCGCATCGACTCTATCACCCCGTCCCGCGACGCGTATATATCCCTGGGTTGATCGGACAAATCCGACTCCGCGCGCGGCGCGCCCTGCACGCAGTATACCTTAAGCCGCACCCCGTCCAGCGATACGCTCACCCACGCCAGCCCGCTGAGCCTGCGGCTCAGCAGCGCGCGCAGTTCTTCAACGTCGATGTTCATGCTGAATCGGCCCGGCGTGATCTCGTTCTCCAGCAAAGCCCGGCGCACCTCGCCCAGATACGGCCCCGCGCCGTGAATCTGTATCGACCAAACGCAGTTGCACATGTACCAAGCCACCGCTAGGAACACTATCACCCCTGCCGCCAGCGCGGCGCGCCTCCACGCGAAATCGCGCAGCCGGGGCAGTCCCGTCACCTTGCGGACGGTCAGCTTCCAGTCGTATTTTTTAGCCAGCGCCTTTATATGTTTGAACTGGCTGGAGGCTACCGCCGCCGTTATGACGCGCACCCTCGGGCGCCGCACATCCGATAGTATTACGCCCGTATCCACGCACTGGTTCAGCAGACGCTCCAGCGACAGCCCCTCAACGGCAAACCGCACGGTACCGCCGTACATATTCTATCGCTCCTTATCCGCGCGGCAGCGCGAACCAGCCGCGCCGGTCTCCGGCGCGCCGTCGAAACATATGGTCTGGATCTCGCCGCGCAGCATCATATCGTGACGGCCCATGCGCGCCAGCGACAGATCGCTGCCCAGTATGGTCAGCGTTCCCAGGCCGGTGCGCATGCGAATCCGGGTCGAGCCGTACTCCAGCGCGCCGTGATGGTTCTCCAGCGTCATGCTGCTGTTGCCATGCAACACCAAGCGCGGCAAACCCAGCACTACGTCTTCCGGCAAACCCAGCTGCTGCGCGTGGCGGATCGTCCGGCGTTTACCTTTGCGCATGCCCCGCTCCCCTCACGCTGGCGCGCGCACGCGCGCGGCGGTAATTTAGGTATTAGGTATACTCTATGGCGGTTCGCGGAAAAGCATGTCATCTGATGCGGGCACGTCCGCCGGACGGCGCGCATATCTATATGCCGGAGTATACTTTACATCAACCGGAGGATTATGTATGACCGCGTCAGCCGTATCGCACTGCGCCGCTAACGCCTGCCCGCCCGAAGCCGGCGAGTTGTTCGAGGGTTTGCTGGACGGCTTCGCCCTGTTGCAGAACGGCGCGGCCTCGTATGTCTACGCTCTATGCGGCGCGCTGTCAAACGGCATTGATTACAGCCCGTCCGCCGGGCGTACGCTCGAGCTTAACCAACTCGCGCTGGAAGCCATGACCCACGCCGCCGGAATGGCCTCGTCCATAGGCCGATCCGTCTGCTGTATAACGCATTATATTACAGATGTATGACGGACAATGATGGTCACGGAACGCTTATTTATCCACAACTGAAGCGGGGTTGTTGATAAGTTTGTGGATAACGGTTCGTTTCCATCCACATAGAGGCTTGGACTGTGCACAACGCGGTGGATTCGGTGATAAAATCCATTGTTTACGGGATGTTTGGCAAGCTGGTTATCCACAGCGCGCGGCAGGCGGGTTATCAACATAGAGCGCGCGTCATATTTTCTTAAAATATTACCGCATACGCGCGCAATCGCGGGATGATTCTGTCGGATGGCCTCGTTTATTGAGTGAAGTTTCAAACGCGGATCGCATACGCGGACAAGGCTCCCCCCTCTTTCCGAGCGCGCGCGGCGGACCCCCTCCCGCCGCGTGTTTTTTTTCGCGATAATAGAATGTTTTTTTGGAAAAGCCGGGATGAAAGAAGGATTCCCGAGCGTTGTATGATTGAAGTTTCTAAGACGCAGCGAGATCGCTGTAGAGCCGGCGCGAACCCCTCCGCGCCGGTGTTTATTTTTGGTTAGGAGTCTGCGCATGGCGGATCATGAATCCGGTTGGGTAGTCAACGCCATTGAAGTGGCGCGCGAGATAGAGCGGCGCGGGATCGCGCTGTATAAACGCGCGTCGCGCGTAGCGTCCGCGGAGGAGCTGCGCGCTCTGTTACTGCGCCTGATGGATGAGGAAACGACGCACCTTAACTATTTTGAGTCGCTGGCTGATACGCGCGCGCGACTTGACGAAACGTCCGGATCGCTCGCGTCCGCGCTTGCGGCGGAGGCGTATCTCCCCGGAGGACTGATGCAGATGGCGGGCGAGGGCGCGTTCGAGTCCGCGGATAAATTGCTGGACGCGGCTATCAAAGCAGAGAACGATTCCATTGAGTTTTACGGGAAACTAGCCGGCAGCGCGCCGGACGACGTCCGCGCGCGGATCGAGGAGATTCTGGATCAGGAACGCGCGCATCTTTCGGAATTGACCGGATGGAAGCAGGGAAACGCTAACTAAATTGCGTCCGCGCGCGCCGATAATCGCGTTAAGATAATCCGTTGCGATAATCACGCGCCGATAAACCCGCCGCGATAATTACGCTTCGATAATCGCATACCGCTCTAACCGCCCTTGTTAGTCTTGCGCCTGGCTCTGCGGCGCGGCGAGGCCAGCCTGGGTATCGTCAGCACAATCTCCGGCTCGGCGATTGCGGGTATGGGCGGCTGGGGATCGGTCAGGTAGGTCAATACGGTCATGATCATCATCAGCAGGATTGGCCCGATTATCATCCCCGTCACACCTATCGCGCGGTAACTGGCGTACATGCTCATCATCGTAGCCAGCGGATGCAGGCCGATGTTGTGCCCGATAAGCCTAGGCTCCAAGGTTTGGCGCACTATGCCGATGATCAAGTATAATAACAGGCATCCCACCCCGCGCCGGAAGTCGGACGCGAAAAACCCCGCTAGCGACATAGGTATCAGGAACAATCCCGTTCCGATTATGGGCAGAGCGTCCAATATCGCGATCACCGCCGCCAGCAGAAGCACGTAGTTCATCCTTATCAGCGAGAACCCTATGGATAATTCAGTGAACGTGACGAGCAGCATGATCAGCTGCGCGCGCATCTGCCCGACTAAACCCCTGAATAGATTGGCCTTGATCTGCGCGCCGCCCTGCCTCGCGCCCGCGGGAAGCAGCGACTTTAGGAACTTGATGATCCGATCCTTATCCGCGCTTAAGTAAAACGTGCCCATGAACGTCAGCGTTGTAAACAACAGCGCTTGCGGCACCGTCACAGTCGCCGTGTTCCACAGTCCGCGCGCCAGCGACGAGGCGAACGTACTGGCTGCGCTCGTGATCGAGCTGCCCAGCGTGACGATCTGCTGCCATATCGCCGCGCGCGTCTCGTCCGTTATCAGGTCGATATCCTTGAGTCGATCGTCCAGCCAATCCATCGCGCCCGTTACCCAGTCGGTGACGTGGCGCGGGGTCGTCAGCGCGATATCGCGCAGCTCGCTGAACACGCGCGAAGATAAAGCCAGCGCGGCGAACAGTATCCCGGCCAGCAGAAGCACGGTGCATATCCCAGCCGCGACCGCGCGCCTCGCACCCATCCCGCCGAATAATTTGGACAGCAGTTTCACCAGCGGCTCGATGGCGGCGGCGAACACCAGCGCCACTATAAACGGCGCGACATACGGCAGCAGCAGGCTCACCACCGCGACAAGCCCCAGCATCGTCAGCACGATGGCGGTCTTGCGCGGCAGATCGTTGAACCGCTTATTCAGCGCGGACAGCCGTTCCCACATCCCGTCTATCCCTCCCGCCGTTTATACCCGCTCAATAATACTATCCCGCCTTGTATATCCCTATGTATAAAACGCCGCCCCCCGCGTATGTCTCGAACATTATCGGGAAGCCGAAATCGTTGCGGAATCGAAGGTCAAGCGACGCGTTGCCCACCGCCGCGTCCACTCCGTGGGGCACATATACCGCGCCGCTGGGTCCGTGCGCGCGCCTTAACAGCACCGTTATGCCGCGCAGAGGCAGCAGCGCGTTGTATAATGTCGTCGAAACCTGGCACGTACCCCCGCCGTAGCCGGGCATCGTCGTGCCGTTGATCAATATTGGCGCTTCCATGTATCCGCGCATGCCGCTGTAGGGGCCTAGCCACTTATTGAATGATAACTCCTCGCCCGGGAGCATGATCCGCCCCTGCATATAGTTGCACGCTACTTCTATGTTATTCATCCGCCCGATATTTAATTGATCCTCTTGAGTCGGGTACGCGGTGTTGAACGCGGCGATCAGCCGCCCGGGTTTCGCCGCGAGCGCGTCGGGTGACACCGGCTCCAAATCCTTCAATCCCGACGCGTGCACGTAGCCGTACTGCCTGAAGTACGCGGTCTTTGCCCAGCCGTTGTCTATGGAGATGATCGACACGCGCGCGCCGGCGGGCAGGTTCATCAGCGTGGATGATCCTGTTGACGGGCCGTCGTACATCGGCGCGTCGTATATCACCGTCGCGGCGTGCCTGGACGGGGTCGCGCCGTAGCGGAGCGCGTCCGGATCCAACTGCCTGGTGACGTCCACCAAGTGGCGCAGTACGTAACCCTCCGTCGATTCCTCGCCGACGGTCTTGCGCACGTACAGCCATTCCGGTTCGACGCGGAGGATGCGCACGGTATCCTCCGCTTCGTAGTATCCCAGCGGCTGCGCGCCTCGATCCGCGCTGGAGCGGATCGCCATGCTGACCAGAGCCTCCCCGGCGTACACAGGCTCGACGGAGGCCGCGCCCGCGCATAACGCCCGCGACAGTATCGCGGCCGCCAGCGCGAGGGAAGCCAGCCCCCTTCCGGAGCGGAGCGCCTCCTTTACCAGAAGGAGTCCGTGCTTGATTGGCGCGATTGCGGACATAGCGTTACCTTCCTTTGTGCTCAACGCGTTCTGTGGGACGGCTGAGGCGCATATGATATCCTCAGATACTGTTGGACGAGTGGGGGGTGGCGCATACGGATACGGGATACAAACGCAGACTACTAATGCTCCAAGGCGCGCAGGGACAAACCGGGTTCGCGAACATAGAGCAGTCGGGATCGCGTGTCACGATCCAACTGCAGGCCGTGGGGCTTGAACGCACCGCGAGCGATATACATGGGTACCTGGTCTCCCTGCGCAAACGCCGCAGGCTGGACTGCGGCAGGATCCGCGTGGACTCGCGGGGCCAGGGCGGTCTGCTGCGCGAATACCGAGGAGCCGGAGAGATGGACGGCGTTGAGTTCGGCGACTTCGACGCGATCGCGATTACCGGCGGCGGCGACGTGCTGTTGGTCGGGAACCTGAACGCGGGCGGAGCGGATTGGAACGCTATCCGTTCCGTGTGCAGGCTGGAGCGCCGCCAGCGATCCGGCGCGCGCCAGTTCGAGCGCGTGGACGGAGTGGATCTATATGCCGCGGGGGAATCATCCAATCGCGAGCTCGAACCCGCGAGCGCGTCCGCCGCGTCCATCATCGAGCGGATGCAGCCCAACGCGGTCGATCCCGCTCCCGCGCCTACCCCGATAGCCATCGCCTCGCCTACTCCTGCTCCGGTCATCGAGTCCGCTCCCGCGCGTGTTCCCGAGCCGGCTGCCGAACCGGTCAAACCATCAGAAATCAAACCCGTCTCCGCTGCAACCCCGCAGCCGCTGGCAGACCTGATATCCCTGCTAGCGTCCGCGCCTACGGAGACTATCATCGCCATGACGGACGCGCTTAAAGCGGCGCGTAAGCCCGTCGTCGAAAAGATCCTCGCCGTGGAGCGTGTCCCGGTTGCGGAACCGGTTCCGGTCGTTGAGTCCGTCCCGGCTGCCGAGCCTATCCCGGCACGCGAGCCAGTCGCCGCCGCGAAGATAACCCCTGCAGTGGAGCCAGTCGCCGCCGCAGAGATAATCCCTGCAGTGGAGCCAGTCCCAGCCGTCGAGTCAATCCCTGCTGCCGAGCCGTCGGTCGGCGCGACAATCAGCGTCGATTCGATCTGCCATAAACCGGCTGTCCAGCCCGGCGCGGCTGTCAAGCGTCCGGCTATCAGGCATCTGCTTCGCTCAAACCCAACCCCGGAACCCGGCAGGGATTGGCCTGTGTGGAGCGCGTACTGCAAGCCCGTGTGGGATTGGCCTGAAGAAGCGTCCGATCTGCGGGAGGTATTCGAGCGCGGTTCGCCCAGCGACGACGTAAGCCTGCCCGGATGGATGTTTGTGCGCGCGCCGTCCGCGATCAGCGGCGAAGAGAGCCTGTTGGGCGTGATGGTGGAGGGCGACCGCGTGACCAAGACGGCGGCTCTCTACAGAGGCGACGACAACCCCGAACCGCCCGCCGGGCTTGCCGGATACACCTACGATGGCAGTCTGGGCGCGGGTTACTGGGTGCGCTGGCGCGATTACGGCAGAACCGCCGCCCGACCCGCCATATAGAATGGAACCAACCCCGCCGCGATAACGGCGGGGCGGTTTTATGTTACGGCTTCTCTGGCGCGCCGCACACGCTGCACGGCTTGAGCTTCGAGTACTTGTTATCCTTTAACTGCGAGTACGTGAACGAGCTCATCTTCGACCAGTACCGCTGCGCGATGGATGAGCAGTCCTTTTTGGTGTGGTACAACGCCCCGCCGTCGCTGTTGTACCATAGTTTCAGCGAAGGGCTGATCGATTCAGCCGGGGTGGGTTTGGGCGTGGCGTTCGGGTCGGGAGCGGGGGTAGGATCGGCTACAGGTATGACTCCCCTGAATGAATTGGGGTCGACATACCATTTGTCGTCCATGCGGTATAACAGCGCCTCGTTCCGATAATTGTTCGTGCCCGTGCTGGTGGTTATGCGCGCCAGCACCGATACGGTTACTACGTTGTCCATTTCGCTGTACGCGGGCATGGTATACTCCCACTCGAGCAGTTTGCGCTGATTGGTGTTTGTATACAGAGTATAACTCGGGTTCTCGATCGACCGCCGCCAATCCGGCCAGGTATACTCCACCATTTCGTTGGTTTTGTTGCCCTGCTTCCATAGGTTCAGGTACGCGTCGAGCGTCGTTTCCGCGGGCGACATGTCTTTGGCTTCGGCTTGATTGGCTTGAACCGCCAGCGATCCATCCCCTTGCGGAGCCGCCGCGCCGATATCCGCGCCTGTATAATCGAGGTCTTCCACGCCGTCCGTCAATCCGCCGTCCGCCAGTCCGGAGTATACGCCGGACGGATCGGCAGCGCCGCCGGAAGGCAGTCCGCCCGCGTCCATGATCGGCGAAGCCAGCGCGCCGTAAACGGACAGCGCGATCAATCCCGCCAGCACGGCGGAGGTTGCGAGCCGCGCGCGCGGCATGAAGCAGCGAAGCGCCCACATCGTAAGCAGCGACAGCGCCGCCGCCGCCGTGAATATCCATCGCATCGGCTGTATCAATATCGCGAACAGACCCAGTATCGGCAATACAAAGAACAGCAGCGCCAATACGGGCGTATCGCCGCGGCCTGAATTCTCCTCGTCCCTGTCAAGCGGCTCCAGCGAGTACGACCGTCCGCTGGCTCCCGCCGCCGAGAACCTGCCGGGCTTCGCGAACGAGCGGTTGTAGATCGCGGTATACGTATAATTGGTTCGTCCCGCCATCGAACACTCACTCTCCTTTCGCGTACAAATATGCCGCTCCCGCGATAATCGCGCGCCCCGCGCGGATGATCCGCGTTCCGCGGCCTGTCGCCGAACCGATCCGCGTACCATCGCCGCGAATCGATACGACCACTCGACAATACAACTCATGAGCGGCGCGTTTTCGTGCGCCGCTCGCGAGTTGTTCAAATGATATAACACAATCTTCAGTTTTGCGTAACGGGTTGTTAAGATTTAAACCGAATACCGCGCGGATTCGCAATGATTCGCGTTCAGCCCACGTTCGCGCGCAGGAACTTGATGGTGCGATCGAACACCTCTTCATGATCCGCGCCGATCGTGCACACGTGCGGCGATTTGGTCAGCCACATCACTTCGCGCACGGAGCTGCTTATGCCCTCGCACAGCGTCTTGGGCACGTCGCGGTGCACCTGCTCGTCGAATCTGGACTGCACGATCAGCGCCGGGCACTTTATCTTGCTAAGCTCCGGCAGGGTCTGTTTCTGCAGCGCGATGAGATCCTCCACCTTCGCCACGGGCAGCCCCAGGTATCCGATATTATATTCCTTCATGAAACCCGGATCGCGCAGCCGATCGTTGGTCTTCCACGACATGTACGGGAACAGGTGCTTCACGACCGGCGCGAACTTGTTGATCGCGCGTCTGAACTTCAGCGCGGGCGCGTAGCACAGCAGACCGTTAACCGGGTGCGTCTCCGCCAGCCGGCACGCTATCAGCCCACCCATGCTCAACCCGCCGACCACCACTTTCTCGTGGCTGTCCCTCAGTTTCTTCAGCGCTTTCTCGGACGCGCCCAGCCACTCCGTCCAGTCCGTGCGCGACATCGCGGCTACGGTCTCCGCGTGACCGGGCAGGAGTATTCCGCGAACGGTGTACCCCGCTGCGTTCAGCGCCTCGCCCAGCGGCAGCATATGCGCCGGCGAGCCTGTGAACCCGTGGATCAACAGCACCGCCGTCGAGCCGCCCTCTAGGTAGAACGGCTTGCACTTCGCGTCCTTGAAATCCGGCGCGCTCGTCTTTTTTTTCGGTTTGTTCTCCATATCCCCTTACCTCGTTCCGAACAGCCTGTCGCCCGCGTCGCCCAGCCCCGGCACGATATAGCCGTGTTCGTTGAGCTTCTCGTCAAGCGCGGCGACAAAGACTTCCACGTCCGGGTGATCCCGCTGTATCCTTGATACCCCTTCGGGCGCGGCTATCAGGCATACCAGAGTGATATTCTTTCCGCCCCGGTTCTTTACGAACGTTATCGCGGCCGACGACGATCCGCCCGTCGCCAGCATCGGATCGAGCACGAACAGGTCGCGTTCCTCGATATCCGGAGGGAGTTTGCAGTAATACTCCACAGGCTCCAGCGTCACGGGATCGCGGTACAGTCCGATATGCCCTATCCTGGCGTTGGGCATCATGCGCATTATTCCGTCTACCATGCCCAGCCCGGCGCGCAGGATGGGTATCAGACCCAGTTTCTTCCCGCTCAGCACGTAGGCTGTAGCGGGGCCGATCGGCGTGGTTATTTCCACCGGCTTGGTGGACAACCCTCGCGTCACCTCATATACCATCAATGTGGATATCTCGTCCAGCAGCTCGCGGAAGTCCTTCGTACACGTGTTAACGTCGCGCATTATGCCCAGTTTATGCTGAATCAGCGGATGTTCCAGTACATGCAGTTCGCCCATGCGTGTACTCCTTTCGGCCGCAGCGGTTTATTTACGCATTATACCATATCGGCTTGATATGTGTAAACCGTGGCGCGCGGATTGGCAAAAAGCAGCCGCCCGCGTTGGCATGGGAGCCTCTCCAACTTGCAATAATTCCCATTGAATCATACCGCGATGTATGTTATCATTTGACAAATCAGGGAATATTTCGTAGGGTGGAGGCTTATGCCATGCGCGTTAACAAACGGGTTTCATTATTGATGATTATCTTCATGGCGCTGTGGATCCCTTCGGTTTTCGCGGCGCAGACCGACCTCGCTCCGTCCATGCCCCTGGACGAGAACGGCGTCGTTGACCTGAACAGCCTGGAGGCGCTCGTCGGCACGACCAACGCGGACGGGGTAGCCGTCTATCTCGCTCCAGGCGGAGGCGAGTTAACCATCATCCCTAAAACGGGTACTTTGGTATGCGTCTACGCGCTGGATGATCCGCTGGATCCCGCTTGGTATCAAGCGGCGTTCGAGTCGGGCGGCTTTGTTTACAGCGGGTATGTCGAGTACGGCGCGCTGACTGTCGCGCCCGTCACCGACGCGCAGAACATGATCGGCTCCGGAGCTTACGCCCTCGCGCTCAATAAACTGTACGACATGTCCGCCCTTGATCCCGATCAATTCCCCGACGGCTTATACGACGCTTTGCTTGCCGCCCATCCCGTTTACCTTAGCCGAACCGGAGCGAAGTATCACTATAACCCCGCCTGTTCCAATATGAAAACCCCGCGCGAGACTACCCTTGCCAGCGCGCTCAACGCCGATAAGGAGCCTTGCTCAAAATGCGTCAAGGATTAGCGATCTGCGGTTGACCGACCGCGCCAAACCTGATACCCTTGGCATATGCGGACAAAAGGCGACATACTGCGCGGGGTGTTCGGGTTCGACGGGTTTCGTCCCGGGCAGGAGGATATCATCGACGCTACCCTGTCCGGGCGCGACGTTCTAGCGGTAATGCCAACGGGCGGCGGCAAGTCGCTGTGCTATCAGATTCCCGCGCTGCTGACTCGCGGCGCGACGTTCGTCATATCGCCACTGGTCTCGCTGATGAAGGATCAGGTGGGCGCGCTCAGGCAGAACGGGGTCGCCGCGGCTTTCCTAAACAGCACTCTTACCCCCGGACAGTATCGCAAGGCGCTGGACAACGCCGCGTCCGGCATGTACCGTATCATTTATATCGCGCCGGAGAGGCTGTCCAGTCCCGACTTCCGCGCGTTCGCGGCGGCTCGTCCGCCCGAGCGGATCGCGGTGGACGAGGCGCATTGCGTCTCGCAATGGGGTCGCGATTTCCGACCCAGTTATCTGGATATAGGCCCGTTCGTCGAATCCCTGCCGTTCAGGCCTACTCTGGCGGCGTTCACCGCTACCGCGACGAATCGCGTCAGAACGGATATCGTCGAACTGCTGGGACTGCGCGATCCCGTGCGCGCGGTCGGCGCGTTCGATCGTCCCAATCTCTTTTTCGAGGTGATCAAAGGAAAAGGCGGACGCGCCAGAGACCGTCTGCTGATGGCTCTGATGGATGAACAGCGCGGACGCAGCGGAATCATATACTGCGCCACGCGTAAGACGGTGGACTCGGTCTGCGATATGCTGCGCGGCGGCGGGATCGGCGCGGGACGCTATCACGCGGGGATGCCGGACGACGAGCGCCGCGCGAGTCAGGACGCGTTCGCGTCGGACGACACGCCCGTATTAGTCGCCACTAACGCGTTTGGTATGGGTATCGATAAATCCAACGTATCATTCATCATTCATTACAACATGCCGGGCGATTTGGAGAGTTATTATCAGGAGGCGGGGCGCGCCGGACGCGACGGATCGGACGCGCTGTGTCTGCTTCTGTTCGCGCCCGCCGATATAATGGTTCGCAAAAGCCTCATCGAGCACGGCGAGGACGCGCGCGACCCGGAGGCTCTGCGCCGCGCGAAACAGCGGCTTGAGGTGATGATCTCATACGCGACGGGCGGAGGTTGCTTGCGCGCGCGGTTATTGCGCTATTTTGGGGAGAAACCTCCGGTCAGATGCGGATCGTGCGGAAACTGCGCCGGGCCGCGAATCGCGGAGTCCATCCTGGCGGCGGCGCAAGCCGAACCCGCCGTCCGCGCGGCGCGGGTCAAACCCAAGCGCGAGGCAAGCTCCGCCGTTGACGCGGAGTTGTTCGAGCGGCTGAAGGAACTGCGCCTTAGCGTAGCCAAGGCGCAGGGGATTCCGGCATACATGGTGTTCAGCAACGCTACGCTCGAGGATATGTGCCGCAAACATCCGCGCACGCTAGCCGCCATGCTGAACGTAGCCGGCGTGGGCGAACACAAGGTGAGGGCGTATGGCGCGCGGTTCCTGCAAGTCCTGCTGGATCAATAGGCGTACCTGTATGGGAAGCATTCTATCAGTTGTTCCTGCTTTAGGTTTACGTCGCCGCCGTCGATCCGGTATGATGATACTATCTCGTCGGGAGTGGGCAGGGGATCGTCGTCCAAGTTGAGCGGCTTTATGTCCAGACCGAACGAGCCGTAGTAATCGAGGAATTTATTATCCCACCATTTCTGTCTGGTGTTGGTGACGCACCAGCGGTTGGGGATCCCGAACGCGTCCGCGAACACCGCGCCGTGCAGGCTGGTGGTGACGACGGTCTCGCAGCGGCGCAATTGATCAAGGAATCGGCGGGGATCCATCTGTATATCCAGAACCATCGAGTGCGGATGCCGCTCCTCGAACTCCTCAAAGAATGGCAGATCCTTCTCCTGATAGTGCGGGATAACGCCTAAGCGCACATCCTTATGAACGCGGGGCAGTCCCGGCAGTCTGGAGGCCAGCAGTCCGGGATCGGCCAGCGGGCAGTCTATCGTTTGCCCGGACGTGGCTTCAAGCCGCGCTTTAGTGAGCGGGCCGCGCAGCGCGAGCACGTCCAGAGGCCTAATCAGCGGCATGATGTAAGGCTCGTCGCGCAGGTATCCCGCTCCCCATACATACAGGGGATCGTCGCGGATCGCGGCGTGTTTGCGCGAAGCCGCGAAATGATCCAGTATGCTGCCTATCGCGACTATATCCGCTTGACCCTGCGTGCCCCACAGCGCTTTAACGTTAAACAACAAGTTCATCATCCATGGCGCGAACATGTCGCCAGCGTTCTGGTATCTGTAGAAGTATAGTTTGACCGTTTTCTGAAGAACGCGCGGTCCGCGCGCGGTCGATTCCATGTATGGTATCGCGGTCATAGGCACACCCTCCCGTCCATTACTTGTCTGGACAGGATATGCGCCGACTCGAGCGCGATATTACAACCGGGTCAAAGCGCAAGCAGCCTCGCTACGGTTGGAACGCAGTTGGCGGATTCCAACGATTGCGTAAGATTGTTCCAGAGCGGCGCGGGCTGTTTTGATTATGCCAGGCCAAGAGGGCGTCGCGTTCGAGGGCAGTTTCAGCGTCATCAATGCCCATCCGGATTGAGTCAATAGCGGCGCGCAGTCCAGCATAACCCTGCAGGAACGCGCCGCGTCCATCTTCATGTCGTTGACAAGAAGCGACGCGCGGCTGATGGGAGCGGTTTGAAGGTACTGTCCGGCGGTAGTGCGGATGTGGGTGACGGAAGGGTTGTCAGCCGCGAGCGGATGCAGAGCGCCAGGATCGACTGCAGTGACGAGTATCCCAAGAGAGGCCAGCACGTATGACCAGCCTCCAGGCGCGGCTCCAAGGTCGACGGCGAGGGATCCGGGCGCGATAGGTATGCCGAACAGGTCGATGGCTTCTAAAAGTTTCATCTCCGAGCGGCAGATAGTGAATGGGTAACGCGAGGGTCGTTCAATGGGGAGGGAATCGCCGCGTATGGGTTGGACGTCGCGAGCAAATACGGGCGGGTTGGACGACAGTATCCGCGTAAAGTCGTCAAACCCGCCGTCCCATTCGATTATACGGGAGATAGGCGAGATGGGATCGCCCGCGCGCAGTCCGGCAAAGCGCGAGGTTAGTTCGCGCATAGCAAGGCGTTCAGCCTCGCGATGGAAGAACGCAAGAGCTTTCAAGAGTGTTAAAACTCAGCGGAGCCAGTGGTGCGGGGGAAGGGGATAACGTCGCGTATGTTAGACATGCCCGTAAGGAACATGATCAGTCTGTCAAATCCTAATCCGAATCCAGCGTGGGGCACGCTGCCATATGCGCGCAGGTCGAGATACCAACGATAAGGTTCAAGCGGCATGTTGAGTTCCAGCATGCGAGAGGTTAAGGCGTCCATGCGTTCCTCCCGCTGGCTGCCGCCAACCAGTTCGCCAATGCCCGGAGCAAGGAGGTCAGCCGCCGCGACAGTCTTGCCGTCGTCGTTCATGCGCATATAGAACGCTTTGATCTCCTTAGGGTAGTCATGGACAAAGACAGGGCGTTTGAAGTATGTTTCAGCGAGGTATTTCTCGTGTTCGGTTTGGAGGTCGCTGCCCCAGGAGACAGGGTATTCGAATGACAGCGGGGCTTTTTGGAGGATGGAGATTGCGTCCGTATAGGTGATACGAGCGAAGTTGGACGTAGCGACGTTTTCAAGGCGGTCAAGGAGGGTTTTGTCGAACATTTGGTTGAGGAAGCGAAGGTCAGGAAGGGATTCGGTAAGGATAGAGGTGACGATGTCCTTAGTGAAGGATTCCGCGAGATCCATGTCGGCATGGAGGTCAGCAAAAGCAATTTCAGGTTCGATCATCCAGAATTCAGCGGCATGGCGAGGCGTGTAGCTACGCTCGGCACGGAAGGTAGGGCCGAATGTGTAACAGTCGCGAAGCGCAAGACAGAATGCCTCGACGTTAAGCTGGCCAGAGACGGTAAGGAAAGCGGCGCGGCTGAAGAAGTCTTGAGAGAGGTCGGCAAGGCCGGAAGGGGTAAGAGGAGGGGTGTGTGGGTCAAGGGCAGTAACGCGGAACATCTCGCCCGCGCCTTCAGCGTCAGAGGTGGTAATAATAGGGGTGTGGACATAGATAAAGCCAAGGTCATGAAAGAATTTGTGGACGCGCTGCGCGGCAAGCGAGCGGATACGGAAGACCGCGCCGAATGTGTTGCTGCGAGGACGCAAGTGAGAGATGGAACGGAGGAATTCAAGAGAGTGGCCTTTCTTCTGGAGTGGGTAATCGGATGAGGAAGGGCCTGAAAGGGTGATGGAGGTTGCCTGCATCTCGAAAGGTTGCTTGCGGTCAGGGGTGGGGATGATGGAGCCAAGGCAAGTGAAAGCAGCGCCGACGTTTTGCTTGGCGATATCCTTGTAGTTAGGGATAGCGTCAGAAGCAGCGACGATCTGCAAAGGCTGCTGGTGCGTGCCGTCGGATAAGGCGATAAAGGCGAAAGCACGGGAGTCGCGGATAGAGCGCGCCCAGCCGGATACGGATACGTCAAGGAGCGGCTCGACGGGAGGCGCCGCGTAAAGTTCGCGCACGGTTAGTTTAGTCATAACATCCTCCTGGAATATAGCATTGACAAGTGATGATCCTGGAGAGTCAACGAGCCGGGGCAAGGAAGGTCCAGCGGCACGCTGGACCCATGTGCCGCTGTGATGTTTTTGTTACTCCGCGAAGTCGAACTCCAACCCTTCTATTAATACGCTGTCGCCTTGGGCTGCGCCTTCGCGTCTCAGCGCGTCGATTACACCCAGCTTCTGCAGCGATCTATGGAACCATGCTAGCGACTCTTGATCCCCGAAGTTCACCGAGTCTACTAACCTGCGCATCCCAGGCCCTTCCACGAAGAACAACCCGGCCTCTTTGCGCACCTCGAACCCGCTTGCCGGCTCTACCGACTCCAATGCCTCCAACGCTCCAAACTCCTCATCTATAACCGGCGCTGGCGCATCTTTCAGCCGCTTCAACACTTCCCCTACCACCTTATCCAAACCTTTATTCCTGACGGCGCTTACTGCGAACACTGGCTTACCATTTGCCGCCGCCCTCAATCTTGCCGTTATACTTTCAACTGCATCCTCATCCATTAGATCCACTTTATTGGCAACCACTACCCCAACCCTATCCCCCAGCCCTCCGAACCGATCCAACTCCTCGTCCACTATCTTCAAATCCCCTACGGGATCCCTTCCCTCGCTCCCGGACGCGTCCACTACATGCACTAACAACCTTGTCCGTTCCGCATGCCTTAAAAACGCGTGCCCTAACCCTGCCCCTTTACTTGCGCCTTCAATCAGCCCGGGCAGATCGGCCAGCACGAAATCCCCTTCCCCTAGCTTAACCATCCCTATATTTGGCGACAGCGTTGTAAACGGATAATTCGCTATCCTTGGCTTCGCGCTTGATACTACTGACAATATAGTTGACTTCCCCGCGTTCGGGAACCCAACCAACCCTACGTCCGCTATTAACTTTAACTCTAGCTCCAACTCCACATCTATAGCCTTCTCGCCGGGCTTCGCGAAATTGGGTGCTTGCCTGGTCGGCGTGGCAAATCTTTGATTTCCCCACCCTCCTTTGCCTCCCCTTAACGCTAGCCTCTTCTCCCCTTCTACTCTCATATCCATCAATACCGCTTTATCCCCTGCCCGCCTTACTACCGTACCTGGCGGAACCCTCACAACTATATCTTCCCCTTGCTTCCCCGTGCGGTTCCTACTCCCCCCATCCTGCCCCGCCCCGGCCTCGTACTTTGTCTTATACCTGTAATCCATTAACGTCCGCATTTGCGGATCGGCATACACTACCACACTTCCGCCATTGCCCCCATCCCCACCGTCCGGCCCCCCGTTTTGCAGATACTTCTCGCGGTGAAACGATACGCAGCCGTTCCCCCCGTTACCTGCCTTAACCTTTATCCGCGCTTGATCGACAAACATTTCTTGCGGCTCCTATTATAATATTAACGCGGCTGCCGCTATGCCTAGCGCCGCCCCGGCCAATACCTCTACCGGCGTGTGACCGATCCATTCTATCAGCGTCTCTTGCTTAATCGGCGTGCCTTTCTCTATAAGGTTCTCTAGATCGGTCAGCAGCTGATTGATAACCTTCGCATGCCTTCCCGCCTGCCTCCTCACTCCTGACGCGTCATACATAACGATCAACGCTAACGCGCACGCCAGCGCGAATATCGGCTCCCCGAAACCTTCTTGCAAACCTACTCCCATCGCAAGCGCCGCGGCCATCGCGGCATGCGAGGACGGCATCCCCCCGGACTGAATGATCTTGCGGATATTCAAACGCTTCTCCGTAATCAACACTACCACTACCTTGGCGATCTGCGCGACGACCCACGCTAACAGCGCGACTCCTAGCACGCGGTTCTCGAAGATATGGCTCAAATGGGTGATGCGGGACAATTGCTTCACTCCTTTACGCGGTCAGGCGAATTCCCTCATCATCTCCACGAACTGCGCCAGCGGCGCGCCTCGTCCTCCCAGCTTCCATAGGGCCGCAAGCGCGGCGCGTTCCCATTCTTCCGCTTTGCGTTTCGACTCGTTGATCCCGTATACTACAGGCCATGTTATCTGCCCCTTATCCGTATCCGCATCCTGCAGATCGTCTCGCAGTTGGTACAGCATGCCCAGTTTCAGACCGAATGATACGGCGGCTTCGATCTCGCTTTCCGACGCTCCCGCCAGCCTGAACCCGGCCTCCGCTGCGGCGCGGAACATCTCCGCCGTCTTCCTCCGATCTATATCCTCCAACAACGCCGCCCGATCCTCAATCCCGCCGTCCTTCCATCTAACCGACCCTGTTCCTACCATATCCAGATACTGCCCTACGGCTATACCGCGCATTCCCGCCGCGGTCAATACCGCGCGCGCCGCGTCCACCCGGCGTTTCATTCGTTCGAATACCATGGCTTCGCTTGCTTTAACGATCATCCGCTCCGCCGCGATTGCTAGCAGCGCGTCCCCGGACAGCACCGCCATACCCTCCCCATACGCCTTATGATGAGCGGGCTTGCCCCTTCTTGTATCCGCGTCGTCCATCGAGGGCAGATCGTCGTGTATTAATGAAAACGCGTGTATACACTCCAGCGCGGCGGCATAACGCAACGCCTCGCCATCTTCCCCATCGCCGCCCATCGTTTCATACGCGGCTAACAACAGCCCGCCCCGCAGACGCTTCCCGCCTCCTAGCAGCCCATAACCCAGCATCCGCGAGAATTCTTCATACTCCGGCGCTTCCGGCTCGCAGAACCCCGATAGCTCGCGTTCTATATCCTTTGCCCACGCCGCTAACCGTTCCTTCATACTCATATATCATTCCCGTCCGTCCCGCCACGCTCGTCCACGCTCAGCGTGACCAACCGCTTCTCGGTCTGGTTTAATTGCTCGTCTAGAGCGCGGGCTAGGTTCATCCCGTCGGCGTATGTGCTCATCGCTTCCTCTAGCGTCAACTGCCTCGTCTCCATGCGCTTGACCAGCGATTCCAATCGTTCCAATCCAGCTTCGAAAGTCGTGTCATCCGGCACGCGTCCCGCTCCCTTCGTCCAGATCCACGCCGTCGGCGCTCGACCTTACCGCGCCGCCGCGCATGCGTATCATCAGCGTCATACCCGGTTCGACTTGATCCGCGCCGTTCAGCCACCGTCCATGTTCGTCCGACACCATCGCGTAACCGCGTTCCAATACGTTCGACGGATTCAGCGTAGCCAGCCGCGCCTCAAGAGCGGTTAGCGCCGCGCGCCTTTGCGGTACGACCCGATCCGCGCACGCGAGTAACCTTTCGCGCAGTTCGACGATACGCTTGCGCCTCTCGTCAAGCGCGCGGCGAGGCTCGACGGCGTTCAGCCGCGCGGTTAGATTCGACAGCCGCTCCCGCGACTGCTTCAGCCGCCTGTCCGCCGCGATCGACATCCTGGCGCGATACTGCCCGATCTGATCCGACAGCGCGGCACGAGAAGGCACTGCCAGCTCCGCCGCCGCCGATGGAGTCGGCGCGCGAACGTCCGCCGCGAAATCTGTCAGCGTGGTATCCGTCTCATGCCCGACCGCGCTTACTACAGGCGTATTACAATCCGCGACGGCGCGCACGACAATCTCCTCGTTGAACGCCCATAGATCCTCGAGCGAACCGCCGCCGCGCCCGGTGATTATCACGTCGATAAACGGCAGGCGATCCAGCGCGCGTATCCCGCGCGCGATCTCTTCAGCCGCGCCAGCACCCTGCACGCGCGCCGGAGCGAGATACAACGGCACGCCGGGATGCCTTCGCGCCGCGACGGTCTGTATATCGCGCACGACCGCGCCCGTCGGCGACGTGACAATTCCCACGCCTTTAGGCAGTAACGGCAGAGGCTTCTTGCGCGCCGCGTCGAACAGCCCCTCCGCCAGCAATCGCCTTCGCGTTTCTTCGTAACGCAGGAACAGCGCGCCTACGCCGTCTGCGCGCATCGATTCGACATAAAACTGATACGCGCCGTCGCGGGCGAATAACGCGGCGCGACCCTCCGCCACGACCCGCAGACCATCCTCCGGAACGATTGCGCACATCTGCGCCTGCCCCCGGAACATCACGCATTGTATCCGCGCGGACTCGTCCTTTAACGAAAAGTAGAGATGCCCGCTGCTATGGCGCTTTAGATTGCTGATCTCGCCGCGAAGAGCCAGCCCCTGCAGCATCGGATCCGCCGCCAGCGTCCGCTGGACGTAGGCGTTCAGTTCCGATACGGTAAGGACGCGGCCAGCGCGTGGCGCGTGCTCGTCCGGAGCGTCCGCCGCGCCCACTCGCGCCAGTTGCTCCAGCCGATCTATAAGGTTAAGCACGATTCGGCGGCTTCCAATGTATTGCTCATCAGCATCGCGATGGTCATCGGGCCTACGCCGCCCGGCACGGGGGTTATCGCTCCGGCGACGCTGACCGCGCTGTCGAAATCCACGTCGCCATACAGCTTCTTATCGCCATCGACGCGGTTCACGCCCACGTCTATGACAGTCGCGCCCGGCTTGATCATATCCCCCTTGATCAAACCTGCTCTGCCCACAGCCGCGACGAGTATATCGGCCTGGCGGGTGATCGCGCCGAGATCGGGCGTTCGGGAGTGGCAGACAGTCACCGTAGCGTTTCGGCGAAGCAAGAGCAGGGCTATTGGCTTGCCGACTATGTTCGATCTGCCGACCACGACGGCATGCTTGCCCGCCGGATCACAGCCTATGCCGTCCAGCAGAGCGACGATACCCTTGGGCGTGCACGGCTCCAGCCCCGGATCGCCCAGCAGAAGCTTACCCGCGTTGACGGGATGGAAAACGTCGACGTCCTTGCGCGGATCGACACGGCGCACCACCCTGCCCTCGTCAAAACCCTTGGGCAGCGGAAGCTGCACCAGCACGGCGTGAACGTCCGGGTCGACGTTCAGCCGGTCGATATGGTCGAGAAGCTCGGACTCGGGGACGCTGGAGGGGAGCCTCATAACGCTCGAGCGGATCCCCAGCCTCTGGCACGCCTTGACCTTATGCTTAACATACACCTGGCTGGCGGGATCGTCGCCGACGACGATAACGGTCAGATGCGGGGTAAGCCCCCTGCCTATCAATGATTCCACGCGCGGAACGAGCGAGTCCATGATCCGCGCGGAGCCAGCCCTACCGTCGATGATCAGCGCCGGCTTACGCTGCGTATTAATAATGACCAGCCCCTTTATTTGCTTCTTTTAATGCCAGCCAGCACTCCGTTGATAAACATCACGGCCTCGTCCGTCGAAAACATCCGCGCCATATCTATAGCCGACGCGATGGCTACCGAGCGCGGATCGGAGGCCTTGTCAACCGGTTCGCGCAGCAGCTCGTAGGCGGCGTAGCGCAGTATCATCCGATCGACGCGGCTGAGGCGATCCAGCGACCAGCCGCGCAGCAGCGGCGCGATATGCTTGTCCAGTTCGCTCTCGTTCATTTCGACCATACGCACCATGTGGCGGATGTATGGCATCTGGGGATCGTCCGGGGGCACGTCCAACAGATCGCGAAGCGTTTCCTCGTCTTCGCGGGTGAAGTCGCCGCCGGCGTTGCGCATCTCCCGCGCGTAAAGCAGGCGCAGCGCCGCGGCGCGCGCTTTACGGCGGGATCCTTTGTCTGCGGCGCTATCCTCGGGCAATGCGTTCATTTCATCCATTGCGCTTCACGATCCTCCGCCACGCCTGGGAGGCGCGCTCGCGCATCGTCTTTGACCTGCCCAGCGCCCACCCGGCGATAAAACACGCCGCGATCAACAGCGTCTTCCATAACCCTATCGCCAGAAAACTAACGGCGAGCGCTACGCCTACCAGTCCGCATAGCAGCGCGCAAGCCGGCGTGCCAGGCCTGAACGCGTCCTTCCAGAATCCTCCCGGCTCATGATCCGCCGGCATTGTCGACGCCTCCTTCTGGCGGCGAATCCTCGCCGTTCCCGTCTTCCTCGTCTTCCTCGCCGTTCACGGGATGAACCTCGATCCTATCGTCCATGCTGAACATGCGGTCAATCACAGGCTCGCCCTCGTTCTGGCCAGGCGTGATCTCGTCTGCCTCCCGCGCTTGGATTGGTTCGTCTTTATCCCATTCCCCGCCAAACGGAGTGGACGCGGACGCCGGGATCGCCGGCTCGTCGTCCACGACCGCGCCTAACGGGATCGGGATCGCGTCCGGTTCGGTATGCTGTTCCCGCTTCAGTTCAGGCTGCGGGAGCGCGGGCCTGCGCGAGGGACGCGAGTCGTCCGGCAGCAGCGGCGGCGTGGTATCTTCGACGATAACCCGCACGCTGGACACGGATATTCCGGCGCACTCGGCCATGTATGAAATGATCTCCTTCTGCAGTGCGGACGATACCTTGGGCATGGATACGCCGGAGCGCATCGTAGCGCGCAGACGGATCAGCGCCTTGTCGTTCTCGCTGACGATGTTGATCTTGCTGACGGTTATTTCGGGATGCTCGGCTACGCATTTGTGCACCAGATGCTCCAGCGCGGGCCTGGCGATGGTCAAGGTGCCGCGCTCGGCCTCCGTAGCGGTAAAGAACGCCTCGCGGCGCTGTTTGGGTATCAGGCTGATCCACTGCCGGACTCCCCACAGCGCGAGTATCAGCCCCGATCCTATCAGCGCGGTTAGGGCATACCACTCCCCGGCGCGGATGCTCTGCGCCGCAGCGAACCCAAATGGAACCTGTATTAGTTTAACGCCCAGATCGGATACGGCCTTCGGCTCGCGAAGCCCGGTCATGACCAGCAGCGCGCCCAGCGCGAACAGCAGCAGGCCGCTCAGCGCGAACAGGACGCGGTCGTACCACCTGATTCTCATGGAGCAACGCCTCCTTTTGAGTCAATACGCCGCATGGTTAAAGGGTCTCGTCGGCTAGGATGGCCTCGTCGTCTTCGTCGTCGTCCTCGAAGGTGGGAGACGCTGGCGCGGCTGGGGGTGTTTCCTCGGGTTTGTCCGCTTCGGCTGCCGGAACGCCTTCGCTCGAGTCCGGCTCGGCTGGAATGGATGATGGGGACGGTTTGCCGCCGTCGTCTTTGCCGTCGTCCTCGCCGGGATCGTCGATGGACGTTTCCGGTAGATCAACGTCCTCGTCGGCTCCGTCGGGGCGAGAGGCGCGTTCCGCTTCCGGTTCGGATTCTTTGCGCGGAGGCTGGCGCGAGTGGACTATCTGGCCCAGCGGCCCGGTTGGTTCCGTCGCGCCGTCCGTCATAGCGGCGGCTGCGGTCGCGGCCTGCGCGAGATCGGCGGTCAGCTGGGCCTCTTTCTCGAAGCTTACGCCCAGCACGTGCACATCCACTTTCACTACGTGCAGTCCCGTCATCGTCTCGATCGACTTGCGCACGCTCTCCTGCACGTCGCGGCAGACCTTCTGGATCGGTTTGCCGTATTCCACCGTAAATACCAGATCGACCGACGCTTCCTCCGATCCGACCTCGACCTTCACGCCGCGCGTTACGGGCTTGTTCTTGCGTCCCAGCAGATCGACGATCGAGGCGGAAGCGCCCATAGCGGCAACGCCGTCTATTTCAGCCGCCGCCATTCCCGCGATGATCGCGACGACCTCGCTGGCGTAGGTAATAGAGCCTATCTCCGTCATGCTTGTCGCCACGTGGGCGGGCAGGTTTTCGTTTGCCAATTGGGATTACCCTCCTTCTTAGTTGGCCGGGGCGTTCGTCCCGATCCACCCTGCACGGCGCGGACTGGTATTCCGCGCCTGTAAGCCGCGCTGCCTTAGTATACCAGATCGATCAAGCTTTTACAATCCAGGCTCGCCGCATCTTTATAATGGCGGGATACGGCCTATTTGGTTAAGACTATCTTGACGTTGCCGGGGGACTCGCCCGTTTCCGCCGTGACCATATCCAGGATGCTAGCCATCTGCTGGTTGGATAGTTTATCCTGGCGCACGACCACGTTGACCGATCCCGGCCTTACCGTGACGTAGGAGTCGCCGAACCCGCGCGCCGCCATGAGGCTTTGCAAAGTGGCTTCCGTCGCGATGGATTTAGCCAGCGTTAGTTTCTCGCCGCGCGCCTGTTCCAGCGTCGCCGCGTCCGCGTTCACGTCGGCTATCAGCGCGTCCAGCATCGTGATGGATTGTTCGCGCGCCGCGTCCATCTGCTGTTTATACGTCGCGAAGGAGCTAAGCGTGGTCAGCGTGGTCTCGCCGGCTCCAGGCTCGGGCGTGGACTCGGGCGCGGAGGCCGCGCCAGGCTCGGCGGTCGAGGACGCTTCAGGCACGTTCTGCCGGATCGTGACCGGGAGACCGACTATGCTGGAGAGGGGTTTGGATATAGCGGCCCACGCCCCGCTTGCGATAAGCAGCAGGCACAGCCCCGACATGGCGAGGATTCTCGACCGAGGCGGCGCGTCCGATTCGGTATCGACTCCGGGCAGTTTCGCGGGCTTGGCGGGACGCTCCCGCTTGGCGGGGCGGTCTTGTTTGACAGGCCGCGCGGGCTTTGACGCGAACGCGAGCAGCGTCAACGGCGAGCGAAGCCGCGCGGACGGTTTGGTTTGCGAGGAGTGGGATAATCGCGAGGGTTTGGGCGGTTTAGCGTACTCGACGGGTTCGGTCAGCGCGGCGGACGGCTGGCGCACGGTAAATAGGTTATGCGTCATCGGCGATACCTCCTAGCAGCAGTAGGACTTATAGGGCTTATACTGATTGTACGGGCGGCGCGCGGTCTTGTATGCATGATATTTTGGCTGGGTATATAATCGTTGACAGGCTGGGCTGGATATGGTATGTTATGATCGTTTGATTATCATAACAGGCTATGAGGGAAAGAGTAGCGCGAGAGCGGCTCACAGAAAGCGGCCGGCTCCGGAAACGGAGGATCGGAAGCGCGGCTTTCGGTCAGGATGAGAGGCGCGGGACACGCGCGCGCGAATACACCCCTCGTCGGCGTTTGATTATGCCGGAAGCCCCGCCCCGAACCGTTTAGCGGCGTAGGCGGCGGCGTGAGGCGCGCGTTAAGCGCCTGGCGCGCTTTGGGTAGGCTGAACGTCTGCCGCGCGCCGTGAGGTCGCGTCTTTAACGCGCGGCAAACGCGGGTGGTACCGCGAGCAACGCTCGCCCCGCGGGACAGGAATGTCCCGCGAGGCGGGCGTTTACGATTGCTCCGGTTGTTTGGATTAATGAAGAGAGGGATGGTCTGGCATGCCTATCACCCAATTCCTGGAATCGAACGCGAGGCTTTGGCCTAACGACGCGGCGCTGGCGGAGATTAATCCGTCGCTGGCGAGGTCCGCCTCCGACTGGCGCGAGTTCTCGCTGGTGGAGACCGCTGCCGAGCCGGGTTACCGCAAGGAGCTGACGTGGCGGGAGTTCGACGAGCGCGCGAACCAGGTCGCGAACCTGCTGGCGAGCGCGGGGATCAAGCGGGGCGATAAGGTCGCGCTGCTGCTGATGAACTGCCTGGAGTGGCTGCCTATCTATTTCGGGATACTCAAGGCGGGCGCGCTAGCCGTGCCGATGAACTTTAGGTATACATCGTCCGAGATCGAGTATTGCCTAAAACTGGCGGATTGCCGCGCGCTGGTGTTCGGGCCGGAGTTTATAGAGCGCGTGGGCGCGCTGTCGGAACAGTCGCGTCCGGAACTGATGTGGTTTGAGGGCGCGGGGAGCGTCGCGTTCGCGCGGGATATGGAGAGCGAGGCCGACGCTATGCCCGTATCGAGTCCTGGTATTCCGCTGACCGACGGCGACGACGCGGCGATATACTTTTCATCCGGCACGACGGGTTTTCCCAAAGCGATACTGCACGATCACGGCGCGCTGGCGTTCTCGTGCGAGGTGGAGCGCGCGCATCATGGGCAGACGCGGGACGACGTGTTCCTGTGCATCCCGCCGCTGTATCATACGGGCGCTAAGATGCATTGGTTTGGTAGTCTGATATCGGGCGGGCGCGCGGTTCTGCTGCGCGGCGCTAAGCCTGAGTGGATACTCAAGGCCGCGTCCGACGAGCGCGCGAGCATAGTGTGGCTGCTGGCGCCGTGGGCGCAGGATATAATGGACGCTATCGAACGCGGGGATATCCGGCTGGAGGATTACGATCTATCGGCGTGGCGGCTGATGCATATAGGCGCGCAGCCCGTGCCGCCCAGCCTCATCAAGCGCTGGCGCGCGCTGTTCCCGAATCACGAGTATGATACCAACTACGGATTATCCGAATCGACGGGTCCGGGCGCGGTGCATCTGGGCATAGGGAACCTGCGCAAGATCGGCGCGATCGGCGTGCCTGGAGAGGGCTGGCGCGCGAAGGTCGTAAGCGAGAACGGCGGCGAGGCCGCGATCGACGAGGTCGGCGAGCTGATCGTATCGGGCCGCGGCGTGATGAAGGAGTATTATAAAGACCCCGCCGCGACGGCCGCCGCGCTCAAAGACGGCTGGCTGTACACGGGGGATATGGCAAGGCGCGACGAGGATGGTTTCATCTGGCTGGTGGATCGGAAGAAGGATGTGATCATCACCGGGGGCGAGAACCTGTACCCGGTGCAGATAGAGGATTTCCTTCGCGGCATGGCAAAGATTAAGGACGTTGCGGTGATAGGGCTGCCCGATAGGCGGTTGGGCGAGATAGCAGCCGCGATCATCGAGGCGAAGCCCGGCCAGACGCTGACCGAATCGGAAGTGGAATCGTTCTGCCAGGCGCTGCCCCGGTATAAGCGTCCGCGCAGGATCATATTCGACAGCGTGCCGCGCAACCTCACCGGGAAGATCGAGAAACCGAAGCTGAGGGAACGATACCGCGCGGCTAGATTGGTTGAAACGGAGACTACCGGGTGAGGGGATTATTACACGCGAAGGCATTGTAATACCGCCGCGAAGCCGCAGTATTGCAATGCCCGCGAACCCGGCTGAAAGCGCCCTCCGCTAGGCTAGTAGTCTGCTAAGTCCAAACACTCAGTTATGAGCGGATCTTTTCGCCGCTCGCGTCGGTTCTTTCCGTCGACGGACC
>JAIRSO010000028.1 GCA_031255415.1 Oscillospiraceae bacterium
CAGAGCCTCCCCCACCAGTAACGCTATCCCCTCGCATATATCCCGCTCGTTGCCGAAACGCACCTCCAGCTTATTCGGATGAACATTAACGTCAACCGCCGAGTAATCCATCGTCAGCCACAGCGCGAATATCGGCGATCGTCCAATCAGCACGCGCTCGCGGCACGCTAGCTCGACCGCGTCCGCCAGCGCCGGAGCGCGCACCGCGCGGCGGTTCAGGAACAGCCACTGCTGCGCGCGGTTATGCCTCGCGTCCTCGCCCACGCCGACAAACCCTTCCGCCACGCATCCCGCCGCCAGTCCCCTTACCTCGATCAGCCGCTGCGCGGTCTCCATCCCCCACGCAGCCGCCAGCACCCCGCGCGCGCTGCCATCGCCCGCGCTGCGGAACGTCTGCCGCCCCTGGTTGATCAACCGCATCGATACGCTAGGCCAAGCCGCCGCCAGCTTAATGATCCAGTCCGTCGCGTAGGCCGTCTCGACGATCGGCTTTTTTAGGAACTTGCGGCGCGCCGGAACATTGTAGAATATATCCTTTACTACGACAGTCGTGCCCTCCGGGCTTGCCGCGTCGCGTATCGACGCGATATGCCCAGCGTCCACGTCTATCGCCGCGCCGAAGTCCTCGCCTCTCGCGCGCGAGGTCAGCGTCACCCTCGACACCGCAGCGATCGAAGCCAGAGCCTCGCCCCTGAATCCCATCGTCGCTATCCCTGCGAGATCCTCCGCCGCGCGAAGCTTGCTCGTCGCCGAGCGCGTGAACGCCAGCGCCAGCTCCTCGCGCGGGATCCCAGCGCCGTTATCCGTCACGCGAAAGTACGACAGCCCGCCCTCGCGAAGCTCGACCGTAACGCCGCGCGCGGACGCGTCCAGGCTGTTCTCCACCAGCTCCTTGATAGCCAGCGCGGGGCGCTCGACCACCTCCCCAGCGGCTATCAGCCCTACCACGGACGGATCAAGAAGTCGTATCCTGCTCATAATCAATCACACATTCTTCGCGCGTTCATGAACCCTGAACAGCGTGTTCAGCGCCTCGATCGGGTTCATGGACATAACGTCCATCGCGCGCAGTTCGTCGATCAGCGCGGCGCGATCAGACTCGCCAATCGCTAGCTGCGCGCGCGCTTCAGATCGATTCTTTTCCAGTATCTTTCTGCCGATGCCCGCGCCGCCCTCGTTCGCAGCCTCGATGCGCGCGAGTATCGACGTGGCGCGCATCACCACCGATCGCGGCAGTCCCGCCAGCCTCGCGACATGTATGCCGAAACTCTTGTCCGCGCCACCGCGCTCGATCCTGCGCAGAAACAGTATCTCCTCACCCTGCTCCTTCACGCTCACGGAGTAATTCACCACGCCGGGCAATTGACCCTCCAGTTCGCTCAACTCGTGATAATGCGTCGCGAACAGCGTCTTCGCGCCGACCTTGCGCGCGACATGCTCCGCTATAGCCCACGCTATCGATAACCCGTCGAACGTGGACGTGCCGCGCCCGATCTCGTCCAGCAGTATGAGCGAGCGGCTCGTCGCGGACTTGAGTATCGACGCGGCTTCGCTCATCTCCACCAGGAACGTGGATTGCCCGGCGGCGAGATCGTCCGACGCGCCCACCCGCGTGAACAGCCGATCCATTATGCATAGATTCGCCGACGACGCGGGCACGAAACTCCCCGTCTGCGCCATCAGCACGATCAGCGCGACCTGGCGCATATACGTGCTCTTGCCCGCCATATTCGGCCCGGTCAGTATCTGCACGCGATCCTCGTTGCTAAGGCGCGTGTCGTTGGGGATGAAAGGCTCGTCGCCCAGCATCGTCTCAACCACCGGATGCCGTCCGTCCTTGATATCGATTATACCGTCATCGTTGAACGATGGACGCGCGTAATCGCGCCGGACTGCCGCCGCCGCCAGCGAACACAGCGCGTCCAGCCTCGCCAGCGCGTCGGCGCAGCCGCGCATCCTCGCAGCCTGCGACGCTATCCAGTCCGACAGCGCCCCGAACAGCTCCTGCTCCAGCTTGACGGACTTGTCCTTCGCGCCCAGTATCTTTTCCTCCATGCGGGTTAGCTCGGGCGTGGTGAACCGCTCGCCCGTGGTCAGCGTCTGGCGACGCGCGTACCGATCCGGCGCGCGCTCGGCCTGCGCCTTGCTGATCTCTATCACGTACCCGAATACTCGGTTGTATATAATCTTCAGCGTCTTGATCCCGGTCTCCAGCCTCTCGCGCGACTCCATCTCGGCGATCCACCGCCGCCCGTCCTCCGACGCTTTGCGCAGTTCGTCCAACCGCTCGTCATATCCCTCTTTGATGAAACCGCCCTCGGCGTGCGTGGGCGGCGGGTTTGGATCGATCATCCGATCCAGCAGCGCGCATAGATCGGACATGGGATCCAGCGACTGGACAATCCCCGCGATTATCGCGCCCGGCAGAGGCTCCGCCAGCGAGCGTATGCCCGGCGCCTGCTCGAACGCGGCGCGAAGCGACAGCGCGTCGCGCGCGGTGAACGACCTGTACGACACCTTGCACAACAGCCGCTCCAGATCGGCGATACCCTTCAGCCGCGACCTGATCCCGTCCAGACGCGGCGTGTCCGCGACCAGCGCCGCGACAGCGTCCAGCCGCGACTCGATCGCCGCGCGCGAGGCCATCGGACGCTCCACCCACTGGCGCAGCGTCCGCGCGCCCATCGCGGTGCGCGTGTCGTTCAATAAATGGAACAGCGTGCCCGGCCCTCTGCGCCCGCGCATAGTCTCGGTCAACTCCAGGTTCCGCCGCGCGACTCGATCCAGGCCTAACTCGTCCGAACGGCGGCTTACGATCGGCTCGGTGATGTGAACCATCGCGGTCTTCTGCGTCTCGTTCAGATACGCCAGCAGTCCCCCAGCCGCGCGCAAGGCCATCGGCATATCGGCTAGCTCGCCCAACGATTGGAACCGCGCCAGTATTACCTTCTTCGCTCCAACAGGGCCGAAGGCCTCGTCGTCATACGGCGTGATCCCTATCCCGGGCAAGCGTATGCTCGCGTCGTCCAGCGTCTCGCGCGTCAACGCGTCCGCTATAATCTCCGCCGGCATGATCGACGCCGCGGCGTCCGGCAGTTCACTCGTCGAATCCAGCTCCAGCACGCGAAACTCCCCGGCTCCCACATCCACCCAGGCCAGCCCCGCGCGCTTCTTAAGCGCGGCGACCGCCAGCAGGTAACGGCTCTGCCCCGCCTCCTGCTGATCCTGCTCGATGTTCGTGCCGGGCGTGACTACGCGCACGACCTCGCGCTCCACCAGCCCCCGCGATTGCGCCGGATCGGTCATCTGCTCGCATATGGCGACCTTGTGCCCCATCGAAACCAAGCGGTTGATATACGCCGACGCGCTGTGATGAGGCACGCCGCACATCGGCGCGCGCGTGCCGTCGCCAGCGTCGCGGCCCGTGAGGGTCAGGTTCAGCAGCGCTGAAACCTTCTGCGCGTCATCGAAGAACATTTCGTAAAAGTCGCCTAGCTGGAAGAATACGATCGTATCCGGGTATTTTTGCTTTATACCCAGATACTGGCGCATCATGGGCGCGCGGGCAGCCACGTCAGCCTTCCGCCGCGCCGCACCCGGCGCAGCCCGCGCACCCTCCGGAACATCCGCCGCACCCCGACTCGTAAGTATCCGTCATATCCCCCGCCACTATGAAGCTTAGCGTCTGGTTCACCTGCCGGATCAACCCGGCGAAAGCCTCGCGCGCCTCCTGCCGCCTCGCGACCAGCGGCATGCCCGCCAGCGCGCTTTGCAATTCCTCTATCCTGCCCGCGATAAGCTTGACCGTATCGCCGTCCGCTTCGGCGGACTCCATCAGGCTGGTCAGCGCCGCGCGGCTCGCGTTCAGACGCGAGAGCGTTTGCGACGATTCCAAATCAGCCGCGACAGCGTCCTCCGCCTCGCGCATCTCCACATACTCCCGCGTATCGGACAACGCCTCGCCCAGCGCCTGCGCGCGGCGGAACACTTCGTTTAATCCCGTCATTGCTATCCCTCCAGAATAACGCCTCGCAGCGTATTATGCCCGGCGGATACGATCCTCGCCGGAACAAACCGCCCGATCAGATCCTCCCCGCCGGGCAGAGTAACGCTGATACCCCTGTCGATCCTACCCGACACGCCGCCCGCGCTCCTGCGCGCGGGTTCGTCCGCCAGCACGATCCGCTCCGATCCGATCAACCCGGCGAATACCCGCGCCGTGCTCGACTCCTGCGCCGCGATCAGCCGCGCGATCCTCTCGCGCGAAACCTCCTCCGGCACGCGCCCGAGCATGGACGCGGCCTTCGTGCCCGCGCGGGGCGAGTACACGAACGTATACGCAGCGTCAAACCGCGCCTCCTCGACCAGCGAGAGCGTATCGTCAAAGTCCGCGTCCGTCTCGCCGGGGAATCCTACGATCAAGTCGGTCGTGATCCCAACGTCCGGTACCGCGCGCCGCAGACTGCCCACCCTCTCCATATAACGCTCCCTGTTGTAACGGCGGTTCATCAGCGATAAAACGCGGTCGCTGCCCGACTGCACGGGCAGATGAATATGATTGCATACCGCAGGAACATCCGCCATCGTGGCGATCAGTTCGTCCGACAGGTCTTTTGGGTGCGACGTCATGAACCGCACGCGCGGCGCTCCCAGTCCCGCCACCGCGCGCAGCAGCCCGGCGAACGTCGCGCCGCCCTCCAGCCCCACGCCGTATGAGTTGACGTTCTGCCCGAGCAGAGTCAGCTCCTTGACCCCTGCTGCAAGCAATCCTTCGCACTCGCGCAGTATCTCGTCCATCGGACGCGATCGCTCGCGGCCTCTTACGTATGGCACGACGCAGTAACTGCAGAAGTTGTCGCATCCCCGCATGACGATCACGAACGCCTTATGTCCGACGGATCCCTCGGCGGCTATGTCCTCCGCGTCCTCTATTGTCCCGTCCCCGGACGATCCAGCCTCGTTCCATATGTCCGCTACGGGCTGGCGCTCGTCCAGCGCGCGCAGCAGATACTCCGGCAGCCGCAGTATGTTGTGCGTCCCGAACACGATATCCGCGCCGGGGAACACCCTGCCAGCCGACTCGCCCGACTCCTGCGCCATGCACCCGCATACCGCGATCATCATCCCAGGCCGCGAGCGCTTGTCATGCGCCGCGCGGCGGATGTTGCCCAGCGCGCGCCGCTCCGCGTTGTCGCGCACGCAGCACGTATTGAACACCAGCAGTTCGGCTTCGGCGCGGTCGGCCTTAACCAGCCCGCACGCGGTCAGCAGACTGGCGATCGTCTCGCCGTCGCGCGCGTTCATCTGGCAGCCGTATGTGACTACCGCGAACGTGCCGGGCTTGTCGGCGCGGTTCCTCAACGCCGTTACAGCGGACTCACTCACCATCGTCTCCTATGGGCACTCGTCCATCGCCATGGCAATGCGGGCATTCTTTCGTCAGCAGCGTCCGAAGCGGCGCGTCGGACTTCTTGCGAGTCAATTCCAGCAGTCCCCGGCGCGTGAATCCCTCCACCCGCACCCGCCCGCGATCCGCGCGCGAGCACTCGATGAAGTATTCCCTAAGCGTCTCCCTGTCCTCATCAAACCGCATATCAATAAAATCGATCAGTATCACGCCGCCTACATCGCGCAGCCTTAACTGGCGCGTTATCTCCCTCGCGGCGATACGGTTGATGCTCAGCACGCTGTCGCGCTCAGACCGCAGGCGCGCGTCGCGCCCGGAGTTAACGTCTACGGCGGTGAGCGTCTCGCACGGCTCGAACAACAGGAACGCGCCGCCGTCCAGCTCCACGCGCCTAGCCAGCAGTTTATCAAGATCGATGCTGATGTTATAACGATTAAACAGCGGCGGGTGATCCGCGTCCAGCTTCACCGCGCCGATCCTCTCCGGAGCGAACCGATCGAACGCGGCGCGCAATGAGTTATATAATCCCTCGTCGTCAACGACGCACTCTTTGAGCCTGGAGTCGGTCAAGTCGCGCGCGACACGAATGGTTATATCGTCGTTCGCGAACAGTCGCGCGGGCGGCGCGGCGGTCTTTGCGCGATCCTGTATATCCCGCCACAGCGACATGGTTTCTTCAGCGTCGCGGATAATCGCCTCGTCTGTCTCGCCCTCGGCGGCTGTGCGCAGTATCCAACCCGCGCCGCCGCTCTTGCGCGTCTCGCCCAGAAGCCGCAGCCGCGCGCGCGTCTCCTCGTCCACGATCTTGCGCGACACGCCCACCGTATCAAACGACGGCGTTAACGCGATGAACCGACCCGGCAGTACGACGCTCCTTGACACGCGCGCGCCCTTGCCCGGATCAGGCTCGCGTATCACTTGAACCAGCACGCGGTCCCCGGGCGATAGCTCGCGGCGCTGGACGCGGCGCGCGCGCTGATCCACTCCCGGCGGCGGCTGATCGTTGAGCGGCAGCAGCGCGCCGTGATCCAGCCCGATATCCACGAACACCGCGCCCAGGCTCGGCGCGCGGTTGATCACCTGGCCTAGATATATACTGGAAGCAAGCCTGCGGTCGCTGTCGCGCGCTATGATATATTCAGCCAGCCGTCCATCCTCGACGACCGCCAGCCGCGTCCCCGCGCCGGACTTATGCAGCAGCAGCACGCGCTCGGCTGGCAATACGGATACCTGATTCATTATACCTCCTGACTGTCAGCAGTCCATCAGCGGCGCTGGCTCGCCGTTGCGCTCGCCGAACAAGCGCAGCCGCTCGATCAGCGTATCCGGCTCCGGCTCCCCGGCGTACTCCGCCAGCGAACGCATTAACAAATCCGGTTTCAGCGTCTCGCGCTCCGTGAACGACACTCGCGCGAAAAACGCGGATAACGGCTCGACATACTTAAGCTCGTGCAGCATGGGCCGTATGTCCACTCCGACCGACCCGCTCTTGGATACGCGTATCGCGGGTATCTCCGCTCGAGCCAGGAATCTCGGCACGGCGGCGGCTAGACCCGGCGCCCCGTCAACCCTTATCATATAAGAAGCGGTGCGCAGCATGGCCATCAGTTTGGGATGCTCGTCGCCGACAGCGCGCGCCTTGACGGGCGGCAGATCGCGGGGCATAGCTCTTTTCAGCGCGGACAGGCACTCCTTCGCGTCCGTCTCGCGCTCGAGCGTGACCTCCGCCAGCTCCTCGCGTCCGGACTGGCCTACGGGCAGCGGCGACGCGAACGCTATGAGCATGTGCGGATTGAATCCATGCGAGTATGCTACGGGCAGTCCGGATCGCCTAAGAGCGCGCTGCGCGGCGCGCAGTAAGTCCAGATGCCCGATATGCCGCAAAGCGAACGTCTTTTCAAACGCTATGAACAGCCGCACGCGCGCACCTCCCCGCGAACCGATCGGAAGCAAGCCCGCATCCCCGGCATCCGCTCTCGCGGCAGTCCGCCGCTGGCTCGCCTTTCAGCGCGCGCAGATACTCGGCGCGCAGGTATTCCTTGGTCACGCCCGCGTCTATTATATCCCATGGCAGGGGTTCGTCCAATCCGCGCTCCCGGTTCGCGTACCGCGCCGGATCGACTCCGGTCAACTCGAACGCCGCGTCCCACCGTTCCGGCTTGAACATCTCCGACCATCCGTCGAACCGGCATCCGCCGCGCCACGCGGCTTCCATCACCTCGCCCACCCTATCATCGCCGCGCGAGAAGCACGCCTCCAGCCTCGACAGCCTGGGATCATGCCAGTGCAGCGTGACCGCGCGCGGGAGTTTGGGCTTTAGCAGAGCGATCTTCCTGTCAATCTCGGCGATGGAGTCCTGCGCGGCCCACTGGAACGGCGTGAACGGCTTGGGCACGAACGGCGCGACGCTCAGCGATACCCGCAGCCTCCTGCCGCCTCCCGCGCCCTGCAGCATCCGGCGGATCATATCCGCTATGCCCGTCACGTCGTCATCCGTTTCGGTGGGCAGGCCGATCATGCAGTATAGCTTTACGTTGTTGACTCCGGCGGATACAGCCTCGCGCATCGCGCGCGTTGCGTTGTCTTCGGTCACGCCCTTGTTGATCGCGTCGCGCAGGCGCTGGGTGCCGGCCTCCGGCGCAAAGGTCAGACTTGACTTGCGCACGTCCGCCTCGAACGCGTCGCCCATCGAAGATGCTATCTCGCTGTCCACGCGCAGCGACGGCAGGGATAGTTTCACCCGCGCGCCGGACAATCTCCGCGACAGCGCGGCGCTTAGTTCCGGCAGAGCGCTGTAATCCCCGGCGGATAGCGCGCACAGCGACAGCTCGTCGTAGCCCGTCGAGCGGATCAACGCTTCGCCCTGCGAGGCCAGCGTCGCCGCGCTTCGCTCGCGAGGCGGACGATAGAGCATGCCCGCCTGGCAGAATCTGCACCCGCGAGTGCATCCGCGCGCCACTTCCAGCACCGCGCGGTCGTGAACCGTCTCCAGATACGGCACGATGATATCCGTTGGGAAATACGCCGCGTCCAGATCGTCCACGACGCGCTTGGTTATGATCGACTTACCATCATGCAGCGCGGGGACGTATACGCCCTCCACGCGCGACAGCGCGGCTAGCCGCGCGGCGCGTCCTTCGTTGTCGCGCAGAGCGCCTATGATATCGACGATGGATTCCTCGCCATCGCCGATCGAGAACGCGTCGAAGAACCGCGAGAGCGGCAACGGGTTGAACGCGCACACCCCGCCCGCTATCACCAGCGGATCGCCGTCGCCTCGCTCGTCCGATCTAATCGGCACGCCGCCCAGATCGAGCGTCTCCAATATATTCGTAAAACACATCTCATACGGCAGCGTGAACGCGACCGCGTCGAACGCGCGCAGTTCCAGTCCGCCTTCCAGCGCGGTAAGCCTGCGGCCCGCCGCGCGCAGCGCGTCCGCGTAATCGGGCCACGGTGTGAACACGCGCGCGCACGCCGCGTCCTTTGTGTCGTTGATCCTATGGTAGAGGATCTTCATGCCCAGATTCGACATGCCGACCTCGTACACATCCGGGAAACACATCGCGATCTTGACGCGCGCGCTCATGTCGAACGGACGCGCGTTCAACTCGCCCGCGATGTATCGCGCGGGCTTGGTCACGGTATCGAGCAGTTCCTTCATAGTATACCTCCGGCCAACTATTCATTTTACAGGATTTGCGGGGTACGTCAAGTACGGGGGTATCCGCGCCTTGGGCTAGAGCGTCCGCTGTCCGCGGGTCGTTCGCGGCTTTTCCCACATATTATTCAAAAACACCCCCGTTGGCAGAACCTATATCGCATCCAACGCATATGGTGAGTGTGTACCGGATATGATACGCGGGCTCCGGCCCGACGCTTCCAGATAAGGAGACTTACGATGAACCCTAACTACAGCCAATGGGCTTACACCAGAGGCAACGTCAATACACTGCCGTTCACAACCGGCTCGATTGACCAGGCTGCCGCGGCCCCGGCCGAACCGCGGATCGGCGGATGCCTGAATCAATCAGGTTTCACACCCGCCGCAGCCGCCGGATCGAACAGGTTCGCGGGCACGGCCGCCTATACACAGTCAACCCAGCAGCCATTCAACTGGCAGCCCAACAGCTGGCAGCCATTGAATATACAGCCAGTCGCGCCTCGCGCCGTCACGCCTCTCGCGACCGCGCAGACAACGCCGGCGGCTGCCGCGTATCCGGTCGCGCAGCAAGCCGCGCACGCGATTCAAACCGCGTCCGCAAAGCAGACAGCCGCTGCCGCCGCGCCGCTCGCTACTAACCGACAGGAACCCGACGCGCCGACAGGTTGCGGATCGTGGATCTGGATGCAAGGCTGCACCGGGCCGACCGGACCTAAAGGCGATCAAGGAGATCAAGGCTCTCAAGGCCCCGCGGGTCCTCAAGGCGCGGCTGGCTCAGCCGGCGCGCAAGGCCCGCAGGGTGAACCAGGCCCTCAAGGCACAGCCGGACCCGCTGGTCCGCAAGGCCCGATCGGGCTTCAAGGCCCCGCAGGACCTCAAGGCTGCCCAGGCCTCCAAGGCCCTAAGGGCGATACAGGCCCCGCCGGCCCCCAGGGTCCTCAAGGCCCGAAAGGAGATTGCGTAATGTGTAATTGCCCCGACAGCGGATGTACTCCGTGCCCCCCGTCCCCATGCCCGCCCACGCCGCCCACTCCCGCGCCTACGCCCACGTGCTGCACAGACTGCGACAAGTGGATTCAGCAGCAGGATGACGACGACTGGAGCTGCCAGTATCCCGACGGCCAGGACAACTGCTGCCCGGATTACTGCCCGGTGCTCGGTCTAGGAGCGGCG
>JAIRSO010000041.1 GCA_031255415.1 Oscillospiraceae bacterium
GCCTCCATGCTGGAGACGGCGGTGTAATCATTCCAGCGCCTGCTTCAGCAGCGCTTTCAGACGGTTTGGATCACCCTTGCCTTTGAGCGCCTTCATCGCCTGCCCCATCAGATAGCCGAATACCTTCTCCTTGCCTGATCGATACGCCGCAACAGAGTCCGGATCAGCGTCCACCACGCGCCGCACAATCTCCTGTAACGCCGACTCGTCGCCTACCATCGCCAGCTGATTCGCCTTGACATACTCGTCAACGTCAAGAGCGTCCGCGCTCAACGCGGCGGCTAGAACCTGGCGCGCGCCGTTGCGGTTGATCACCCCGCCCGATTGCATTGCGATTATCCGTGATAATACGTCCGGCGATAACGTAAGCTGGTCTGGCGATTCACCGCGCTGGTTCAGCGCGGCTAACACTTCGCCCATGATCCAGTTCGCAGCTTCCTTTGGCTTGCCGCATTGCGCGGCTGTCCGCTCGAACAACTCGCATAACGCCTTTTCCGATACGAGTATCCCAGCGTCATACTCGCTTAGTCCATACTCGATGGGATAGCGCTTGCGCTTGTGCTCCGGCAGTTCGGGCAGCGAGGAGCGGCGTTCCTCAATCCACTCGTCGGTAAGCGAGAGCGGAGCGACGTCTGGCTCGGGAAAATAACGGTAGTCGTGCGCGTCCTCTTTGGAACGCATCGCGGTTGACGCGCCTTTGCTATCGTCCCAGCGGCGCGTCTGCTGGATGATCGGCTTGCCTAGCTCGATCTGCTCTATCTGGCGCGCGGCCTCTCCAGCTACCGCTCTCCCGATCGACTTGAGCGAGTTGATATTCTTCATCTCGGTGCGCGTGCCCAGCTCCGTCGAGCCTATCGGCCGGACGGATAGGTTCACGTCCACGCGCAGCGATCCCTCCTGCATCTTGCAGTCGGATACTCCCAGCATCGACAGCGCGGCGCGTATCTGGCGCACCGCCTCGACGGTCTCCTCCGGCGTGCGCATATCCGGCTGCGTGACTATCTCTATCAGCGGCACGCCGCATCGATTGAAATCCGCCAGCGTCGCGTCCGTCCATGGATCGTGCACCAGCTTGCCCGCGTCCTCCTCCATGTGTATCTCGCGGATGCGCACGCGCTTGCCCAACGCGTCCACCCACCCGTCCGCGCACAGCGGCAGATATAACTGCGATATCTGGAACGCCTTGGGCAGATCGGGGTAAAAGTAATGCTTCCGGTCGAACATCGATCTTTTCGCGATAGAGCAGTTCAGCGCTAGTCCGGCGCGGACCGCGAAATCAACCGCCTGTCGATTCAGCACGGGCAGCGCGCCCGGCAGCCCCATGCACACCGGACACACGCGCGTGTTCTGCCCGCCGCCGAACGCCGTCGAGCATCCGCAGAATATCTTTGACTTGGTCGCTAGCTCCACATGGATCTCCAGCCCGACCACCGTCTCATATTGCGGCATCGTATCCCCTCCTGTGCCAGTCCGTGACCGACTGATACGCGGCAGCCGCGCGCAATACCGTCTCGTCCCCGAACGCCCTGCCTATGAACTGCATCCCTATCGGCATGCCCGCGCCGCCGTCCGCGTCCGGCTCCGCGAACCCGCACGGCAGCGACGCGGCTGGAAGTCCCGCCAGATTGACGGGCACCGTGTAAACGTCGCCTAGATACATCGCCAGCGGATCGTTCAGACTCTCGCCCAGCTTCATCGCCGTCGTCGGCGCGGTCGGGGTGAGTATTATATCGAAACGCTCGAACGCTTCGTCAAACGCGCCGCGCAGCATCGCCTTGACCTGCAGCGCCTTGTTATAATACGCGTCGTAATAACCCGCGCTCAACGCGAAATTGCCCAGCATAAGCCTCCGCTTCACCTCGCGTCCGAAACCCGCGCTGCGCGCGCGCGCTATCGCTTCCTCCAGCGTCAGCCCCGGCTCCGCCGCTCCGCGTCCGTAGCGTATCCCGTCGTACCTCGATAGGTTTGACGCGGCCTCCGCCGACGCGATTATATAATACGCCGGAACCGCGTACCTAAGCGTCGGGAACGCGAACCGCTCCACCTTCGCGCCTAGATCCTCCAGCAGATCAGCCGCCTCCAGCACGCGCGCACGGATCGACTGATCTAATCCCGCGTCAAAAGCCTCGTCCGGTATGCCTGCGCGCAGTCCTTTCAGCGCGTCCGCGTCGGCGTTGATCACGGTCGAATCGTCGAACTCGAACGCCGCGGACGTGCCGTCGCGCTTATCCTCTCCGGCGAGTATCGACATAACGGCGGCGCAGTCGCGCGCGTCCCTCGCGATCGGGCCTATCTGATCCAGCGACGATCCATACGCGATCAACCCCCAGCGCGATACCGCGCCATACGTGGGCTTGTGCCCCGTCACGCCGCAAAACGACGCTGGTTGGCGTATCGATCCGCCCGTATCGCTGCCCAGCGCGAACGGAACCGCGCGCGCAGCTACGGCTGCCGCCGCTCCCCCGCTCGATCCCCCCGGGCACCTGCTCAAATCCAACGGGTTGCGAGTCGGACCATACGCGCTGGTCTCGGTAGTCGATCCCATCGCGAACTCGTCCATGTTCAGCTTGCCTATCATTATACCGCCCGCTCCGCGCAGACGCTCGACGGCGTTCGCGTCGAACATAGGAGTATAACCATCCAGTATACGCGACGCGCATGTGGTCGGTATCCCGCGCGTGCTGATGTTGTCCTTGACCGCGGCGGGCACGCCCGCCAGCCTCGACGGAATATCCCCGCTATCGATCCTCGATTGAACCAAACGCGCCTGCCCCATCGCGTAATCCTCGCAGAGCGTGATGAACGCGTTGACGCTATCGCCCGTCGAGGCCGCCGCCTCCAGCGCCGCGCGCGCCAGCTCCTCAACGCCCGCCTTCCGGGATTGAACCAGCGCGCCCAGCTCCAGCGCGGAGTATCCCATAAACCCGCCGCTCAACCCGCTCATGATGATCCGCCCCCCTCGAACGTCTTTGGCGCGGCGACATACCCGTCATGCCTTGACGGCGCGTTAGCTATTAACTCATCGCGATCCGCGGACGGCTCTACCGCGTCCTCGCGCCATCGATTGACTCTCTGTAATACATGCGCGCGAGGCTCGACGCCCCGCGTATCCAGTTCGTTCAGCAGGTCGAAATAGCCCACCACCCTGCCCAGATCGCGAGTCATCGCGGCGGTCTCCTCATCCGACAGCCGAATCCCCGACAGCTTAGCCACTCCGCGCGTTATCGCGTCCGTTAATTCCATATACCACACCTCCTACGGCGACAGCCGCGTCGTGTCGCGCGGGAACAAACACGCCTGACGGATGTTACTCGCGCCTATCAATTGTTTCAGCAGCCGCTCCAGCCCCATGCCCAGCCCTCCGTGAGGCGGCATGCCATACCTGTGGATCATCAAGTAGCACTCGAACCCGGCGGGATCAAGCCCGCGCGATGTAATCTTCTCGACCTGACTATCGTAATCGTGAATACGCTGTCCCCCGGTCGTTACCTCCATCCCACGGAACAGCAGATCAAAACTCAACGTATACCTAGGTTCCACTGGATCGTCCATCGCGTACACAGGCCTCTTCCTCGACGGATAATGGGTGACAAACACAAACTCGCTGCCCAGTTTCTCCGCGGCGTAGCGGCCTATCGCCTGTTCCTCTTCCGCCGTTAAATCGTTGGGATCGGTTCGGGGCAGTCCATACGCCTCCGCCGCGCGCGCCTTCGCCTCGTCGAAACGGATCGCGGGTATCCCCGATATCTCCGGCGGAACCAGTTTCAGCGCGTCCAGTTGCGGCGCGTACTCCCCGCGCAGAGTCTCCATCATGCGCGCCAGCGCGTAAGTCTCCGTCGCCATCACATCCTCGAACGACTTAATAAACCCCATCTCGAGATCGAGCGACGTGTATTCGTTCAAGTGGCGCGCGGTGTTATGCTTCTCCGCGCGGAACACGGGTCCCACCTCGAACACCCTTTCATATACCCCCACCATCATCTGCTTGTAAAACTGCGGGCTTTGCGCCAGCACCGCGCGCTGTTGGAAGTACGGCACGCGGAACACGTTCGCGCCGCCCTCGGCCGATAGCGCCTCCAGCTTCGGGGTATGGATCTCGGTGAACCCGCGCGCGGCCAGGCTGTCTCGGAATCCGCGCGCCAGGCCTTCGCGCAGTTTCATAACCGCGCGCGCGCGCAGGTTCCGCAGCGTGATCGGACGCAGTGATAATTCCGTATCCAGCGTCAGCCCCATGTTCGTCCTGTGGATCGGAACGGGCATAGGCTCGGATGGCGTTGACAGCACGCGGACCGTCTTGGCGCGCAGTTCAAACCCGCCCGGCGCGCGCGGCTCCGCCACTATCACTCCGGTAAACTCGACCGCGTCCCCCTCCCGGGGCGGGCGCACGCTCTCGGGCGTCACCACCTGCGCCACGCCGTCGTAGCGGCGCAGCACCACGAACCTCACCCCGCCAAAGTTGCGCATCGCGTGCACGATCCCGTGCAGAGTCACGCTCTCGCCGCAATCCTTCATCGCCGCAAGCGCCGAGATCGAGTACGGCGCGGACTCCATCGCGCGTATCGTCTTTACCGAATCCATCGCAGTTCCTCCGAAAAAATAAAATCCCGAGCAATGCTCGGGACGGAAAACTCCGCGGTACCACCCTGATTGGCTCGGCTGCGCGCCGCGCCCTCTCTCCCGCTGTAACGCGCGGATCGCGCGCGACCCTAGCCGCGAGACGCTCTCGCGGGTTTGAGTCGCGGGCTCCGGAGTGTTCTTTCGCCCGGCTCGATCCCGCGTCCGCTTGCAGTCGGGCGGGCGGGCTTGACGGCCTGCCGCCTCGGCGGACGCTCCCTGTCGGCGCGCGCGGGGTACTCGGCTCCATCATCGCCGATTTGTATCTATTATGCCGCGAACGGTCGAATTATAACAGAACAGGCGCGGTTTGTCAAATCGGGAAGAAACCTGGTTTTTGATCCGTCTTGTATAAAGCTGGCGGCGCGCTTTTACGCGCCCGCTCTCAAAAGTGAAGGGACTGCATTACACATGCCTCAATCAGGTCTGCGTCCAGGGTTTGTACAGGACGGCGGCGCGCCGCAGCGTCCGGCGGCGCCTAGATACGATCCGCTCTCTCCAGTCGCCGAAATGGTCAAGGATACGCGCGGCGAGGGGTTTTTCGTCGTGCGCTCGTCGGAACAGCGCGTCTCGTCCAACGGCTCGAAATACGTCGATATGACCCTCAGCGACAAGACGGGCGAAATCAACGCGAAGGTCTGGGATACGCTGGCGGAGCCTCCGGAGGTCGGCGCGGTGCTGCGGGTGCGCGCGCAGATACTCGAGTACAACGGAAAACTGCAGATGCGCGTTGACAAGATGCGCCTGGCCACCGAGCAGGACAACGTATCCTATGACGCGCTGATACCGTGCGCGCCGGAGGATCCGCGCGCGATGCTCGCGGAGATTCGCGGCGCGGTTGAATCCATGCTCGACGACGACCTGCGCAAACTGACGGGCGCGTTACTGGACGACGCTGGCGACGCTCTGCTGACCGCGCCAGCCGCGCTGAAACTGCATCACGCGGAGCGCAGCGGGCTGCTGCATCACACGGTGGGGATGCTAAGGCTGGCGCGGTCGTTCGCGGAATTGTACCCGGTGCTGGACAAAGATCTATTATTCGCCGGCGTGATAGCGCACGATCTGGCTAAACTGAACGAATTGATTATAGACAACCTAGGGCTTGTCAGGGAATACTCCGCCGACGGGTTCCTGATAGGGCATCTCGCGCGCGGGATCGTCAACATCGAGCTTGCGGCGCGCCGCGTCGCGGTCAATTCGGAGCGGGTCATGCTCCTCCAGCACATGATACTCTCGCATCATGGCGAGCCGGAGTTTGGCAGTCCGCGCCGCCCCATGTTCCTCGAGGCGGAGATACTGCACATCATCGACCTGGCCGACGCACGCATCAACGAGATGTCTTCCAATATATCCAGGCTGAAGCCGGGCGGTTTTTCAGAAAAGATTTGGTCGCTGGACCGGAGGCTATACCGGTTCGAGAGCGATAAGCCTGTTCCCAAGGAGGCTCCCGCGCCATGAGGAAAACCATTGCCCGCGCGTTGACCGCGCTAGCGTTCGCCGCGTTCGTTATACCGCAGTCCGCGCTTGCCGCCGGGCCGCTTAACATGACCGTATCCAAGTCGCTGGCGCAGACGCTAGCCATGCTGCCCGAGAAGGCGCGCGAACGCACGGACACGATCGTCATCGGCGTGACCGATCTATACGGCGAGATGAACCCGCTGTTCGCTAAGACGCAGGGCGACACATACGCGGCGGGATTGATGTTCGACGAGTGGGTATTCCTGGACGAATACGGCGAGTGGGGATCCGGGATGGCGGACGTGAGCGTGTCGGATGACGACTTGACCTATACGTTTACATTGAAGCCCGCGCGTTATTCGGACGGATCGCTGGTGCTGGCGGAGGACTGCGTGAACGCGCTGTATCTGGCGACGACTCCCGGTTATGACGGCAACCGCGATCTATCGTCGCTGTCGATACAGGGGCTGGACGAATATATAGCGGGAACCGCCGACACGGTGACGGGGTTTCAGGTACTGGGCAATACGTCGTTTTCCGTGACGTTAACCAGGCCGGACGCGAGCGCGGCCTCGCTGTTCACGCTGCCCGCGCTTAGAGTGGCGCACTTTGGCAGTATGATCAGGCCGGAGGGGATGGGCGAGTCGCCGGAGGCCAGCGCGGCGTTCTACGCGCGGCGGCTCAGCGAGGTGAAGGCGGCCGACGCGTCGCTGGCGGGTTACGGGCAGTATGATCTCGAGTCGTTCGAGGCGGGGAACCAAGCCCGGTTCGTCGCGAACGCGGACTATTGGCGGGCGAAGCCCAGCACCGAGTACATCGAGATGAAGGCGATACCAGTAGGCGGCGAGTATGACGCGATCCTCGACGGTGATGTAGATATAACATTCTGCTACCCCAGTTTCGACCAGATAGACCGGCTGTTCGCCGACGGGCAGGGGTTTGTGAGCATGTACGAGTATCAAGGGGACGCGTTCGGGTATCTGGGGATGGATCTAAGCGCGCCGCCGTTCTCCGACGAGAGGGTGAGGCGGGCGTTCGCGCACGGGATCAGGCGATGGACGGTGGAGGAGGAGACTCTGGAGCGGTTCGGATCGCTGCCGGGGATGATACTGTTCGATTCGTTCGGCACCGCGAGCGACGTGCTGGGCGAGTTGTATCCATACGACGCGAACAAGGCGTATGAATTGATGGTCGAGGCCGGGTGGGAATTCGACGAGGAAAACGCGCTGCGCAAAGACGGGGAGCAGTTCGCGTTCACGTTCACGGCGGCAAAGGAGAATCCCATAACGGAAGCGCTGGTCACGGAGATGGAATACTTCTGCAGGTATATGGGTATAGCGCTGACGGTCGAGGTCGTGCCGCTTGAAGAGCTGATAGCGAAAGTGGAGTCCGGCGAGTGCGACATGTATCTGATGGCGAGGAAGCTGCCAGCGTCGGCGGCGGCTGCGGCGAGGCTGTTCGGCGGCGGCGGAGCGACAAACACGCTGGGGTATGACAGCGACGGGCTGGACAGGTTCTTTATGTGGGCGGCGCTGGAACCTACGGCGCAGAGGCAGTCGATGGTATACGAAGGGTTATTCCAGCAGTTGTATCTGGAGCTGCCGATGATACCTCTGTATCGCAGGAACGATTATCTGCTGATAAGCGCGCGCGTGCGCAACACGTATATATCCACAGGCCACGATATAGTAGCGGAAGCGTATAGAATGATCGTCATAACACAGCTGGAACCGGATTAAGAGAGGCTGCTTCTGTTAACGAGGGTACGACGCCTCGGGAACATCCCTCTGCTAATGAGGATAGGAGCCTCTCTGCCGCAGCGGGCATATCAGCCTTTTGTAACACCCCCTTTGTCCCCAGCGGCAGAGGGGGTGTTCTTGTCCCCAGCGACGGAGGAGCCGTTCTTGTTCCCAGCGACGGAGGAGCCGTTCTTGTCCCCGGCGACAGATAGCGCATACCTATCCCCTATTGACAAATCCTGCCACACGCGTATCATTATCGACATGATGCGCTATATTAATGCCGGAATCGACGGCATGCTCGAACTAAACCGCCCCGAACCCGGCTGCTGGGTATATGTAGTCGCGCCCTCGCCCGACGAATTAATGCGTCTGCACGAATCGCTGGACGTTCCGTTGCGTTTCCTTCGCGCCGCGGTTGACGACGAGGAGAGCGCGCGCATCGACCACGAATCGGATTGCACGCTGCTGATGGTCGATATGCCCGTCGTCGAGTCCGAGGGTTCCGCGTTCGTGTACTCCACTCTCCCTATGGGGATCATCCTTACCGCGCGGTGCGTCGTAACTCTCGTCACGCGCGAGTGCGCCGTGCTGAACGACTTCTTCGAGCGTCGCGTGCGCGGATTCGTCAGCGCGAACCGCACCCGGTTCATCATGCAGATATTGACAAAGATCACCAACAAATATATCCTTTACCTAAAACAGATCAACAAAACCGCGTCAGTACTGGAGGCGCGGCTCATCGACCTGATGAGCTCCGCCGAATTGATACAGATGCTCAAGCTTGAGAAATCTTTGGTATACTTCACCGATTCCCTGCGCGGCAACCAGGCCGTGCTCGAGCGCATACTCCGCCAGGATCATATTGAAAAGCGTCCGGAGGACATGGGCTTTCTCGAAGACGTGATCATTGAGAACCGGCAAGCCATCGAGATGTGCGCGGTGTACCGCGACGTGCTCTCAGGCGCGCGCAACGCGTTCAGCGCGCTTACCTCCAACAGCTCGCGCCGCGCGGCGCGCACGATCGCGCTAACCCTAGCCGCGATTGCCCCGCCTATAATCGCGGGCGCGCTGGGCGGGCTGCCCTTCGCCGCGCCATGGTCGGGATCCCCCTTTGGGTTTATATTGACAGCCGTGGCCTCGCTCTCAGCAGGCGGCTGGCTCGCCGCGCGCTTATCGCAGAAAATCAAGTGATAATCTCAATCCCGGCGGCTCATTATAATCAGCGTAAGCGAGATTTTCACGGCTGATATTTTTTCGGGCTTGCATTATAAGCCAGCAAAAAATTGTAAGGGTTATTCCCTGCGAAGGCGGTTAAAATGACGATCGGGATCAGCGGCGCGAACGCGAGCGAATCGGCGCGAAAAGGTTTGCCTCGAGTCGAATGGATTCGCCGCGCCGCGCTGGCGGCTGCGGTTCTCGCGGCGATAATCGCGGGATTGTCGCGCTCGATAGCGGGCGTTGATCCGCGGCTGCTGCTGCTTCGCGGCGAAAGCATGGGGATCGAGGCATACGCGTTCTATGTGACGGGCAGCGTCGTCGTCCCGGTATCGGCGGCTCCGTCATACGAGAAGGCCGCGCGGCTCGCGTTCGAGGGTTCGGGCGCGATGGCGTTCGAAACGGCTTCCAATCGGTCGGGCGGCTCCGCGTGCGTAGCGGCCTCGGCTGTGACCGCTCCGGACGCTAGGCAGGCCATGGAGGCTGTGCGGCGCATCAAGGCCGCGCTGGGTTCGCGCTCGAGCGTAGCCGTGTGCCTGACGGGGTATACTAACGAGCCGAAGGGCGCGACGGTTATGGACGGCGTGCAGATCGCCGTGCTCCCAAACGGCGAGGTCTATTTGGGTGCGCCATTGATTCCCATAACATATTAACCAAGCGGCGTCGCGTTCGGGACGCCGCCGAACGAGGGGGCCGTACTCATGGCGACCTATTCGGTAAGAACCAGCCCGCCGCTGCGCGGCGAGGCTATTATACATACCGCGAAAAACTCCGTGCTGCCGATACTAGCGGCGTCGCTGCTGACCAGCGATCCGGTCTCGGTGCTGGGCACGCCCAGGCTCACGGACGTTGACACGCTGTGCGAGCTGTTACGCTCGTGCGGCTGCCAGGTGGAGTGGGACGACTCGGGTCCAGTCGGGCGCGCGTCGGCTCCCGCGCTGAACCTATGCGCGCGCGAACTATGCATGCCCGCGAACGACGAGCCTATGCGCCGCATGCGCGCTTCGATACTGATAATGGGCCCGCTGCTGGCGCGGCTGGGCATGGCGAGGGTGACTCTGCCCGGTGGATGCGCGATTGGGCAGAGGCCTGTCGATCAGCACATAAAGGGTATGCAGGCTCTGGGCGCGGAGGTCGCTCTGCATCAGGGGCATATCGAGCTCTCGGGGCGGCTGCGCGGCGGATCGGTGTATCTGGATATGCCCAGCGTCGGCGCGACGGAGAATATCATGATGGCCGCCACACTCGCGCAGGGAGCGTCCCGCATCGAGAACGCGGCTAAGGAACCGGAGATTACCGACCTGGCCATGTGCCTTAACCAAATGGGCGCGCGGGTGGCAGGCGCTGGATCGGGCACGATTATTGTCCAGGGAGTCGCGAAGCTGCACGGGGTGAAGTATCAGCCGATACCGGATAGGATCGAGGCGGGCACGCTAGCCTGCGCTACCGCGATAGCGGGCGGGAACGTACTGCTGCGCGGAGCGAGAAGCGAGCACATGCGCGCGCTGTTGTTCAAACTGCAGGAGGCCGGGGTAATCATCGCGGAACAGCGCGAGGGTCTGCGCGTCCGCGGCAAGGCGGTTCAGCCTCTGGCGGTGCGCACGATGGTATACCCGGGATTCCCGACTGACCTGCAGGCTCCGATCATGGCTGTGGCATGCTTCACGCCGGGCACGAGCGTATTCCTCGAGACGGTTTTCGAGAACAGGTACATGCACGCGACGGAGCTTAGGCGGATGGGCGCGAGGATACGCGTGGAGGATCGAGTCGCGCTGATAGACGGCGGACCGGATATGCACGGCACCAGGGTGATATCGTCCGACTTGAGGGCGGGCGCGTCGCTGATATGCGCGGCGGTAGGCGCGAAGGGCGAGACGATCGTGGAGGATCCGCAGGGGCATATCGATCGGGGATACGAGCGCATCGAGCGGACGCTGGGCGATCTGGGCGCGCCGATAAGGAGGCTGCAGCCCGATCCGCCCGCGTAATTGACTATCGGATCAAAACCGTGTACTATACGCGTATGATCCAGCTGATGTATCTAAAGCGCGGTTTCGACACGCAGAAAGCGGAGCGGTATTTCAAGGAGAGGCGCGTGCCCGTCCAGACGGTCGATCTAGCCAAGGCGAAGCTGGGCGCGCGCGTGCTCGAGTCGGTTCTGCGCGAGGTGGGATTTGACGCGCTGTTTGACCAGTCCAGCGCGGCGTTCAAGGAATGTCCGTCCAGATACTCTGGAAACACGCGCGCGCTGTTAGAAGCCGCCGCGCAGGATCCGCGCATGCTGCGCATGCCGATCGCGCGCAACGGACAGCGCGCGACGGTGGGCTACATGCCGGAGGTATGGGAGCGATGGACGGAGTGAGCGCGGCGAGTATCGGCGAGAACGGCATGGCCGAATTCATAATCCGCCGCCGCATGCACGGGCTGTATTTATCGCGCAAGCGCGGGGATCTGCTGGAGTTGGCGCGGGAGCTGCTGGGGATGCACAGCTGGTTTTATCGCAACGTGTGTTTCTCCGCGCTGATTCGCGGCGCGGATATCTACGGCTGGAAAGAATCGTTAACAAAGACGTGGCTCTATCGCGGCACTCTGCACGCGGTCGCTTACGACGAGCTTCCGACCCTGCTGGCTCTGCATACGGACGAGTCGTACCTTGATCGATGGTACGGCAGGGAGATAGTCGAGGCGTTCGAGGCCGAGGTAGTGCGGCGCATGGAGGACGGCGTATACTCCCGCGCGGAGTTCCGCCGCATATTCGCGAACGACTATGACGCGAAGTTTATTGAGGCGATGTTCTCGCCGTGGGGCGGCGTGTTCGTGCGGCTGGCAAGGCAGGGCAGGGTGGCGTTCCGGGACATGGCCAGCCGCGATTTCGATTTGATATCAGCCGAGCCTGCCGAGACGCGCGAGGAGGTCCTGCCCGGACTGCTCCGCCGGTACTTCACGGTATACGGACCCGCGACGATAGCGGACGCGGCGCAGTTCTTCGGGTTCTGGAAGGCCGACGCAAGGGCGCTGCGGAGCATCCCCCTTGACGATCTGGATCGTTTCACGCTGAACAAACAGGTATACTACTACTCCGACATCGGCGACACAGCCGACATACCCGAGACGACTTTGCTCTCCGGTTTCGATCCGTATATAGTGTCCTACGCCGACAGAAGCGCGTCCTTGCCTATCGAGTATAAGAAGCGAGTCATACTGTCCTCCGGCATATGCCTGCCGACCATAGCGGTCAACGGGTGTGTGGCGGGGCTGTGGAATATCAAGGGGCGCGAGTCGGTGGTGGAGTTCTTCGAGCCGCAGCCGCCAAGGATCGAAAGAGCCGCGCAAGACGCGGTCGAAACCATCAGGCGGCGCGCGGGTATCTGGAAATGATCGCCTCGCATCCGTCTGCTCTAGTAGTCTGCTAAGTCCAAACACTCAGTTATGAGCGGATCTTTTCGCCGCTCGCGTTGGTTCTTTCCGTCGACGGATCTCCAGTCCGCCTCCTCCACTCGCCTTAGCGAGCAACGATAATCTCTCGCTCATAACTTGAGGTTTGGACTTAGAAGACTACTAGCGATGTTTATTTAATTTTTTAGCGGATTATCGCCGTCGTGAGAAATATGCCTTGACATTATTAAGATAAACATATATACTGGAGTTAGTCACAAAGCGAGGCGATGAATATGACCGCATTGCACAAGAGCAGCGGCGCGCTTAATGTTACGGCGGCAAAACGCCGCTTTTTCAAACGCGAGGATATCCCGCTGTACGCGATGGCGCTGCCAGGCGCGCTAGCCTTGATTATATTCGCCTATCTACCGATGATGGGGTTGCTGATCGCGTTCCAGGATTTCAATGTGTCCAAGGGCGTGTTCGGCAGCGCGTTCGTGGGTATGTCCAACTTCAGGTTCCTGTTTTCCACAACGGACGCATTTACCATCACGCGCAACACGGTGCTGTACAACCTCGCGTTTATCGTGGTGAACACTACCGTCGCCGTCGTGCTCGCGCTGATGCTGTCCGAATTGCTCTCATCCAAAACCGCCAAGACGCTGCAAACGATATACATGCTGCCTTACTTCCTGTCCTGGGCTGTGGTGGCTATCGTGCTGCTGGGGTTCATCGAGCGCGATTACGGCATGGTCAACCGCATGCTGGGGGGCAAGGTCGATTACTACCGCCGCAGGGAGCTGTGGCCTGGACTGCTGGTGTTCGTGAACTGCTGGAAGAACGTCGGGTATTCGACCGTGCTGTATCTGGCGGTCATATCCGGCATATCCCACGATTATTACGAGGCTGCGGCGCTAGACGGCGCGACTAAATTCCAGCAAGCGCGGTTTATCACGATCCCGCACCTGCGCTTTATACTGGGAGTCTCGCTGATCATGGCGATGGGCAATATATTCCGCGGCGACTTCGGTTTGTTCTACGTGGTGACGCGCAACACGGGCCGGCTCTACCCGGTGACCGACGTTATAGACACATACATATACCGCGGACTGACCAGCCTGGGTAACGTGGGCATGGCGACAGCCGCAGGATTATATCAGTCAGCGGTAGGGTTCATACTCGTGCTTGCCGTCAACGCCGCAGTCACAAAGATAGACCCCGAGAGCGCGATGTTCTGACAATCTAAGGAGGCGCCGCGATGCAGACAAGCACCGTCCGGTTTTTACGCGTGTCGCGAGGGTGGAACGCCGCGTTCACAGCGATACTCGCGCTGGTATCGCTGTGCATGGTCGTGCCCATGCTGCTGGTGGCGGTGGTATCGTTCTCCAGCGAGGCCTCTGTCGCGAACATCGGTTATTCGTTCTTCCCGCAGGAGTGGTCTCTCGCGGCGTACCGCCATCTGATAAAGATGGGCAGACAGGTGACGGATTCGTTCGCGATCACCGTGTTCTATACCGTCGCGGGCACGCTGATCAGCCTCACGGTCATGAGCATGTACGCTTACGTTATATCGCTCAAACGCTTCGCGGCGAGACGGTGCTTAACGTGGCTGCTGTTCTTCACGATGCTGTTTTCGGGCGGGCTGGTGCCCAGCTATATACTAAACACGCGTTACCTTAACATAGGCAACACCGTATGGATATACCTTCTTCCATCCGCCATCAGCGCTTACAACGTGATAATACTGCGCACGTTCATCATGACCACGATACCGGACACGCTGTTCGAGGCCGCGCGGATCGACGGAGCCGGGCATTTCACCGTGTTTATAAAGATCGTGCTGCCGCTGTTCAAGGCGGGGTTGGCGACGATCGGGCTATTCAACGTGGTGAACCGCTGGAACGATTGGTTCATCGGCATGCTATATATCATCAACCCTAGGCTCGTGCCCCTGCAGACGATGCTTCAGAAACTTCAGAATAATATCGATTTCCTCAAGTCCAATTCAGGCGTGGCCTCAACGCCCGACGGGGTGGCGCTGCTCAGGCAGCTGCCCGACCAAAACCTGCGCATGGCGTGCACGCTGTTGGTAGTGCTGCCCATGCTGGCTACGTATCCCTTTTTCCAGCGTTATTTCGTACACGGGCTGACGCTGGGCGGCATAAAGGAATAAGCAAATATAAGGAGGATCCGCATGATCAGGAAATGCCTGCCGTTACTGATTGCTTTGGCGCTGGTAGTGGGGCTGGTTCCAGCCGCGTCCCAGGCGGAAGAGACCCCGTATGCTAAGATCGACTGGTACCTAGGCCTGACCCCCGCGCCGGATCTGGCGACGGTCAACGACGCGCTCAGCGAGTACCTTATGGAAAAGATCAACACGGAAGTCAACATCATCATGCTGCAGACCACCGAGTGGGAGCAGAGGATGGGCACGATGCTGGCCTCCGGGCAGGATCTGGGGATCGTGGGCTTCGGCTCGCAGTCGAAGTCGGATTACGTTATCGAGTCGCGCCGGGGTTCATTCCTCGCGCTGGACGAGCTGCTGGATACATACGCCCAGGGCACGAAGGCGCTGTTCTCCGACGCTATCTGGGACGCCATGCGTATCAACGGGAACGTCTACGGTATCCCGACCCTGAAGGACAACGGCTACTTCATCAGCTTGATCTACAACGACACGATGGCTCAGGAACTGGGGATCGATCCGTTCCAGGGCAGTTACAACAGCTTCCGCGATCTGGAAGGATTGCTGCTTGAGGCTAAGGAGAAGCGCGACGCGGCTCATCCCGAGTGGGCGGATCGCCCCATCTCATGGAACAACGACCGCGTCGATCCGTACAACTTCGCGCTCGAATTCTTCCTGAACGAGAACTATGTCGCGGCGTGCAACATCGATGGCATCATGGACGTGGCGGGCTACGACACGGAGACCGTCTTTAACTTCTTTGAAACGCCGGAGTTCCTCGATTACGCGATCCAGCGCCAGCGCATGGTGGACGAAGGCATATACGCCTACGATTACACCGACCGCACGGACTGGCAGTATGACGGATCGATCTTCGCGTTCGTGGGCTGGGGCTACGCGTACCTGCCGGAGCATCTGTACGGCGACGCGTTCGTCACCAAGATGCGCATGAGCGACCATATCTGGACCTCGACCGACAACTTCCACTCCGCCGGAACGGCGATCTCCGCCAATTGCAAGAACCCCGTCAACGCCATCAAGGTGCTGGAGCTGGTCAACACCGATCCGTTCGTAGCCACGATGGTGCGCTTTGGCGTTGAGGGCACGCACTACGTTCTCGACGAGGACGGCAACATGACGTTCGATTGCACATCGAACGCTGACGCTAGCTCCCGCGCGTTCCATTTCTGGTACAACGCGCCCGCTGGCAACCTGACGATCGTCAAAGCGCCCGTGGACTATTCCGGTCCGGACAACATCATGATGGACGTTATCCTCGACCTGAACCAGAAGGCGCTGCTTCCGCCGCATCTGGGCTTCGTGTTCGATCCGGCTCCGGTGGCGAACGAGGTCGCGGCGGTCACTAACGTGGTTATGGAATACAAGATCGATCTATTCAACGGCAGACTGGGCGGCGAGGACGAGGTAAGGGAAATCGTCGAGGAATTCTGCGAGAAACTGCGCGCGAACGGCTCCGAGGCCATCATAGCCGAGGTGCAGAAGCAGATCGACGAATGGAAGACCGCGCAGTAAACCGCGATACGACGCGTTAACTAAAACGAGAATACGGCTCCCTCTGCCGCTACGCGACTTCTCCCCTAGGGGGGCGACAGGGGGGGCTGTGTTCCTCTCCATTGCAGCCATTGCTAAGTAACCAACGCGGGGGTAACAATATAGTAGGAACGCAAGACCCCCTATCGCCCCCTTGGGGGGAGACGTCGCGAAGCGGCAGAGGGGGCGCCATCTTCAAGGGATGCTATTCACGGGGTAGGCAACGTCTACAGAGGGAACCGTTCTTCCTTCCCCCCGCCACATGGAGCAAACCAAACCATGATACTATGTTTTGACGGCGGCGGCAGCAAGTGCCGCGCGATCCTCGCGGACGATGATCTCAACCTCATCGGCGAGGGCGGGAGCTTGGGCGTAAACACAAACCACACCTCTTTCAGCGAAGCCTCCGCCAACATACGCGGCTGCCTGGAACAGGCTGCCGGTTCGTCCCCATCCCCAACCATCGATACCTTCTATATCACCATCGTCGGGCCGCTCGAGGAAGCTCTGCGGCTCTTCCAGCCTTATAGCCGAACCAAACAACCAAACGTAGCCGTACTGGGCGAACCGCAAGCCGGGTTATGGGCTGGCGCGTTATGCCCCGGCGGGTTTGTCGCGCTGTCGGGCACGGGATCGGACGTGTTCTATGTATCATCCGACGGGAAGCGCGGCGGCAGTCTGGGCGGTTGGGGGTTGTTGCTGGGCGACGAGGGCAGCGGCGCGTGGATCGGTCAGCAAGCCTATCGCGCCGTGATCCGTGGCCTAACGGGCGTATCCCCTCCAACCAAACTGACCGACGCGGCTAGGCAATGGCTGGGCACGGACGATATCTGGCGCATTATCCGGCTGATGTACGACGCGCCGTCATACGCGCGGTTCTTCGGCGCGTTCGTTCCGGAAGCTGCGAAGACGGCGCGCGAAGGCGACGAGACGGCGCGGCGGCTGTTCAGCGACGCGGGCGAACATATGGCGCGGTACTTCGCGCGTCTGTACGCGAGCGTCCAACCGGAAGATAACGAGCGTTTCTGCGTGTTAAGCGGCGGCGCGTGGAAAGCGCACCCGCTTATGTTCGACACGTTCCGGCAACGGCTGAACGAGGACGCGCCCGGCTTGGAAGTGCGCTGGCCATACTTCGAGCCGGTGATGGCGGGGATATCGCGGGAACTCGCTCTGCGCCGCCCGGACTGGGACGAGGCGCGGCGGCTGGCGTTCTTGACGCGGCGTTATCCGTCGTATAGGATTATCAAGTGAGGTGACGGAATGGATTATATAAGCGAATACATAGACCATGTGACGGATATTCTCCAGAACGCGAAAACCAGCCAACACGAAGCGCTTACCCGCGCCGCGGAATTACTGCGCGATGTGACGCTGGCGGGCGGGAACATATTCGCGTTCGGATGCAGCCACGCCGGACTGCTCGCGCTGGAACTATACTACCGCACGGGCGGCATGGCGAACATCAACCCAATCCGCGCGCCCGGACTCAACCTGGACGTTGACCCCGCCACCCTCACCAGCCAAATGGAACGGCTGGATAAGTACGGCGGCTATATCATCGACGCGTCCCCGCTCAAGTCCGGCGACGCGATCATCATCCATTCCGTATCGGGACGGAACACGGTCACGGTAGACGCGGCGGCGCGCGCGAGAGAGAAAGGCGCGAAGGTCGTCGCTCTGACCAATATGGCAACCACCACGCGGGTACCATCGCGCCATCCGTCCGGGCTGAACCTGTACCAGTGCGCGGATATCGTGATAGATAACGGCGGAGACTTCGGCGATTCGTCCATGCTTGTGCCCGGCATACCGGAGAAGGTCGGCCCCACGTCCACGGCGGTCGGCGCGGCTATGCTGTACGCTGTGGTGGTTCAGGCCGCCGCGCTCATAGCCCAGACCGGGAGGATACCGCCCGTGTTCGTCTCCGCCAACGTCGAGGGCGGCGACGCTCACAACGCCGCAATGCTCGGCGCGTATAAGGATCATATATTCTACATGGGCCATTAAGGAGAGATAATCATGACGCTGCTTAATCGTTATCAGGATGCGGTTCATAACCTGTTCAAAAAGATTGAGGACACGCAGCGCGGCGCGATCATCCAGGCGGGGAACCTCGTCGCCGATACCATCGCGTCCGGCGGCGCGGCGTTCCTAAGCTCCATATGCCACAGGATCGAATACGACCTGCTCTATCGAGGCGGCGGCCCTATATTCTATAAACGGCTGGATTACAAGCTGGACGTGGACAACCCCGCCCGCGATCGCGACCGCTCCGGCGTGGATACCAGCGCCGAGGGGCTGGGCATGTACGCTCTGAAAGCGTCCAAGGCGCTGCCCGGCGACTTGATCATGCTGTCGTCCGTGTCCGGACGCACGCCAAAGGTGGTCGATCTGGCGTGGGAAGCGAAGAAGTTCGGCATGAAGGTGATAGCGTTCACGTCGATGGAGTACGCGCGCGCGGTCGAGCCGGTGCACTCCAGCGGCAAGAAGTTTTACGAAATGGCGGATATCGTGCTGGATAACTGCGCGCCAGCCGCCGAGGCCATGCTGGAGATCGACGGGATAGAGGCGCGGTTCGCGGCGGCGTCGGGTATCGCGTCCGACTACATCCTGTGGAGCCTGACCTCCGTCGCCGTTGAATCGCTTATGGCGAAAGGGATCGCGCCCGGCATACTAAAGAGCGCGAATTTCCCCGGCGGCAACGATTATAACAAGACCGTCGTCGAGCCAAACTATACCAAGACAGGCTATTAATCGCAGGAAGTGGCGCAATGACGGAATTACTGCTTACGACCATCACCATCCCGTCCGCGTCTATGGGCAGGGAAAACCCTCTGCCCGACTTGAGGCCGGCGCGGGACGCGCACGCGGCTATCGAGACGGACGATACGATCACCGCCGAGGAATCCCGGTACATGGGCTGGGGCCGCGTAGACGGGATACTCCCCTACACGATCCAGGACGGTTACGACCGCCGCAAGAAACCCCGCGGCTGGAACGCGGCGATACTGCGCAACGATTACATCGAGGCGACATTCCTGCCGCAGCTGGGCGGGCGGCTCTGGTCGCTGGTCGATCGAGCGGCGGGACGCGAGCTGCTGCATCGCAACCCGGTAATCCAGCCGTGCAACCTCGCCCTGCGCAACGCGTGGATATCCGGCGGCGTGGAGTGGAACTGCGGGATCATCGGGCACACGCCGTATACCGTGTCCCCTATGTTCGCGGAGGCTATCGAGCCGGAGGACGGCGCGCCGATACTGCGCATGTACCAGTATGAGCGAGTGCGCGATCTGGTGTATCGCGTCGAGGCCGTGCTGCCAGCCGAGTCGCGCCAGCTATACGTACACATACGCGTTGACAACGGCTCCAAACGCGATACCGCCGTCTACTGGTGGAGCAACATCGCGGTGGACGAACGCCCGGACACGCGCGTGATAGTCCCGGCGGATCGCGCGTACCGCTTCGATTACGCGAAACAATTGAGCAAGGTTCCCGTGCCGCTATACCGCGACATGGACGCGAGCCGCCCCGCCTCGCTCCCGCACGCTATGGATTTCTTCTACGACATACCCAAGGAGCAACGCAAGTGGATCGCGGCGGTCGGCGGCGACGGCTACGGACTGGTTCAATCGTCCACCGACGCGCTGCGCGGACGCAAGCTGTTCGTCTGGGGCAAGAACGCGGGCGGCAGGCACTGGCAGGAGTTTCTATCCGAGAAGGGCAGCGCGTATATCGAGATTCAGGCCGGGCTGGCTAGCACGCAGTTGGAACACCTCCCGCTGGAAGGCGGGGGGTATCGCGAATGGACGGAGTCCTACGGCTCGATCCAGATCGATCCGGCAACGGCGCGAGGCGAAGACTGGCGCGCGATGATCGGCGCGGTGGAGGAATCGCTGGAGTCCGCTCTGCCGCGCGCGCGATTGGACGCGATGAACGCGGCGCTGTCCGAGGGATTATTTGGCAGGCCGGGCCGTCTGTTCCAAAAAGGCGGCGGATGGGGATCGTTGGAGCAGGTGCTCCGGTGGGAGGATTTCAACGCGGCTGGACTGCGCTTCCCATCGTCGTCGATGACGATACAACAGCGCGGCTGGCAGGATCTCGTGTTCGACGGCGCGCTCCCGGCTCACGATCCGCTCGATCCACCCGTGGCGTATCAGGTCGGCGATCTATGGATGGATCGGTTGAGGTCGTCGATCGAGTCCGGGAAAGGGGATCATTGGTACTCGCGTTACCATCTGGGCGTGATGCACGCGTACCGCTTCGAGGATGACGAGGCGCGGGCGCAGTTCCTCCGCTCGATGGAGCAAACCCCCAACCCATGGTCGGCGCGATGCCTAGCCGTACTGCGCGCGAGAGCCGGCGACAAGCAATCAGCCGCCGATCTCATGCTCGACGCGCTGAAGCTGGCCGGCTCCGCTCCGCCCCGCCAACTGGCGATAGAAACATTATCCGCGCTGAACGACGCGGGACGCTTCGCCGATACCGACAGCGCCGCGCGCGCTCTGCCTCGCGCCATCGCGTCGTTGGGCAGGGTGAAGGCTTTGAGGGTAAAGGCTCTGCTGGAGCTGGGCGAAGCCGCTGAAGCGGAGCGCATACTGCGCGGCAGGATAGAGCTGACCGACGTTCGCGAGGGCGAGATATCGCTGTCCGATTTATGGAAGAAACTGTGCGAGGCCAAGGGCGTATCGCTGAACGACAACCCTATCCCCGCCTCGCTGGATTTCAGGATGAGGGACGAGTGAACGCATGTCCAGTATCGTAGATTATCGAACGGCCGCCCGGGATTTCTGCCTGAACGAAACCCAATTCCACCTGGGCGCGATACCCACAGAGCAATCCAATCCACTCACGCGCGGATTAAGCCAGACCATCCGGCGCGATACGGCGCAGGGAGTCGCGGTACTGCTCAAGGCCGACCGCGGCATAGCGCGCGCGGCGTCGGACTGCTTCCAGTCGGACGAGTTTAGGCGCATGACCGCCGACATACGCCGCGCGATGGAGGAAGGCCGGAAGATACTGATTTCGTCGGTGGGCGCGTCGGGGAGGCTCGCCCTGCAGCTTGACGCGACGTGGCGCGGGTTCTGGACGCGATTGATACCCAAACTGCCGCTGCGCGCCGCTGAACTCATTGGACTGCGCGAACTGTCCGACAGCCTTATGACCGGAGGGGATCGCGCGGTCGTGCGCTCGGTTGAGAATTTCGAGGATTACATGACCTTCGGCGCGCGGCAGGTGCGGGACGCTGGGGTAAAGCCCGGCGACGTTGCGCTGATATTATCGGAATGCGGGCTGTCCGCCAGCGTCAACGGCTCCGCGATAGAGGCTGACGACCTGGGTTTATCGACATACTATCTCTATTGCAATCCGAAGGAGATACTCTGCGGGCTGCTCGACCGATGCCGGAAGGTGTTCGAGCGCGAGCGCATCGTCAAGCTCCCGCTGTATGTCGGGAACATGGCGGTCGCGGGATCCACGCGCATGCAGGTAACGACGGTGGAATTGCTGGTCGCGGGCGCGGCGCAGGAGCTGGCTATCGACTCGTGGATGAACGACCACCTCACATCTGACGAGCGCGCGGTCGTCGGAGCGTCCGCCTTAACCCCGAGCGCATACGCGGACGCGTTCGACTCGCTTGTCGCGCAGCTGTCCAGCGGCTCCGCGCTTGAAGGACTCTCGAGGATGATCGATATCGAGGCTGGCGCGTACTCGTCCGGCGGCCTGGCGACATACTTCGCCCACGATTATCTGCAGGACATAACCACCGACACCACAGAGCGCCAGCCAACATTCACGCTGCCGCCGTTCCGCAAGTCCAACGACAGCGAGTCCCCCGTGAGCTGGGCATACGCGAAGGATCCGACCATCCCCTCCTCCGTCGCGTGGCGGAACATGCTGCACCGCCCCGTTAAAGGCCTGGACTGGACGCGGGAGGATTATATCGAGATGGGAGCGGCGCAATCCATCGTCGATAACCCGCCGGAGGTGGGAGGCGGCGAGTTGGATTATTATCACGTAGGCTGGGAGCGCGACGACTCGAGGGTATCGCGGCGACCCGCGCTGCTCGTCTGGGTCGATATCAACGGCCGCGAGACCCATCCCGCGCCCAACGCCCCATCCGACATGACGGAAGGGTTTGATAAACGGATACGATTGCGTCTCGGCGCGCCGATACCATCGACAGTCGCGGACGGCGCTGAGCGCGTTGACGTGCCCGTGACGCTTCCGCGCACATTGCTCGACCTGCCCTCGCACCTGATGGTCAAGCTAGCGTTCAACACATTATCCACCGGAACGATGGCGAAGATGGGCCGTATCTGGTCGAACTGGATGATACAGGTTCTGCCGACCAACAAGAAGCTGATCGACCGATCGACGCGCGTCATCGCCGAGCTCGCGAACATCCCATATGAAAAGGCGTGCGAGGAGTTTTACAAGTCCTACCTAGGCCGCGATCCCGGCGACACGTACCGCGAGAGCTACGTCGTCGAGACGCTGCGCAGGCTGGGCGTTGATACTGAATAATTTACCAATGGATCAGCCATCCTAACGATGAGGCGCGCACAGAATCAGCGCCGCAGCGGGAGGCAAAATGGCTGGCAATCCGACAAACCTATTCGGTTCCGACAGGCCGGAGCCGCTGTACCACGCGCGCGCGCTGGGTCCGGACGCGGCGTATCAACTGGCGGATATCACCAAGACGCGGGCGCAGTTCGGCTCGTTATCGCCGCGCTGGCCCGCGAAATTCCTGGAATTCAAGGCTCTGCCCACCTCGGTTTACCGTATAAACCGCGTCAACGAGGACGCAGGGCATCCCGACACGCTCTGCGGCAAGGATGATCCGCTGGGCAACGAGGTGCCGCAGGGGTTCGTACCGTACCAGACCACGCCGCGCGAACAGAGGCTAAGCTGTATCTCCACGATCATCAACGTGGACACGCGCGTACAGGACGGATGGAGCGCGCCGTATGACCAGACGGCGGAGCAGATCGCGCTGGCGATCGAGTCGCTGAAGGAGCGCCAGGAAGCGCAATTGATCAACAATCCGGAGTATGGCTTACTCAACAGTCTAGCGGACGGCATGAGCATACCCACGCGCACCGGCCCGCCCACCCCGGACGATCTGGACGATCTTCTTTCGATGGTATGGAAGGAGCCGTCTTTCTTTCTGGCGCATCCCCGCGCGCTGTCCGCGTTCGAGCGCGAGTGCACCAGGCGAGGCGTGCCGCCCGAGACCGCGGACACGCGCGGCGGGCGGTTCCTGTTATGGCGCGGAGTGCCCATAGTTCCCACCGATAAACTGTATGTAGACGGCGAACAGAGACCGCGAAGCGCGGGAGACAAGACCAACATACTGCTGGTTCGCACAGGGGAATCCAGGCGCGGCGTAGTGGGATTGTACCAAGCGGGGGTGCCGGACGAACAGAGCCGGGGCTTGTCGCTTCGCTTCCGGGGCATAGACGATCATGGCGTGTCGTCGTACCTTCTGAACCTATACTGCGCCGTCGCCGTTCTGGCTGACGACGCGCTGGCGTGCTTATCCGACGTGGACGTTGGGGTATACCATGATCCGCGCCCTTGAGCCGCCCGCGTCGATCGAGTCCATCGAATCAATTGACTCGATCAAATCAGTCGAGTCGATCAAATCAATCGAATCGACGCTGGAGCGTCTGGCTAACGGCTTGTGGGATGACGATGCGGATCCACGGTTGGATAGACCACGCGGTTCGTCGAGCGTCGGCGGCGTGCCCGTCGAGACGATCCGCGCCGACTTCCCCATACTCAACGAGCGCGTTCATGGCAGACCGTTGATATTCCTCGACAACGCCGCAACCACCCAGCGCCCCAACAGCGTGATAGAGCGCGTCGCGCGGTATTACTCGCGCGAACACTCGAACGTGCATCGAGGCGCGCACGAGCTTGCCGCGCGCGCGACCGACGCGTATGAGGACGCGCGGCGCGAGACCGCCGCGTTCATCGGCGCGGACGCGTCCGAGATCGTGTTTGTTCGCGGCGCGACGGAGGCGCTAAACCTTGTCGCGCGCAGTTTCGCAAGACCCAGGCTCAAGCCCGGCGACGAGATACTGCTGACCGAGCTGGAGCATCACGCGAACATAGTGCCCTGGCAGTTGATCGCGAAGGAGACGGGGGCGGGGATCGCGGTCTGTCCGGTGGACGGCGGCGGTCAATTGATGCTGGGCGAATTCGAGCGGATGATCACGCCGCGAACGAAATTCGTGTCGATGACTCACGTAAGCAACGCGACCGGGCTGGTCATGCCCGTGAGGGAGGCGGCCGCTATCGCGCGAAGGAAGCGCGTGCCGATATGCGTGGACGGGGCGCAGTCGGCGGCGCATATGCCCATAAACGTAAAGGAATTGGGATGCGACTTCTACGCGTTCTCCGGACACAAGGCGCTGGGCCCGACAGGCATAGGCGCGCTGTACGGCAGGAGCGATATGCTCGAGCAGGGCGAGCCGTACCAGGGTGGCGGGAATATGATACTGGACGTGACGTTCGAGTCAACGCGATATCAACCGGCTCCGGCGAGGTTCGAGGCGGGCACGGGCAATATCGCCGGAGCTGCGGGGCTGGCGGAGGCGCTTAGGTATATGCGCCGTATCGGCATGGAAGCGATAGAGCGCCGCGAGGATGAACTGATGGAATACATGGCCGAGGAACTGCGGCGCGTGCCCGGGGTAAGGATAATAGGCGGCGAGAGGCTCAGGCGGGTTTGCGCGGTATCGTTCAACATAGAGGGAGTGCCGGACGCGAAGGTCGGCGAGGCGCTAGACAGGCGCGGCATAGCGGTTCGCGCGGGGCATCACTGCGCGCAGCCGGGGTTGAGGCGGTTCGGGGTCGAGTCCACCGTGAGGCCGTCGGTATCGTTCTATAACACGTTCGGCGAGATAGACGAGTTGGCGCGCGCGCTCAGGGGTTTATAAAGAGAGTAAACATACGGCGACGTATACGGAAAAGTCCCGCCTCGCGCAGGCGGGACTTGACTTTGCCTATGCCGGCGGGTATGCTGGTAACGGAGCGGTTCCTCCGGCGATATCCCACATCTGCAGGGTCTGCTCTTTGCTCATACATCCCAGGCAGGTGACGGCGGGCGCGCCGCGCTTCATCAGGATCGTGGTCGGGACGGAACGGACGCGGTAGTATCGCGCCAATTCCTTTTCCTCGTCTACGTTTATCTGATAGAGCCGTTTGTTCCCGCCATACGCGGACTGAATATCCTCCAGAACAGGTTCGAGCCTGCCGCAGTACGAGCAGTGCGGCGAGTAGAACTCTACCAGCGCCGGCTCGGGATTCGCGAACACAGTCTCATAGAAATTGCCGCTGTTGAGCGCCTTTAACGGCATGCGATAACCACCCCCCGTGCCCGGTATTATATGCGCGGGCTGGGTATTATTATGCGTATGCCGGACTCGCCGCGCGGCTAGCCAAAGGAGGCCTGGACTTGATCGACATTACAGAGCGCGCCGCGTCCATCGAGGGCGACGTGATTGCCTGGCGGCGGCGTTTCCACTCGAACCCGGAGTTATCACGCCGCGAGACCGCGACTGGCGAGGCCGTCCGCGCGGAGCTGCTTAAGCGAGGCATAATCAGCGAACGCATACGCGGCTCGGAGAGTTTCTTTGCCCTACTCAAGGGAGCGAAGCCCGGCCCCGCGAAAATTCTGCGCGCGGACATGGACGCGCTGCCCATAACCGAAAGCGGCGAGCGCGAGTACAAATCGCGCCGCGACGGGGTAATGCACGCGTGCGGCCACGACGCGCATACCGCGATGCTGATGGGCGCGGCGGCTGTGTTGTCGGAGTGCCGCGACGAACTGCGCGGGACGGCGGTATTCTGCTTCCAATCGGCGGAGGAGGTAAACGAGGGAGCGGCGGAGCTTATCAACGTGTTGAAGGAGCGGGATCTTGATATCGCTCTAGCCGCCGGGCTTCACATATGGTCGCAGATTCCGGCGGGCGAGATTAAAATATTAGAAGGTCTCGCGATGGCGGGATTGTACGCGTTCAGGATCACGCTGACAGGCAGCGGCGGGCATGGGTCGCGGCCGGATAGGTCGATCGATCCGATCAAGCCGCTGTGCGAACTGGCGCTGAAGCTGTCGGCGCTGCCCGCGAGTTTGATCAGCCCGCTGGAAACGGCGGTGGTACACATATGCCACATAGAGGGTGGAACCGCGCCGAACGTGTTCCCAGACTCGGCGTATCTGGAGGGCGGGATCAGGTTCTATAGGCCGGAGCACCGGGAGGTATTGTTAGACGCGATCCATAAGGCGGCAAGGGCGCTGTCGGATCAATGGGGCCTTAAGGTGAAGATAGAGGATTTGGCGGCGCTGCATCCGGTTAATAACGATAAGGGCGCGGTATCGCTCGCGAGGGATGCTGCTGCGCGCGTGCCCGGGTTGGAGTTATCCGCGTCCAGCGCGCCGCTGTTAGCGTCGGACAACATGAGTCTTTTCCTAGAAAAGTATCCCGGCGTGTACGCGTTCCTGGGTTGTGGGAACGCAGACAAGGGTATAACGGCGGAGCATCATAATTCATGGTTTGATATAGACGAGTCCGTGATGAGGCTGGGAGTGGAGTATCTTTGCAGGCTGGCGATCTAGG
>JAIRSO010000052.1 GCA_031255415.1 Oscillospiraceae bacterium
AGGCTAACGTCTTGAGCGCATCGGCTCTCGAAACGATACAGATACCTCCCCTGACGAAAAGGATCAAACGTACAAATGAATATCACATAGCATGGTTTCAATTTGATATAGTCCATGCCTTTGCTCAAGTCATTAACATCTATGGCGCTACGGATAAACCTCGACCGCCTGGGCAGATTGGGATTATTGCCGTTCTGCATCTCAACGGCAAACGATCGCTTGCCATCATCGTAAAACACATCCATCCGAACGCCGTGTTTATCATACGTCGGCGAGATGGATTGCTGAACACTCGGCGGCGCATGTAACGGATCGTTATCCAACGTTTTGAATTGGATATGATGGATACGCACACTCGGTAACATATACTGCAGAAGATCCACGCAGATAGTGGGATCCTGCTGCAGCACTGTTGACAGCATGAAATCGTCGGTGATACCGACCTTATCGATGCTGTCCTCGCGCCAGTCCGGCAACCCTCGATAATCCGAAACATCATCCATCTTGATCGATTCCTCCCGCTCGCCCTACATTTATTATACCCATTTGAGGCAGGATTCGCAACGGGTTTCATATACTCGCCGAACGATATCGGCGCCATTTGTAAACGGACGAAGCGATGATTATAATTCATAATGGTTGACTATCGCAACTGATTCTGCTATGATGAATCATGGGAAGGCTGGCTATGTATAGATTTATTATCATAGACGACGAGCCGTGGGCGGCGCTCGGATTGAGCGAGGTCATCGACTGGAACGGGCTTCAATTTGAACTGGCGGCGATCGAGACGGATCCTTCGCGCGCGTATGATCTGATTAAACAGGTTCAGCCCGACGTGGTGTTCACCGATATTCGCATGGACAAGATGAGCGGGTTGGAGCTGATCGCCCAACTGAAGCGCGGCGGCGTAGACGCGCTGTTCGTATTGATAAGCGCTCACGCGGACTTTCAAGCGGCGCAATCCGCGTTCAAGCTGGGTGTAGAGGGGTATATCCTCAAACCCTTCGACCCAGAGGATGTTGGGGATATCGCCAGGAGGCTGATCCGTTTGTTGAGCCGGAAGCGCAAGCGGTTGGTGTTCCCGCTGGAGCCGGGACCGTTTTACCAGTCGGACGCGTGCGTGTCGTTTCTTCGAGAGTTGATGATCCATCAAAATATGTTCGCCGCGGTATGCGGCGGACTGGAACTGCTGCAGCTGGAGCAGGATGGACTGGTATGCGCGCCGATCAGCGCGGAGGGCGGCGTGACCGCGTACCTGTGCTCGACGGTGTACGAACAGCGAGATGCGGTGTTGGCGTTCCAGCGGTTAGTGGCGCGCGAATCTGGAGAGGTGGGATTCAGCCGCGTGCGAAAGATCGACTTTGACGCGCTGCCGGACGCGTTGACGGAAGGCTTATACGCGCTGCGCTGCGGATTCCAGTATAGCGCGAATCCACAGACGGCGGCTGTGCAAGCTTATTTGTGCCGATATATGGCGGAACCGCTGCGTGTGTCTGACATAGCCGAGCGGTTCAATTTTTCAGGCGCGTACTTGTGCACGCTGTTCAAACGCCAAACGGGCATGACGCTCGTGCATTTCCATCAACGCGTGAGAATGAGGTGGGCGCTATGGCTAACGCTGAACACGGACGACAAACTGCGCGACATAGCGTTATCGGTAGGTTATGACGACTACAGTTATTTTGGGCGGCTGTTCAGGCGCTCGACGGGCGGAGCGTCTCCCGAGACGCTCCGCAGGAACGCCGCGCGGCGCGGATGACCGGGACTGGGAACGCGCGTTACGCTCCGGCCATCGCGGCGGCAATGAACGCGTCGAACAGCGGATGCGGCCTGTCCGGCCTGGATAAAAACTCCGGATGATACAACACGCCAATATAAAACGGATGATCCGGACGCTCTATAGCCTCGATGTAACCCTCGCGCTTCTCCATCGCGGGGAAGCGAACGCCCTTCTCCGCCAGCGGCTGGACATACGCGGGGTTGATCTCGTAACGGTTATCGTGGCGCTCGCGAATCTCTCTCGCGCCGCCGTAGCACGCGGTCAGCGCGCAGTCGCCGGACAGCAACAGGTCTTGACCGCCCAGCCTCGCGCGGTCGGAGCCGCATATCCAATCGTTCTGGCGCTCCATCCTGTCCTTGGGTATGCGCGCCACGGGATCGGGCGTTTCCGGATAAACCTGCGTGGAGTTGGCTTGAGGCCTGCCCATCAGCGTCCGCACCGCCGCAACGACCGTAAGCTGCATGCCGTAACCGATAGCCAGGTATGGAACCTTATGCAGATGCGCCCAGATAGCGGTCTGGATGATACCCTCCGCGCCGCTCCTGCCGTGTCCGCTGGGCGCGAGTATTGCGTCCAGTCCGCGCAGAACGGAGTCCGGCCCGGCGGATTCCTGTTCGATCGAGTTGGCGGGGATCCAACGCACGTCGATGGCGACGCCTCGTGCGTATCCCGCGTGCCTTAACGCCTCGACCGCGCTGACATACGCGTCGTGTATCTCTACATATTTGCCCACAAGCCCGACGCGGACGGTTCTGGACGCGGCTCTGGCGCGCTCGACCATAGCCCGCCACGCGTCCAGATTCGGTTCGCGCGCGGGCAGGCGCAGGTACGCCAGCGTCTTTTCGGCGAATCCCTCGGCCTCCATCATCAGCGGCGCTTCATATAATATAGGCGCGTCCGGATCGGCGATGACGCGCTCGGCGGGCACGTTGCAGAACAGAGCGATCTTTCCGCGCGCCTCGTCCGATATCGCCACGTCCGTGCGGCATACGACAAAATCGGGCTGGATGCCTATCGAGCGTAGAGTCTTTACGCTGTGCTGGGTAGGCTTGGTCTTTATCTCCTGCTCGGAGCCGACGGTGGGCAGCAGCGTCACGTGCACGAAACAGCAGTCGCCCTCCGGGTGATCCCACTTCATCTGGCGTATCGCCTCTAGGAACGGCGCGCCTTCCATATCGCCGACCGTGCCGCCGATCTCGACTATCGCCACGTCGGACTCCGCGTTGAGGGCGGCCTTGACGATCCGGCGCTTGATCTCGTCGGTCACATGAGGTACCATCTGTATAGTGCCGCCACGGTACGCGCCGCGCCGCTCCATCTCCATGATGGCCAGGTGTATCTTGCCCGTGGAAACGTTCGCGTCGCCGCGAAGCTGCGTATCGAGGAACCGCTCGTAATGGCCCAGATCGTGATCGGCTGGCGCGCCGTCGTCGGTGATGAACGCCTCGCCGCGCATCAGGGGGCTGAGCATGCCCGGATCGATGTTGTAGTACGGGTCCATTTTCTGCAGGCTGACGCGGTACCCGCGCGCCTTGAGCAGCCTGCCCAGCGACGCTGCGGCGATGCCCTTGCCCAGGGAGGAAACGACCCCACCCGTAACGAATACATATTTCATAACGCGGAATGTATCACATGCGTTATGGGATGTCAACACACGCGGATAGGAGGCGCGACGCGATGCCCAACCCGAACGACTGCGTCCTGTACGATAGGCCGTGCACGGAATGCGGCGAGTGCGACCGATGTGATATCAACCCGGAGAAACGCTGCGACAACTGTATGCGCTGCGTGGGCATGCCAGCGAACCGCGCGGACGCGTCGAAGAAACCCGGCGCGGACTACAGAGCGGTGAGGATCGACGGACTGCTGACCCCGGACGAGGCTCTGAGGGACGAGTCGCCGTATTAAGCCGGTTGATTATAACTCAACGGCAATAATCATCTCACGTCGGCGCGCTCCCGCGCTGGAACACCTCGACCGCGCTGGCGGGCAGATCCATCAGCGTCTGCACCGCGCGGACCAACTCGAGCCGGACGCGCACATCCCCGGCTCCGTCCGCCACCACCACCACGCCGACCGCCTGCCGCGAGCCTTCGCCGCCGCCATACGCCCCGCCCAGCCAATCGTACGACGAAGACGCGGCGGACGCGGCTTCATATATCATCACTTCCACCATGCCAGCGCCGTCTATGCTGGATAGTATCGAGGCCAGCCGCGTCTCCAGCGCGCTGCCCGGCGAGGCCGAACCCGACTGCCCGCCAGCCGCGCCGCCAAAGTCCGACAGCGCTATACTGCCCGCGATCCCTATCAGCACCACCAGCGCGATCCATTCCAGGCCCTTGAACTTTTTCAAGCGGATCCGCCACGCGGACGCGTCCGTCTTTGGACTCATGAACCGCCCCCGATCATGGTATCCAGCATCCGGCTCATCATCTGATCCGTCGTGCCGCCGCCCAAAAACAGCGCCGATATCGGACGGAGCAAAGCCCACATCATCACCAGCCCGCAGACCAGGCGCGCGTACTTGCGCATATTCCCAGCCGGGAGCAGCCAGTCTATCAGCGTTACGCACAGCGTCAACGCCGTCAGGCTCCTTAGCATCGCCGCGAATCCATCCCACACGCGCCCGCCTCCTTTGTGCCGTTATCTTAGCATTACGGTTAGATTGCCCACGAGCAGAAGCTGCGCCACCAGCAGGAAGAACATCGCCGACACGGATAGCAGAACCGTGAACAGCATCGTCATCGATCCCGCGAAGTCGCCCAGCAGATCGACTATCGCGCCGTCCGCGACCGGCTCGAGCACCGCCGCGCAGAACCGGAACACCAGCGCCGCGCTCAACGCCTGCGTCAGCGGCCCGACGCAGAACCCCGCCAGTATCGTAAGCCCGGTTATCCCAAGCGCGTTCTTGACCAGAAGCGAGCACGCGATCAGCGTATCCATCGTGTCCGCCATCATGCCGCCTACGATCGGGACGAAGTTGTCCACCGCGTATTTGGCGGTGCGCATCGTCACGCCGTCGAGAGCGGCGGCGCCCATACCCTGCACCGCCATCACGCCTATGAACACGGTAAAGCATATCCCCAGCGACCAGTTCGCGACGGTCTTGAGCAGCGAGCGAAGCCGCGTCAGCCCGACGTGCGGGGATATATGGGTTAGGATGGTGACCAGCGCGGCTGCTAGCGCGAACGAGAGCGTCACTCGCTGAACCATCGCGGTCATCGTGCCCGACGCGGCTACGACCGCCGGTTGGAAGAACGCGGACGAGGCGGTTCCGCCGACAGCCGCCAGCAGTGTTAACAGAAGCGGGAACAGCGCCTGCATGGCGTTTGCCATGCCGTCAACCACCGCGCGCGCCTGAGCCAGCCTCGCCAGGAAGAATCTGGCGGCGATCAGCGAGACCAGCGCGTATCCCACAAACTGGCATGCCTGCGCCACCGAGTCGTTCTCGAACGCGGCGCGCATGCGGCTGAGTATCGCGCACAGCAGAGCCGGGACTATCAACTGTATCGCCAGCCCCGCGTAACCGCGAAGCGACTGGAACAGAACCTGCAGCACGCGCTCCAGCGCGGTCGCGCCGTCCAGTATGCGTTCCCCGCGTATCACCCGCAGGATGGACTCGCGGACGTTTACGCGTTGTTCCGGCTCCAGCAGGGAATCGGCTACGCGTTGCCATGCGGCTAAGTCGAACGTGTCAAGCAAGGATTCCGCTTGAGACTGGATCGCTGCTGCGGACGGTTCCTGATCCGATTCCGCCGCGGCGAACCCGCAGAGCATCGTCATCGCGCAGAGCGCGGCTATCATAATCCTCATTCTCATAAGCCGCCGCCCGGAACCAGCGCGAGCATCAGCTGCATCAATGATACCAGCACCGGAACGGCTAGTATCAGCACGAGCAGCCGCCCGCCCAGCTCCACTTTCGACGCGATACCAGCCTCGCCCGCGTCTCTGCACAGCTGCCCCGCGAATTCGGTCAGGTATGATATGCCGACCACCCGCGCCAGCAGCCAAACGGTACCCTCGGGCATATGCGACATATCGGCGAGGGCGCGGAGCACGTCGATCACGCCGGACAATTTCCCCGACAGGAACAGTATCAGGCTAACGCCCGCCGCGAGCGAGAGCACGATAGCCAATTCCGGCCTCTGGCCTCGAACGGCGACTGTCAACAGAGCGGCTGTCACGCCGAATCCCACGAGCGCCATCACATCCATCTTACGTAATCCTTCGCCGTTACAGCACGAACATGCTGCGCACCGTATTGAACAACTGGCTGATCAAGTTGATCACCATCAGAAGGACGATGACTAATCCTGCCAGGGTAGTGAGCATCGCCATATCCTCGCGGCCTGTGCGCGTGAGCACCTGTCCCAGCACCGCGACCAGTATGCCGATGCCCGCGATTTTGAATATCAGGTCAACATTCATCGGGGTACCCTCCTGTAACGTGTGGATAAGTCGAAGGGGACGATACCTTGGTTGCGCGGTATTCCCATGGAGCGCGCCCTTTGTGGATTGTCGGGGAACGCCCCATCTGTCGCTTCGCGGCAATCGACGGAGGGAGCCGTACCTTACCACGCGCGGCAGGGCAAACCCTCACCCCATCAAACACATAAACAGCGCCAGTCCGCCCAGCAATCCTAACGATATATACAACCGTTTCTGGCGCGAGGTCTTGTCTGCGGCGCGCGAAGCCATCGCCGTCATCGCCGCTCTCGCGGAGTCCAGCCTCGCGCATTGTTGAGGCCGGGCCGCCGCTCCCAGCTCGCGGATCAGCGGCAGAAGCGAGGCCGCGTCGGACGCGTCCATGTCGATAAACGCGCGGCTGATATCCATCGCGCCCGCGAACGATAACGATCGATCGCGCCGCATCGCGTTAGCCGCGTCCGTTATAACGGCGGCGAGCCGCGCGTCTCCGGGCGAGTCCGCCGATACCGATCGCATGAGCACGTCGGGCAACGGATCGTCAACGTAACTAAGCTGCGCCGCCAGGGCGTCGAGCAGCCGCGACCACGCCGCTATAGCCTCCTCGCGGCGAACAAGACGGTTCGCCATGCGTATGCCCATCATCGCGCATCCCGCGCAGGCCGCACCGGCGAACGCCAGCCGCGTCATGTTCATACGGAGTCGCGCGGTAATTCCGGATCGGACGAATAGGATTGTTCGGACGAATCGGACGAATCGGACGGAACAGAGTGGTCGGACGCTTGGAAAAGCACGCCGAAAGTGCCGTTCCACGCCTTGAGCAATCGCCCGCCTGGACCCAGTTGCACATAACGCTCGAAAGACCGCTGGCGCAGCAACACGCCCGTGATGGGTCGCTGCATCAGTTCCTCCATACTCCCCGCGTGCGCGCTGACCACCACCGCCGCGCCGCATCGGGACGCTTCGCCTATCGCTTCCGCGTCCATGGATTTGCCGATCTCGTCGGTGATCAGTATGTCCGGCGAGAACACGCGCAGCATCAGGATCATGCCTTCGGCCTTGGGGCACGCGTCCAGCACGTCGGTGGACGGACCCACGTCCAACTGCGGCACGCCGTGCCTGCACGCGGCGATCTCGCTGCGTTCATCCACTATGCCGACCTGGAACCCGCTGAGCGCGTGCAGGCGCGCTACGTCGCGGAGCATCGTGGTCTTGCCGCATCCCGGCGCGGAGAACACCAGCGTGTTCAGCGGCTTCCCATCGTCGGTGATAAGGGGCATGACCGCGTCCGCGCAGCCGGGTACCGGCCTGGCGATTCTAAGCGCGACGGATGAGAAATCCTGAATATGATGCGCCTTCCCATCCTCCAGCACGACCCTGCCGCATAACCCCGCGCGATGCCCTCCGGGCAGGGTGACATACCCGCCGCGCAGTTCCTCCGCGCGCGCGTACATCGAGTGCCCCAGCAGCGTCTGCGCGAACTGCTTGACGTCCTCGCCGGACGGTATCCACCTGCCCGAGCGCATGTGATCGAACCTATCGACCCGCTCCCTGCCGGCCATTATCAGCGCGGGCTGTTCCGCGCGCAGACGTATCTCCGTGACGCGCGCCGCGTCCGCTGCGCTCAGCATGCCCGCCATAACGCGCAGGGGAGAGGGCAGGAACGCGTCCAGCGTCGCCCGCCAATCGGGTTGAGTTTGTTTGTCATACTGCGCGGTTCGCCGCATTCAGCCGCCTCCCAACTAGTGGTTTCGCGCGGATTATACTCCGTCCCAATCGTATGCGCGCGTCCAAGCCCGCATCACTCAAACAGCATAATCCCCAGCGCGCGGTATGTCTCGTCGTCTACGATCCCGGTCGGCGGCAGTCCATGGTCGCGCTTGAACCGGATCAGCGCGCGGCGCGAGCCTGGCCCGAACACGCCGTCCAGCCCGCCCGGATCATAACCCAGCGCCAGCAGTTTACGCTGAACCGCGCGCACCCTCGAGCCTCGATCGTCGAACGTCAGCGTCGGGAGCTTATCGCCCAGCTCGCCATACGGGCCGGATTCGATTATCACCGGGGTTCCCACGTACACGCGTTTGTATAGATCTTCAGCGTCGCGGTTGAGCATCCGCACGCATCCGTGCGACGCGCGGCTGCCTATCGAGCCGGGGTTGCTGGTGCCGTGTATGCCGTATACGCCCCACGGTACTGACAAACCCAGGAACCGCGTGCCCATGTCGGAATTCTTCGGCACGTACCGTTTATTGATGTAGAACGTTCCCAGCGGCGTGGGCATGCCATACGCGCCTATCGCGATCGGATAGCGTTTAACGAGCGATCCATCATGATAGAGCGTGAGCGTGAGCGCGTGCGCGTCGATGACTATCAGCGCGCCGCCGCGCGACGAAGCTGGCCGCGCGCCTTTGGGCAATCGGATCGCGATTGCCAGTATGACGCACAGCGCGGCGAGCGCCGCGAATCCCAATTTTGCCCAGATGCGCCGCATGCGCGCCTCCGCCTAGCCGATTATAACCCCATCTAATCGTATGCGCGGAATCCGATCCGCATTATTGTAAAATATAGTTGACATTCTGTCTGGCATATGGTATACTATGTCCGAGGTGAACGACATGGCGAAGAACCTAAGACTGAAAGCGGCCCGCGCGGCGATGGACATGAGCCAGCAGGCGCTGGCGGAGAGGGTAGGCGTGGCGCGCCAGACGATCAACGCGATCGAGATGGGCGAGTACAACCCTACCATCCGGCTGTGCCGCGCGATATGCCGGACGCTGGAAAAGACGCTGGACGAATTATTCGGGGAGGAGACGCAATGATGGATCGACACAACTGGTTCTCTCGCGCGTTCGGGAAGAACGGGATGGACGAGAGGCAAACGTATCTGTCCGGACGGATGTATAAGCACGTGGCGGTATACCTAAGCGTGCTAACGCTCGCCAACGGCTTGCTTGCCGATAGCGGCGTGGTATGGGCGGACGGGTTTATGGCGAGCCTGCTGATACTATACGCGGCGTATATGGCGGGAGTGGTGGAGAAGGCGTTTCAAGGGATCATCGATTACGGCAGGAAGGCCACGAAAAGATTGATCGCGCTGATGAGCGTCGCCGCTGTGGTGATGATTGCGTACTCGTTGAGGCCGGGGCAGGGAGCGGGCTGGCTCGTCGAGGACGGGATGCTCGGCGCGTCTGGATGCTTGCTGGCGATGGGGATAATGATGGGCGCGGCGGCTGCGTGCATGCTGGCGCGGCGGCGCGCGGAGTTGAATCGCGCGTAATTGAATCGCACGTAATTGAATCCACGTAATTAAATCGCGTGGAATCGTAAAGCGCAAAGCGTAGCGCGGCGGACGCGGCCTTAATCCATAGGCCTCGTCCGCCGCGCGCCGTATGCTATGCGTTATCTCACGCCTTGAGATACTCCGCTATGAGTTTCACCGCCTGAACCATATCCGTTAGGCTCACCATCTCGACCGGGGAGTGAACGTACCTGCACGGCAGGGAGACGGTGCCTGCCGGGATCCCGCCGCGCGTGCGCTGGATCGCGCCGGCGTCCGTGCCGCCGAACGTGAGCACCTCGCGCTGGTACGGCACGCCCGCGCGCTTCGCGGCCGCGATAAGACCCTCGCGGACGCTGGGCGTTGTGATGCTCGCGCGATCCATAATCTTAACGGTCGGACCGGCGCCCAGTTTCACCGACATCTTCGGCCTCACGTCCGGGGTGTCGCCGGTCGCGGTTACGTCCAGCGCTATGCCAACATCGGGATTTTCGGCGGCTGCCGCCGTGGTCGCGCCGCGCAGGCCTACCTCCTCCTGCGAGGAGAACACCGCGATGATCGTATCGCGCGCCGCGCCGTCGCTGGAAACGGCCTTGAGCAGTTCGATCAGCACCGCGCAAGCCGCGCGGTCGTCCATAGTCGGCGCGCAGACGCGGTCGCCCATATCCGTCAGCTGGAACGCCACGCACGCGGTATCCCCCACCTGCACCTTGGCTTCGGCCTCGGCCTTGCTCGATACGCCCAGATCGACGTATACATCGTACATCGCGCGTTCCGCGCCGTCCTTCTTCGGGCGGATATACACCGCGCCGCGCGTGCCGTTGTTAAACGACACGATCTTGCCCACGAACGCTTCCGGGCCGAACCCGCCCACGTTCGACACGCTGAGGAAACCCTCCTCGTCGATATCCGTCACGACGAAACCTATCTGATCCATATGCGCGCTTAGCATCACGCGCTTGCCGCCCGATCCCTTCTTGACCGCGATCAGGTTCCCCAGCGCGTCCGAGCGAATCTCGTCGACGTATGGCTTGATCATCCGCGCTATAGTCGAAGCTATATTCTCTTCCGATCCCGATACGCCCGGCACTGCCAGCACGGCGCGCAGCGTTTCGAGCATGCCCTTAGTCCCATTCGACATCAGTTGAACACCCGCCCTTCATATTTCGGTAGATCGTATAGGAACGCGGCGGCGAGATCGCGCGCCGCTGCGATATCGCAAAGCGCGGCGGTCGAGTTCGCGCTGTGGATATATCTGCACGGTACGGACAGCACCGCCGTCGGCCTCGCTCCATACGCGCGCTGAATCGCGCCCGCGTCGTTGCCGCCCGACAGCCCGCGCTTCATATGCCAGGGTATGGAGTGCGCGTCGGCGCATTCCGCCAGCGCCTTGCGCAATCCGATATGCCCGATGCTGGCGCCGTCCATGAAACTGATCGCAACGCCCTTGCCCTGTTCGGTGACGCGGCGGTTAGAGGCCACGTCGCCCAGATCGTTGGCGGAGGTGCCTTCGAACGCTATGCCCATATCGGGCTGGAGGCGCTGGGCTGCGGCTTTCGCTCCGCGCAGTCCTATCTCTTCCTGGACGGCGAACACGCACGTCAGATCGACGGGCAGGCCGTCCAACTCGAGCGCGGCAAGCAGCGAGAAGCATCCCACGCGATCGTCCAGCGCGCGCGATACGATCCTGCCATCGCCGAACAGCTCCGGCGCGGAGTCGAACACAGCGGTACATCCGGGCGGGCAGAGCCGCTCCGCCTCGGCCTTATCGTTCGCGCCGATATCGATGCGCAGGTTCTCGTGTTTCGATGTGTTCGACATCTCGTCTTCGCTGGCTAAATGTATAGGTTTAACGGAGAATACGCCGGGCAGCCGATCCTTGCCGATCAGCACGCGCTTTGCCATTATGACGCGCGTATCTATGCCGCCGACCGGTTTATACCTAAGCGCGCCGTCCGCGTCCGCGCCGACGATGAGGAATCCGACCTCGTCTATATGCGCGTCCAGCACGACGCGGCGCGCGCCAGATTTCGCTTTACGCGCGATGACGCTGCCCAGCGCGTCGGTCATGACGGACGCTCCGCGCGCTTCGCATTCCTTGCGCAGGATCGAGCGAATCTCGCCCTCGTCGCCGGATACCCCGCGCGCGCTCAACAATTTTTTCAGCAGTTCGATATCTTTTTCGCTTAATCCGGCCACTGGCACAGCCAATCCGCTCCTTTCGAGTCCGCCCACTTGCGCGCCATTTTCTCAATAACAGCCGCCAGCAGCCGCGCGGCTTCCTCGACCGTATCCAGCGACGCGAGTTCGACGGGCGTGTGCATATTCGCGACGGGCACACCGATCAGGGCGGTGGGCACGCCAAAGCGCGAGCCTTGAATATTGTCCGCGTCGGTGGATGTGTACGACGCGATATACTCCCTGCCGATCGAAACGCGCTGTTCCTTAGCCGTATCGACGATCAATTTGGATAACTCCGGGTGCAGTACGGTCCCGATACCCACCGACACCTGATCCAGCGGGAGGTAATCCGCGTCGTCCTTCGCGCCCTGTTTGCCCTGCGCGACGTCCAGCGCGATACCTATATCGGGATCGAGCGCGTAAGCGGATGTTTGCGCGCCGCGGCTTCCCACCTCTTCCTGGCTGGACGCGACGAACGCCACCCTGGCGGGCAGATCGACGCGGCTGAGCAGTTCCGCGGCGCGCAGCATAACGGCTACGCATAGCCGATCGTCCAGCGTCTTTGACGCGATCTTATTGTTCTGCAGTTTGACCGGATCCCCGTTCAGCGAGACGAGCGTGCCCGTCGGTACTCTCGCCGCGACTTCCTCGTAGGGCAGTCCAACGTCGATGAACAGGTCGTCCATTTTATAATGTTTCTTGCGGTCGGCGGCGGTGAGCAGGTGGGGCGGCAGAGCGCCTATCACGCCCGCCAGCGGCTGCGCGCCTTCCGCGTGTACCCATACCCTTGATCCGGGCAGGGTGCGCGGATCGGCTCCGCCGACCCTTGTGAAGCGTATCGCGCCGTCCTTCTCTACCAGCGTGGTCATCAGTCCGATTTCGTCCTGATGCGCGAGGGCGATGATGAGCGGTCCGTTTTCCGCGCCGGGTTTTTGTTTCAGGCGCGCGATGACGTTCTGGAGCGTATCCGTCGTAACGGAATCGCAGTATGGCATGAACGCGTCGGCGATAACCCGCGATACTCCAGCCTCCGCGCCAGAGAGGCCGTCGGCGCGAACCCATTCGCGCAGCAGGGATTCGTAGTCCATAGGCTTGCTCCAATCTCATACAGTCGTGGTATTATGAGTTGGATTGTAATGGGCGGGGCGGCGGATGTCAAGCAAGCGCCGTTACAGCCTCAACGCCCAAGCCGCAGCAACGCCTCCCGCCAGCCAGGCAATCAGCGCGGCGGGTATCGCGTACCTAGACCGCTTCACCTTCGCGGCGGCGAAATACAGCGGCAGGGTATAGAATATCGTTTCGCTGGAACCCATCATAACGGAGGCGGCCAGCCCCTCCGCGCTGTCCGGGCCGTAACGCCTGAACGTTTCGTCCAGCATCGCCAGAGTCGCCGACCCGGAGAACGGGCGGATCATCAGCACGGGCAGCGATCCTTCCGGTATCCCCAGCATACGAAGCGCCGGAGCGCACCAACTGCCCAACGCCGCAAGCGCGCCCGACTTCACCAACAGCGCGATGATCGAGGTCATGCCAATCAGGCACGGCAGAACGCTGACAGCCGATCGCAATCCCTGTTTCGCGCCCTCGAGAAACACGTCGTACACGCCGATCCCGCGTATCAACCCGTACACGATAACGCCCAGTATGAACAGCGGCAGCACAAGATCGCTCACGCTCGCCGCCTCCAGAACAGATTGCGCAGCAGCACGCACGCCGCTACCCCCGCCAAAGTGGATATCCCGCTTGCCGCCAGCGTTGCGGCGACGATCGACGCTGGCGAGGCCGATCCAGCCGCGGCGCGCATCGCTATCACCGTAGTTGGGAACAGTTGTATCGACGACGCGTTGATCACCAGGAACATACACATCGCGTCGGTGGCGGTTTCGTTCGGCTCGGCGGCGGAAGCCTCCGCGCCCATGCGGCGCATCGCCTCCAGTCCCTGCGGGGTCGCCGCGTTGCCCAGACCCAGCAGATTCGCGGTCATGTTCATCGCGATAGATTGCCTCGCCTTCAGCCCCGTGCCGGGAAACAGGCGGCGCATCAACGGCTCCGTGATCCTCGCCATAGACTCCATCGCGCCGCCGCGCTCCAGTATCGCCAGCAGTCCGCTCCACAGCGCGAACCCGCCCGCGAGTTTTACGCATAGTCCGACCGCGTCCATCGCGCCCTGCATAACGCCCTGCGACAGCGCGGCCTGCTGCCCGGTTATCAATCCCCAGACGATCCCGATTATCGCAACGCCGGCCCAAATCCAGTTCATCATGTGGATATACCTCCACGCCAGTATATTTATCATCGAGGACGGGCATGACATTATTAACGCCGCCGCGCGATCCTTGACGGACGCTAGGCGGCGGATCATAATCGAATATGGATATTTGCGGGGAGGGATGGACGATAGAGAAGATATATCTGGCTGGCGGGTGTTTCTGGGGCGTTGAGAAATACCTGGGCATGATCCCGGGCGTAACGGCGGCTCGCTCCGGCTACGCGAACGGGAGGACGGAAAACCCCACTTATCAGCAGGTATGCCGGGAGGGCACGGGGCACGCGGAGACGGTCGAGGTGGAGTATGATCCAGCCGCCGTGACGCTGTCCAAACTGTTGGAGGAGTTTTTCCTTATCATCGACCCAACGTCGCTGAATCGGCAGGGGCACGACGCCGGCGCGCAGTACCGCACCGGGATATATTGGATCAACCCCGCCGACCAAAAGATAATCGACGCGGCGTTGAAATCATTGCAGTCGAGGTATGATAAGCCGATCGTGGTGGAGGCGGAGCCTCTGCGCGGATTCTATCCGGCGGAGGAGTATCATCAAAAATATCTGGAGAAAAACCCGGGCGGGTACTGCCATATCCCGCAGTCTATGTTTGCCCGCGCGGCGAAGAGGCCTTAAGCGAAAGCGTAATCGCGGAGGAACATCCCCACGGCGGTTTCGATCCAAGGGGGCTGTTCCTCCGGGTTACGCTTGAATACCGGCGGTCATCCCCCGCTCGCCTGTTCGTACAGCCGGGCGTACTCCTTCGCCGACCGACCCCAGCTGAAGTCAGTCTCCATGCCTCTTTGCGCCAGCCGCCGCCACACCAGCTGCTGATTGCTATAGAAATCGACGGCTCTCGCCAGCGTGTGCAGCATGTCGTGAGCGTTGTAGCTGAAGAATGTGAACCCGTTCCCCTCGTCGGTGGATTCATTGTAGCTTAGGACGGTATCGCGCAATCCTCCGGTTTCGCGGACAACGGGGACGGTTCCGTAGCGCATCGCGATCATCTGCGATAACCCGCACGGCTCGAACAGCGATGGCATAAGGAAGATATCGGCTCCCGCGTATATGCGTTTAGCCAGCGCGCCGTTCATCTCGTAGCGCGCGCCGACCCTGCCGCGCCACTGGCTTTCCGCCCAAGAGAACAGATCGGTATACTTCGCGTCGCCCTGGCCTAACACCACCAGCTGTATACCCAAGTCCATCATCTCCGTGACGACGCGATCCACCAGATCCAATCCCTTCTGGCTGTTCAGGCGCGTGACCATCGCGACCAGCGGAGCCTTCGGATCCTGCGCTAACTGCAATTCATTCTGAAGCGCGGCCTTGCACAGCGCCTTTCCGGACAAATCCCCGGCTGAGAACGGCGCGGCCAGCCCGTCCTTAACGCCGTTGGCGGGATCGAACTGCTCTGTATCGATACCGTTGATCACGCCGTGGAGGCTGGAGCGGCGCGCGCGGAGCAGTCCGTCCAGACGCTCGCCGAAATACATGGTCTGGATCTCGTCGGCGTAGCTGGGGCTGACCGTCGTTATCAGATCGGCGTACACCAGGCCGGACTTGAGATAATTCGCGCAGCCGTAATACTCGAGCTTGTCGGCGGTAAATAGGCTGTCGCCAAGCCCCAGCACGTCCTGAACGGACTTGCGGTTGAATATCCCCTGATACTGCAGGTTGTGGATGGTCATGATACTGCGCGCGTTCGCGTAGAAAGGCAGATGCCTGTATTGGATGGACAGCAGCGCGGGGATCATCCCGGCCTGCCAGTCGTGGCAATGCACCACCCGGGGCTGGAACCCGATAAGCGGCAGGGCGTTGAGCGCGGCGCGGCAGAAGAAGCCGTACCGTTCGTGTTCGTCGCCGCCGCCGCCGTAGACATACGGCCTGTTGAAGTAAAACCTGTTATCGACAAAGTAGCACACGACGCCCTGATACTCCAGCGCCTCGATTCCGCAGTACTGCCTGCGCCAGCCCATCTCGACCTCGAAGTCTATGACGTGCCGCATCCGTCCGGTGTACTCGTTCGATATCTGCCCGTACAAGGGCAGTATGACGCGCGCGTCGATACCCTCCGCAGCCAGCGCGCGCGGCAGAGCGCCTATCACGTCCGCCAAACCGCCCGTCTTTATGAAAGGCGCGGCCTCCGCAGCCGCGAACAGCACGCTGAGCCGTTCCGGTTTAGGCGCGGTTTTAGTCTGGCGGGGCCGTTTCGCCCTAACGGGTTTCAACGCGGCTGGCGCGACCGAGTCCTTAGCCTGTTCCTGAACCTGATCCCCGTTCTTCATCATCGCTTCCTTCCTCCTTGGCCTTACCTTCATTTGTGTTAACGATCCGCGCGGATTGATAAGCCCGCGGTTTAACGAGGCTCCGGGTTTAGATGACGACGTTCTTCGCGATCACGATCGGGTACGACGAGTGCCCGACCAGCCGCCCGTCCGCGCGAACCACCGCCTGTTTATCCAGTATGCAGTAATCCAGCGACGCGCCGGATTCAATCTGCGCGTCCTGCATGATGATGCAGTTGCGCACGGCCGCGCCTTTCTCCACCACCACGCCCCTGAACAGCACGCTGTTCTCCGCCGTGCCGTCGATGCGGCAGCCGTCCGCGACGAGGCTGTTCACGACCCGAGCGTCCGGGCCGTAGTACGCCGCCATGTCGTCGCGCACCTTGGTTAGGATGGGTCTATCCGGCGTGAACACGGCTTGTCGCGCGTTCGCGTCTAGCAGCGACATATTCATCTGGAAGTATGTCTGCACCGAGTCTATCCGCCAGTAATGCCCCTTGAACTCGTGCCCGTATATCTTCAGCCCGCCCTCGTTGACCAGGCGCTGGATGACGTTGCGGCGGAAGTGATGCAGTCCGTTCGCGACGGCTTGATCGACCAGATAGCGCAGCAGCTCGCGGCGCAGCAGGTAGACCTCCAGCAGCTCGTTGGGGTAACTGGGTATCGTCGGGTTGATCTCTATGCCGGCGAGGCGTTCGTTTTCGTCGATGTTCAGGTACGCGTAATCCTCCCTGCGCACGCCCGGCGACATCTGCGGCTGGTGCGCGTACAGCATCGTAAGATCAGCGTCGCGCGAGACGTGCAGGTCGATCATCTCCGACAGATCGACGTTGCACAGATAGTGGCTGTTGGAGAGGATGACGTACTCCTGCTTGGAGCGGCGCAGGTATCCCGTATTGGAAGACAGCGCCTCGAGCATACCGGAATACAGCCCCGTGTTCTCGTGCGAGAGGAACGGCGGCAGGATCAACAATCCGTCGTTCTTGCCGTGCAGATCCCATTCCTTGCCGGAGCCTAGGTGATCCATCAGCGAGTGGTAATTCTTCTGCGTGATAACCCCGACGTTCTTCACCCCCGCGTTGACCATGCACGACATGATGAAGTCTATTAGGCGATAGCGTCCCGCCACGGGCAGAGCCGCGACCGCCCTTAGCGCGGTCAGCTCGCGCAGAGCCGGGTTAGGCTCGCCCGTATATATGACTCCCATAACGTTTGCCATCGTCACGCGCCTCCCTTCGCCGCTATGGACTCGACGCAGCATTGTTCTCCGGCGGCGACCTTCAGGCCGGGGTTTAGCGTCACTCCGTGACCCACGACCGCTATCAGCCCGGTCTCTTCCCCGACCACGCACCCGGGGCCTATGACCGCGTCCTCCGCGATTATCGCGCGTTCCACGCGCGCGCCGGAGCGTATCACCGCGCCGGGCATCACGACCGCGTCCCGAACCAGCGCGCCCTCCTCGACCGTCACGCCCGCGAACAGCACGCTGTGCTCGACGCAGCCGAACACCACGCCGCCCTCCGTTATCAGGCTGTTGGAGACCTTCGATCCGGCTGAAACATAGTGGGGCGGCATGCCGGGGTTGCGCGCGTAGATGCGCCAGTTTTTATCGTACAGGTTGATGGGCAGCGAGGGGCCAAGCAGGTCCATATTCGCTTCCCACAGGCTTTCGATCGCGCCCACGTCCTTCCAGTACCCGCTGAACGCGTAAGCGAACAGCCGCTGTCCGTCGCCCAGCATGCGCGGGATCACGTTCTTGCCGAAGTCGTTGGAGGAGTTTGGATCGGCCTCGTCCAGCTCGAGGTACTGTCGGAGTTTAGGCCATGTGAACACGTACACGCCCATCGAGGCTTTGTTGCTGCGCGCGTGTTTGGGTTTCTCCTCGAACTGCGTGACGCGGCCTTCCTCGTCCGTGTTCATGATGCCGAAGCGGTATGTTTCCTCCCATGGCACTTCCAGGACGGCGATGGTTGCGTCGGCCTCGTTTTTGCGGTGCGCGCGGATCATCTGCGCGTAGTCCATCTTATAGATGTGATCGCCGGAGAGTATGAGCACGTAGTTGGGATCGTACTGCGCGATGAAGCCTATGTTCTGGTAGATGGCGTTTGCCGTGCCGCGATACCATTCGCCGCGTTTGGCGGTCATATACGGCGGCAGCACGAACACGCCGCCGTTGTTAAGGTCGAGATCCCACGGCTGGCCCGCGCCGATGTAACTGTTCAGCTCCAGCGGGCGGTACTGGGTCAGCACCCCGACCGTATCGATCCCCGAGTTGGAGCAGTTGGACAGCGGGAAATCGATAATCCTGTACTTGCCGCCGAACGGAATCGCGGGTTTGGCCATATTCTGGGTTAATATCCCAAGCCGGCTGCCCTGTCCGCCAGCCAGCAGCATGGCCACGCAGTCTTTATTTCTGAGCATAGGCGCAAGCCCCCTTTGCAAGGGCATTATATCATATGGTGGTAGGGGAAACTAGTGCAAACCGCGCATGGAGCAAAAAA
>JAIRSO010000060.1 GCA_031255415.1 Oscillospiraceae bacterium
GGGGATCTTGAAGCGCACGATCGCGTTCATGTCGGCGGAGGCGGTCTGGACGCTGCTGTCGGACGCGTTGGTTAGCGTATACTCGCCGCCGCCCGTCGGGCCTATATCCGGATTATCGTTGACCATTGGCAGACCCGTAACGGGATCGAGTCCCTGCATGCACAGCACGCACGGCAGCGGAGGCGGGTTCGCGCAGCAGCATTGCATGAACTGCGACGCGCAGCATTGCCCTCTTGCCAGCGACCGCTCCGTATCCGTAATTATCCCGATCGGATCGGCGGGAGGCACGGTCGCGCCGATCACGGGCGTGTATCCCGCGCCCGCGTAAAACTGGCCTCGCTTTTGCCGCGCCAGCATATACTTCGCGTCGGAGAAGCGCATCCTTCCGATCGCCTCCATTATGGCGGACATCTCCGATATTATATCGACGTTGCAGGGGTACTCCGGATCTTCGCACGGAACGTTCGGCAGCAGCGCCTCCGCGGCCTCGTCGCCTTCCGGGCACAGACCGATCCCCGCGCAGTACATGCACGCGTCGGGCTGACCGTTCGGGCAGGCTATGTTCGCGCCGTTCTGCCTGTTCGCGCCCAGGTTGGGATCGCCGGGCTGCACGGTTGCGTTAAGGTATAGGGTATCGTCGGTGATGGGATGAGCCTCGTCGCCGTCGTAGCTGACGATTCCATCGTTGTTACCGTTGAGCCTCATGTCGCCGTTGACCGTATTCTGGATCAAGGTCAGCGTGTACGGATACTCGATATCTATCGTAAGATCAGCTTCTTGCGGCAAAGCATACCCCAGCACGCGATGCACTCCGAAACCCAGATCGTAATCATAGCCCTGCGCCACGGCGCTTACCTGTTGAAGATTGGCTGTGTTATATGATATACGGGTTCGGAACACCTCTTCCGGCACCGTGCTATAGCTGGAGATCCATGTAAACGCGCTAGCCACAGTAGCGTCATACGCTACCGCGCCGACAACCCCGCCCGCGCCTAATCTATACGCCCTCACTATCCCGGCTTCGCCGCATACGCGGTTGTTGGTTACCCACACAGCGCCCAGCACGTAGCCCGCTATGCCGCCCGCATATATGTCGTCGCCTAGCACCTGGCCGCGGTTTATGCAGTCCTTCACGAAAAAAATTCCGTCGTGATTGTTGGGGATCGCGAACGCGCAGCCGGTTATGCCGCCTAACCAACCGCCGTAGCGAACCTGCCCTTCGTTAACGCACCGCAGTATGTTGTTGGTAGGTTTTGCGATGTCGGAGTAACTAATATCTCTTTCGTCCCGCTTTGCGTATGCTAGGCCGGCGATACCGCCAGAGCCATACGAGTTGCTTAGCCCGAATATATTGCCCGTGTTCAGGCAGTCGGTGATGTAGCAATCCGTCGCCGATCCCGCGATACCGCCCGTGCCAACCCAACGATAATAAGGATAGTTGAGCAGCAGGTCGTCTGTAAACGGGCACCTCCCATAACCGTAGTAGGGATATATAGTCTCGACGGTCGCTCTATTTACGCAATCGGAAATATTCAGCCAGGACGCGTCGCCGACTATGCCGCCCACGCGCAGCGCGCCTATGATATGCCCGGTGTTCTCGCAGTGTTCCACATTCTGCTTTTGATATTCGCCGTCAGACCACATGTAAGAGCCAACTATGCCGCCTACACCCAGTTCACCCGTTATAGCGCCCCGATTCCTGCAGTCGGTGATAGTAATACTGCTTATGCCTTCGCCCGTAAGCAGCGCGCCGACGATCCCCGCGACCCCGAAAGCTCCAGTCAAGATCGCGTCGTTTTCACAAAATGATATGATATTCCGCTGAGTGGGATCCGCTAAGCCAGCCCCACCGACGATTCCCCCTATACAATCGCCTGGGGAGTCCGCGCAGGTTTCGCGAGGTTTAGTTATGTTGCCGAAGTTGGAGCAGTGGTCGATAATGTTAATGGCGTTTTCCCGGCTTTGGGTCTCAAACTCGCCCACTATGCCGCCTGCCATAGCGGTGTTATTCGGGTCGGTGTAGATAAAATTCGCGTAGTTCACACAGTTTATTATCGTGAAGCCATCCGCGCTGATTCTACCGAACAGGCCGCCGACGCCGTTCATGGCCTCTCCGGTTATCGTTAAATCGCCGCGCACGGAGCAGTTTTCAGCGTATAGGCTTAAGAGTGCCTCGCTGCACGCCGCGCCGTATTTATCTGGGGCGTCTATGACGGTGCTGGAGTCCATGTATATGTCAACGTTCTTTATTATAAAGCCATCGGCTTGGTCAACCAGCATTCCGTTTTTCAGGTAGAAGTCCAAATCCTGAATGGTAAGCTTATGCACAAATGTTGTAAAAGCGTCGGATGATACCGGGCCGGACGGCGAGCCTATAGCCACGCGCGGCGACGCGTCGGGCAAGCCCTGTATCGTAACGCCCACCGCTAAAACGACGGGGCACCAATCCGCCGGGTTCCCGCCGGGGCAACCGGAACCGCCGACGGTCGGATCATAGTTGGTCCAGTCGGTAACGCTGTTATGGATCGTGAGCACGTCCCCGTCCGTCAGGGCGCGCATAGCGAGCATCAGAGCCTGGAAGCCCTCGGTTCCGCTTACGTTAAAGTCGATATTTTGAGCCATACGCACCGCCTCCGCATACTGTCAGTACGATCCCATGCACCCTGCCCTGAACGGCGGCGCTTCCTGTGTCTGGAGCAGCGACACGCTTCCCATGGGCTGGATCACGAGATCATAGACGAAAAAGTCCGGATAGCCCGGAGAACCGCTTTCCATATGATACGTTCCCGGTTTCAATCCCGTGAATACCAGTATACCGTCAGCGTCGGCGGTTTGGGTGTATGTCTCGGGCGGGTTTGATCCGTCTAAGGTGATCGTATACGTCGTGCCGGGCTTTGGAGTGGAGTCTTCTACGCCGCGCGCCGACAGGCATACGTCGCGCGTGAACGCGCCCGCCTTAACGGCGGCGGAACAGCAGTCCACATAGTTCATCACGCAGCAGATACCCCTCTGGATCGAATCGTTTATCCCCGTCGCGCGGGATATGAGCGGGGCTATGTCCGCGTTCCACGCAGCCGGATCGTTGGGATCCAACTGATATGGCAGCGAGCAGTCGAACTGGCTCGCGCCGGTCGGGCCGGTCGCTCCCGTCGGCCCGCACGAACCGGGATTCACATAGCAGTTGACCGCGTCCTGTAGAGAGGCCATGCTGTCAATCACGCCCTGGACAACATCCATCACTTCTTCCGCGCACGAGCAAGGGAATCCGGTGTTCTTGACGGGAGGCGGCGCGGCGTTAGGCAAGTCTCCCGTGCCGCCGCACAGGCTCGCTATGACGCAGTTCCAGCATACGTTGGATTCACCGGGGTAAGTCTCCTCGCCAGACGGCGCGCATTCGTCGGGTATATTTCCGCCGTTGGATCTGTTCGGGCCGTATGCCGGATCATCCGCCGGATCGATGCATGTCGAGTTCTGGCACGTGTCGGGGTCGCTGATACTAGCCTCTCCATAATCGACGCCTTGATCGCCCGAATAATGATCATAGTCGTATTCATAGTAAGGGCTGCCGTCGTCGTACAGGCTGTCGTTCGCTCTGAATTGAGTAAGATTGTGCGCGTAGTTGTTGCTAAGCAGCAGCCGCCCGCCCGCGGCGTGCAGCTCCGCCTCCGGCGGTATAAACCCCACGACGCGGTGCGAGCGCCGAGGCTCATAACTGGTTGCTTCCGACGCTTCCAATGAAGCCGCGCCGACGGCGTTGTTCGTAATGGACATAGCGCCGTCTTCGCTGTTCCCTTGAGCGATGACCTCGCCAAGCGTGCCGCCGATTTTATCGGAGTACACGACGGAGAGAGACTTTGAGCTATTGCCTCTAGGCCTGCACACGCGGTTATAGCTAATGTCAAAGCAGCTTCGCGCGCCCCCGACAATGCCTCCGAAGGAGCTGCCGGAATTATCATTGGTGGTGCAAGTACCCCTGAATATGTTGCGTCTTATAGTGACCGGGTAACCCGCTATACCGTTCGCCCGCCCGACAATGCCGCCCACATAGCTCCACGTGCTGGATAGCATAAACGTCGAGTCGTACGAGCAGTAGATTACGCTAGTGCCGTACATACCGGAGGCGGTGCTTTCAGCAAGCCCGACGATCCCGCCTACGGCATTGGCGGTCTCGTCAGTGGAAACAAACTCAATCGTAGTCGATCCGACGATACAGCTGCCTACATGGCATCTGTACGTCTGGCTGTCAACGATCCATCCCGCTATCCCGCCTTCGCAGACCCAGAATTCACCGCCGTAATCATTGATCGGGAGAGTCTCCTTCCCTCCCACCTCGACTACCGCGCTGAAAGTCTGGCCTTGGTCTAAGTAGCCGTCCACGTCGCACGAGCGGATTACCGTATTTTTCGCGTATCCCGCTATGCCGCCCACAACCCTGTACTGCGCGACAATATACGCGTAGTTTTTACAATCCTCGATCAGGCATTCGCCGCCTATCACGGAACCCGCCATGCCTCCGACATACGCGTATCCCGATAGGTCGGGGTCATCGCTGTTGTAACCCTTGTTCATGGAGGTCTCGACGCGGCAGTCGCGCATAAGCAGCGACGCGCCGTCGAACTGTCCGAGCATGCCGCCCAGCGACGTCGTTACGGCAAAGTTGAGAGCGTCGTTTACGCCCTTTATGAGCGAGATAAGGCCAATGCCCCGTTGGCCTACAACGCAGTTGATAAACTCGCACGCGCCCGTCAGCCGCCCCGCTATGCCGCCGACATGGATCTCCTTGCCGGGGCTTAGCATGATGGCGGGATACTCGTATACAAGGTTGAGATGCCCGTCCGCGTTGACGTTTATGAACGAGCAATCGCTGCCCGAGGTAACAAGCCCGCCGTAGTAGACGCGGGTTCCCTCGAAGCCTCCGGTTGAAGTATCTTGGGGCTGGTATGTGTGCAGCGTGCGTCCGTCAACGAACTCGGGCGGCGTCTCCGGCGGCGGCCCGAAGTAGACGTTCAGATTCCTAACGGTCAAGCCTTGGACGACATTCGCGCCGTTTATATCCCCGAACAACGGGCCGGGGATGGCGTTCTCATATATATCGTCCACGCTGTCAAAGCTTGTGTCGGGTATGTATATGCCAATATTATGGTAATCCCCGTCCAGCGTCAGATCAGTCTTAGTCAGCGCATATGGGCCTGTATAGCCCGTGAAGTCCGTTATATCCTGCGTCAGGCGCACCGTGTCGCCGTTCGCGGCGCTGTTGACCGCGCCAATCAGGGACTGGTATGTATTGTCCGGGACGTTATAAACCGCCATATAGATCACCCTCCACCAGCGCGGCGTTCTTCCGGTTCATTATATGCCCGCGCGAGCGCCGGGGTTCGCGATCACGCCGCGCGATGGATATCAGAAAATCTGGACGCGAATGGGTATTGCATTCACACATAAGGCCCGTTCGCATAGTTTAATACGGGCGGACACGTCCGTCCGAACCGTACAGACAGGGAACCTTCCACACTTAATTTATTGACCGGAGGGAATTGCATGTCTGTTACCATTCCGGAAGTCCTGATCGTGATTCTAATCACGCTCGCGGCTGTTATGCTGATTATCCTGATCGTCTGGGCGATTAAAAAATTGATCCAGGCGCATAGATGCGGGAAATGGCCGTTCAGCCAGTATCAGTATTCCTATTCCGTGGTACAGAAGCCGAAGATCGTCAAACACCGCACCGCGATACAGCGCCGCAGAGCGCAGCGCGTAGTGGTGGTCGAGGAACCGGCTTGCCCGGCGTATGTCGCCGACCCAGTCGTCGAGGAATATGTGGCCGCCGAACAGGCGATCCCGGTAACCGCCCCGACGATGCGCCAGGTGCGCACTCAGGTCGTCGAACAGAACATCGTCTGCGACAACTGCCTGAATAGGGCCAACTGCGATTAATCCAATGATAAACGCGAGCGCGTCAGCGCAAGCGGGACAAAGGGGGCGCGTGAAAACGCGTCCCCCTTTGGTTTGCGGGAGGAGGCGTGTGAAAACGCGTCCCCTTTGGTTTGTGGGAGGGAGGCGAGCCTCCCCCATTCATTCTACTTAAACGCCTCCGACACCGCGACCGCGACCGCGACAGTCGCGCCGACCATCGGGTTGTTGCCCATGCCTATCAGCCCCATCATCTCTACATGAGCCGGCACCGACGAGCTGCCCGCGAACTGCGCGTCAGCGTGCATCCTGCCTAGCGTATCCGTAAACCCGTAGCTGGCTGGTCCCGCCGCCATGTTATCCGGGTGCAGCGTGCGCCCCGTGCCGCCGCCCGATGCCACGGAGAAATACTTCTTGCCGTGATCGATAGCCCACTTCTTGTACGTGCCCGCGACGGGATGCTGGAACCGCGTCGGGTTGGTGCTGTTGCCCGTGATCGACACGTCAACGCCCTCGCGCGCCATGATCGCCACGCCCTCGCCCACGTCGTCGGCTCCGTAACAGCGCACGTCGCCGCGCACCCCGCTGGAGAAACGCTTCTCGCTTACAACCGCAAGCTCGCCCGTCTTGTAATCGAACTTAGTCTTGACGTATGTGAACCCGTTCACGCGGCTGATGATATACGCCGCGTCCTTGCCCAGTCCGTTAAGGATGACCCTAAGCGCGTTCCCGCGCACCTTGTTCGCGGTCTTCGCGATGCCTATCGCGCCTTCAGCCGCCGCGAAACTCTCGTGCCCGGCTAGGAAACAGAAGCATTGGGTATCTTCGCGCAGGAGCATCGCGGCTAGATTGCCGTGGCCTATGCCCACCGCGCGCTGATCCGCCACCGATCCCGGTATGCAAAACGCCTGCAGTCCCAGCCCGATAGCCTCCGCCGCGTCGGCAGCCGCCGTCTTACCGGTCTTTACGGCGATAGCCGCGCCCAGCGTGTACGCCCACACCGCGTTATCAAAGGCTATGGGCTGTATCCCGCGCACAATCGCGCCAACGTCAACGCCCTTATCTAGCAGCCGCTTGCCCGCGCCTTCCAGCGAGTCGAACCCATATTCCCCCAGAACCTTCTCTATCTTCGCGATTCTGCGCTCGTAACCCTCAAACTGCGCCATACCATTCCCCTCCTCACGCATGGCGCGGATTGATCAGCCGCGCAGCCTCGTCGAACCTGCCATATGTGCCAATATTCTTTGTATACGCTTCCTTGGGATCCACGCCCTTTTGGATAGCGTCCATCATCTTGCCCATGTTGCAGAACTGATAGCCTATGACCTCGCCGTTATCGTCCAGCGCGATCTTGGTGACGTATCCCTCCGCCATCTCGAGGTACCGCGTGCCCTTCGCCAGCGTGCCGTACATCGTGCCCACCTGGCTGCGAAGCCCCTTGCCCAGGTCTTCCAGCCCCGCGCCTATGGGCAGGCCGCCTTCGGAGAACGCGCTCTGGGTGCGCCCGTATACGATCTGCAGGAACAGCTCGCGCATCGCTGTGTTGATCGCGTCGCAGACCAGATCGGTGTTGAGCGCCTCCAGAATGGTTTTGCCGGGCAGAATCTCGGAGGCCATCGCGGCGGAATGGGTCATGCCGGAGCAGCCTATCGTCTCGAGCAGAGCCTCTTGAATTATGCCGTCCTTGACGTTCAGCGTCAGCTTGCACGCGCCCTGCTGCGGCGCGCACCAGCCCACGCCGTGGGTCAATCCGGAGATATCCTTTATCTCCTTCGCCTGAACCCAGTTCCCTTCCTCCGGTATAGGCGCGGGTCCGTGGTCGCATCCCTTCGCCACGCAGGTCATTTCTCCCACTTCAGCAGTGTAAATCATAGCGATCCCCCCAATCCTGTTTCCGGCTCGGTTTGTTTTACTTTTATAATCTCCGCCTTGGCCTGCGCCGACACGCACAGCTCCGCCGCCTTGAACGCGTGTTCCTGCGTCATCGCGTTCTCGGTACGGTTCATGCAGTCCAGTATCAGCTGACCGAAGAACGGATACCCGATCTTGCCCGTCGCGTCGAAATAATACTCGCCCTCGCCGTTCGCCCAGTAGACATGGTTGCCGCCGGTCGCGCCGCTTGCGATATTGTGATACTTGCGCACCTCGATGAAACCCTCCGTGCCCAGTATCGTCAGCCTGCCGTCGCCCCACGTGCCAAGCCCGTCCGGCGTGAACCAGTCCACCCGGAAATAGTTGGACGCGCCGTTATCCGCCAGCAGCATCGCCTCGCCGAAGTCGTCCAGCTCCGGATAATCCGGGTGCGAGTAGTTCGCGATGCGGCTGTATGTCACGTCAGCGTCCTTCGCGCCCGTATAATACAGGAACTGCTCGATCTGGTGGCTGCCTATATCGCACAGTATCCCGCCGTATTTCTCCTTGACGAAGAACCAATCCGGCCTGCCCTTCGCGCTCAACCTATGCGGACCCGTCCCCAACACCTGCGCGACCCTGCCGATCGCGCCCTGCTCGACCAGTTGCCCCGCGTACAGCGCGCCCTCCACGTGAAGCCTCTCGCTGTAGTAGACCATGTACTTCCTGGCTGTCCGCGTTACCGCCGACTTCGCGGCGGCTAGTTGATCCAGAGTGGTCAGCGGCGCTTTGTCGGTGAAGTAATCCTTGCCCGACTCCATCGCGCGTATGCCCAGCGCGCAGCGCATGCTTGTCACCGCGGCGGACGCGATCAGCTTCGTGCGCTGATCCTGCATAACCTGTTGCTCGGACTGCGCGATGATAACGCTAGGGAACGCCTTCTTGAACGCTTCTACCTTCGCGGGATCGGGATCGTAGACATAGCGCAGAGTACCCCCGGCCTCGATCAAACCGTTGCACATCCCGAAAATATGCCCGTGATCAAGAGCGACCGCCGAAAACTCGAACTCGCCCGGCTTGACGACCGGATTGGGTTTACCCTTAGGCGCGTAGCTCATGCCCTCCGAACGCGTGGAAGCCATACGAATCACCTCGCTGTTACTTATAATCGCTGCCGGTCGTGATTGCCGCGTCGCCCAGCGACGTTTGGGACACGGTCTTTTCATAGAAGCGCGGAACCTTAGCCAGCATCCCCTCGACGGTGTAGAAAGGATCGTCCTTAGCGATGGGCAGCGCGACGGTCTCGTGAAGCGCGCCGGACTTATATATCGCGGTGATCATCTCTATCGTGCGCCGTCCGTCCGCGCCCGTGATTGCCGGCGGCGCGCCGCGCTCTATAGATGAAATGACGTTCTCGATCTCGCCCTCGTGGCCTTCGTGCTCAATCGCGGGCAGAGACTCGTAGTACTCGTCCAGTTCGGATTCAAGCGATGCATTCCGCTCCGGGAATCCGTTGGGCTTGGACGTGGACGCGTAAGGCCGCCACGGCGCGCCTACGCGCGCTTTCTCGCACTGGAACTGCACCGACTGCTCCTCGCCGTGATGCACGACGGAGCTAGTCGCGGTCGCCAGCGCGCCCGGATAAGAGAATACCGCGACGGAGAGATCCTCGATCTCCGCGTTATCGTGGGCGGTGTTCGCCATCACCGCCGTGACGGACTGGGGCATGCCCATCATCCAGCCGAGCATGTCTATGTGGTGCACGGCATGGTTCAGCGTGCACCCGCCGCCCTCCTTCGACCACAACCCGCGCCACCATAGATCGTAGTAGCAGTGGCCGCGCCACCACAGCGAGTCAATCTGGGCGTGGCGCACAGGCCCGGCCATGCCGGAATCGAGCACGGACTTGAGCCGCGCGATAGGCGTTCTGAAACGGTTTTGCGCGATGCACGCCAGCGTCTTGCCGCTCTCCTTCGCGGCCTCGATCATGCGATCGCATTCCTCGAGCGAGGCGGCCATAGGTTTTTCGACTATGACGTGCTTGCCCGCGCGGAGGCTGTTTATCGCGATCTCCGCGTGGCAGAACGGCGGCGTGCATATATCCACCAGATCCACGTCTTCACGATCCAATATCTTCAGATGGTCGTCGAATATCCCGCACTTAACGCCGTACTCTTCCGACTTCGCGACGGCTTTCTCGGGATATATATCCACCATTGCGGTAATCTTCGCCCGGTCCGGGAACGCGAGCCAGGCGGGGATATGCGCGCGGGATATGTTGCCGGTTCCCACAACAGCGACACACAGCATGCGCTTTCCTCCTAATGATTGGTAACAATTTTGTTATATCATGTCTCGCGCCGGATTGCAAACACCGGCGCGATAATAAAGAGGCGCGGCGCGCCTCCATTATAACGAGTATATATTGCGGATACTGAACCTTATATATATTCCACGTCGATCTGTTCCGCGTCGGTTTTACGCAGGGAAAGCTCGTAGCCGCGCACTGTCACCTCGATCGGATCGCCGAGGGGCGCGACCTTGCGCACATAGATCTGCGCGCCTTTTGTAACGCCCATCTCCATGACGCGGCGTTTTACGGCTCCCTGTCCGTTTATTTTGGATACGACCGCCGTTTGACCCGGGCGCGCGTCTTTTAGAGTAGCCATCGCGCCGCCTCAAACGATAATCTTCGCGGCCATCTCGCGGCTGATGGCTACGCGCGATTCCTTCACGCTCACGATCATGTTCCCGCTGGTTTGGGTTATAACGGATACTCGAGCGCCGGGCACGAATCCCAGTTTCTCAAGAAACTGTCGGGTATCCTCCCTGCCTCCCACCTTCTTGATGGAAGATTCCTCGCCAGCCTTCGCGAGAGTCAGCGGCATCATTAATCCCCGTCCTTACGCGCGGTATAGGAGGTTAGCAGGAGCTAACCCTTCCTAACTCTACCATATGCCGCGGATTTTGTCAACGGGATAATTTTCGCGTTGATGTCTTGGAAATATAGGGTTAAGGCGGAGTAGGAGCGCAAGCCCCTTGCCGCCGTCATAGGGGGAGACAAGGGGTCTTGCGTTCCTACCCATAATCACTTAACCGAACCCTGCGCGTTTCGGCACAACTCCCGCATGTTAAGCCCAAGAGTCTCCTTTATGAAACTCATGATCCATTCCAACGGCCCGAACACCGGCGCGCCCGCTACATACCTTAACAAGAACACCGTGATAACGGCAAACAGACACCCGTATGTTATCCAAGCGCGCTTATCATTAAGACGTATCAACCTAGGTACGCCCATACCGGCTAACGCTATTATACC
>JAIRSO010000010.1 GCA_031255415.1 Oscillospiraceae bacterium
GGGGGGGTGCGTTTCTAGTCATTGGTGATTGTACATCGTTCACAAAAGACGCGATTGGGTTTCTACAGGCGAGTATTGTGTAATGATTACAGCAATTGCAATCACAATTTGTGAAATGCGGTTGGCGGTTATTAAAGTTCCCGCTTGTAAAGGTATACAAACTGTGCTATACTCCATACTGACCGTCTAGGGCGGGCAGATTACAGCAAGATGGATAACCGATGAAGGCTGATGGCATGACTGGATGGGGGCGGATGACATGACAGTTAACGCACGCACACGCGGGGCGCGCGTAAGCGCGCATATCATCCGCGATCGCTGGCTCTATTTGCTTGCGCTGCCGGGGTTCGTATATTTTGTCGTATTTAAGTATCTGCCTATGTGGGGGGTAATAATCGGGTTCAAGGAGTACGTGCCTTTCCTGGGCGTGATGGGGAGCAAGTGGGTCGGGCTGAAGTGGTTCCGATATTTCTTCAGCAATCCTATCTTCCAGCGGCTATTCTCGAACACGCTGTTGCTATCCATTATGAATATATTATTCTTCTTCCCCGCGCCGATACTGCTCGCGTTGCTGCTCAACGAGGTGCGCAGCGCGCGGTATAAGAAACTGGTTCAGACGTTTTTGTATATCCCGCATTTTATATCGATAGTGATCGTGTGTTCGATTACTTATGTGATGTTCAACTCAACAGGCATTGTGTCAAAGATGACCGTCGCTCTTACCGGGCGATCCATTGGTTATCTAACGTCGGCGGCGGCGTTCCGACCGATGATCATAGGCCAAACGATATGGAAAGAAACCGGCTGGGGCACGATCATATTCCTAGCCGCGCTGGCTGGTGTGGAGCAGGAGCAGTACGAGGCCGCGATGTGCGACGGCGCGGGCAGGTGGAGGCAATTGTGGCATATCACGCTGCCGGCTATCCGATCGACCATAGTGCTGTTGTTCGTGCTGAGGATGGGGAGCGTGCTGGATACTGGGTACGAGCATCTGTTGTTGATGTCCAACGCGATGAACCGGAGCGTATCCCAGACCTTCGACGTGTTCGTATACCAGCAGGGGATCCAGTCCGGGCAGTACAGTTACGCGACGGCGATTGGACTATTCAAGTCGGTGGTAAGCGTGACGCTGGTAGTCTCGGCGAACGCGGTGGCGCACAGGCTGGGCGAGCCTGGATTGTATTGACGCGGTGAAAGGAAGGAGGGCGCGGTATGATCAGAACCTCCGCCGCGAAGCCTGACGCGAAGTCTAGCGGTCGATCCGCGCGGATCAAGCAATCCGCGGGCGGGAAGATATTCGACGCGGCGAACGCGGTCTTTTTGGGATTATGCTCGATCATAACGATAGTGCCGTTTCTATACGTGGTATCGGCCTCGTTCGCGACGGAGCGCGAGATTGTCGAGCGCCCGCTGTTCATCATACCGCGAGACGTGAGCATAGCCGCGTACAGGTATATCTTCTCGAGCAGTACGCTAACCAAGGCGTTTGCCAACTCGGTATTCATAACCGTGAGCGGGACGGCGATAAACATGTTCTTCACGGTGACGATGGCCTACGCGCTGTCCAAGCGTTATCTGCATGGGCGTAATTTCCTGCTGAACATAGTGATATTCTCGATGTTCTTCTCCGGGGGCATGATCCCCGGCTATATCATAGTGCGCGCGCTGGGGATGCTGGACACATACTGGTCCGTGCTGCTTCCGGGAGCGATAAGCGCGTACAACATGATGATCATCAAGAATTTTTTCCAGAACCTACCCGATGGGTTGGAGGAGTCCGCGAGGCTGGACGGATGCACCGACCTGGGCGCGCTGATCCGCGTGGTGCTGCCGCTGTCGCTTCCGATCGTGGCGACGTTCTCGCTGTTCTACGCGGTATCGCACTGGAACGCGTATTTCGCCGCGACGCTATATATGTCCAAGTCGCCCAACAAGTGGCCGCTGCAAGTGACGCTACGCAATCTCATACTGCTATCGTCGGCGATGGCGGGGGACGCGGGCAGTTACAACCTTGATTATATGAAGCCGCCCGATCAATCCACAAAGATGGCGGTGATAGTGGTATCCACCGTGCCGATCCTGTGCGTGTATCCATTTCTACAGAGGCATTTCGCCAAAGGCGTGATGGTGGGCGCGCTGAAAGGCTGACGGCGGGAAGTATCGCAGCCCTCCGGCGGACGCGCCGGTGAATATAACGCTTAAGGAGGATCACGCATGCGCAAACTATTGGCGGTGTTACTGGCGGCGGCGCTTCTCATCCCAGGCGCGGCCGCGCTGGCGGAGGAGGAGCCGTATACCATCAGCATCCTGCTGCCCACATTCTACACCGAACCGTTCCAGTATCAAGACAACAAGGTAGTAGAGGCGATAGAGCAAGCGACAAACACGAAGCTGGATATCACGTTTGTGCCGGACGCGTCATACGCGGAGGCGGTGAGCCTGGCGCTGGCGGGGGACATGCCGCAGATACTGGCTGCGAAGGGGCATCAAGATCCGATCATAGTATCGTCGGCGAGGGCTGGCGCGTTCTGGGATATTACCGACTACATCGAGGGTACAGAGTATCTGAAGGACGGCAGTTCGGTTGTGTACGACTCGACGATGATCGACGGGAGGCTGTACGGCATATACCGCTCGCGTCCGCTGGCGCGCAACGGTATCGTATACCGCGCCGACTGGGCAAAGGAAAAGGGTCTGGACGCGCCGCAGACGCTGGACGATCTTGCCGCGATGGCAAAGGCGTTCACGGATCCCGCGAAGGGAACATACGGCCTGGTCATGTGCAAGTACGTGGACGGCACGATCAAGATCATAACCATCATGCACGGCGCGCCGAACACCTGGGGCGTGGACGCGGACGGGGCTATCTATCCCGCGCACGAAAGCCCGGAGTTCATGGAAGGATTGAACTGGCTGCGCGACCTGTACGCAGCCGGGGCGATCAATCAGGATTTCATGGTGCTGGAGTCGACCATATGGGACGATCCGATCAAGAACGATCAAGGCGGCATGAAGCTAGACGTAATGGACGGAGGGTATCGTCTGCAGGATTGGTTTGAACAGAACAAGGGCGTTCCGGCGGGCGAGGAGGTATTCAACCTGGTTCCGACCGTCAAGAACGCGCAAGGGCAGGAATTGATGTGGCCGACGGCGGGATTGTCCGGCGAGATCATCATAACCAAGTCCGCGAAGACGCAAGAGGATATGCTCAAATGCCTGGCGTTCCTGGACTTCCTGAACGGGCCGGAGGGACAGACGCTAATCAACTGGGGCGTAGAGGGAGTGACATTCTGGACGGACGAGGAAGGGTACAGGATCGCTACGCCGACGGATCAAGAGGTATCGTTCCGATCGATACAAGGCAGCCTGAATCAGCTGGGCATGGGCGTTAACGGCGATCTGGCGCACCCGATGAAGCAGGAAGGCCTGCGCAAGCTGTATAACGACAACCTTGCGGCATACTTCGATTATGTGGTGGGCAATCCGTGCGCGGCGTTCATATCCGAGACCAACACCATGGTGGGCGAACAACTGCGCATACTGTTGGAGGACGCGAACGTGCAGTACATAGCCAACGAGATTGACGAGGCGCAGCTGCAAGCGGTCTATCAGCAGTGGAGAGCCGAGGGCGGAGACGCTATCATCGCAGAGATGAACGAGATGTACAAAGCCGCCGGGCATTGACGGATTGTGGAAAGGCCGCTCCGACGGGGGCGGCCTTTCGGTTGGTATGGTACGGCATTAGGTTATAATTGTATCGCCGAATCGCGCGCGCGCCGCTTCGGCTAGCGTCGAGTAGTCCTCGCCGCCACGCGAGGAGGCTTCTTCGACCGCTTGCCTTGCCATAACCATCAGCGGCTCGTCCGCGCCGGAGGCTATCGCTTCGGCTTCCGGCAGTCCATGCTGCCTTACGCCCAGTAAGTCGCCCGGGCCGCGCATAGCCAGATCCTTGCGCGCTATCTCGAACCCGTCGCGAGTGGATACCAGAGCGTCCAGCCGCTCGTTCCTCTCGCCCATCAGGAAGCACCATGACTTAGCGCCGCCGCGTCCCACCCGGCCTCTTAACTGATGCAGCTGCGCAAGCCCGAACCGCTCGGGATTCTCTATCACGATGATCGCGGCGTTAGGAGCGTCAACGCCAACCTCGACCACGGTCGTCGCGACCAATACGTCCAGGTTCCCGGCGTGGAAAGCGGACAGCGTCTGCGCGCGCAGTTTGGAAGGCTGGCTACCGTGCGCTATCCCGACGCGAAGCCCTTCAAGAGCGCCTCCCTTATCGCGGAGCGATTGCGCGAGCCACTCCGCGCTAGCGCAGTCCGCGTCCTCGGTTCGCGTGGCGTGCGGGCAGACGATGTAAGCCTGGCGGCCTTCGGACGCTTGCGATCGTATGAATCGATACATATCCGCGCGCTTGCGCTCGGGGACGTATCGCGTCTGGATCGGTATGCGCCCCGGCGGCGACTCGTCTACTACGGATCGCTTTAAGTCGCCGTATAACAGCATCGCAAGCGTTCGAGGTATCGGAGTGGCGGACATGACCAGCGTGTGCGGATGAGCCGTTTTGCCGGATAACGCCGCGCGCTGCTTTACGCCGAATCGGTGCTGTTCGTCCGTCACGCACAGCGCGAGGTTGGAAAACTCTACGTCTTTGGAGAATAACGCGTGAGTACCGATGACGGCTTGCAATGTGCCGTCCGCTATAGAGGATAGTATGCCGCGGCGTTCCTTGGCGGGCACGCTGCCCGTCAGTAAACCGACGCGCACGCCCAGCGGCTCCAGCATCCGGATCGCCGAACGCGCGTGCTGGGCGGCGAGGATCTCCGTAGGCGCCATCATGGCGGCCTGCCCGCCGGACGCAACCGCCGCGTATAAAGCCATAAACGCCAGCGCGGTCTTGCCGCATCCCACGTCGCCCTCGACTAGGCGAGCCATCGGCGAGTCTGCGCGCATGTCGGTGATTATCTCATGAGAAACGCGCGTCTGCGCGTTCGTCGGCTGGAACGGCTGCGCCGCCCAGAACGTATCGATTATGTCCGGAGGTATGGGCAAAGGCTCGATGCGGACGGGACGGTTACGCCGATTCAGCGCCGCGGCGTATAACAGCAGCGTCTCGAACGATAGGAAACGCAGCGCGCGCCTCAACGATTCCTTTGATTCGGGGAAATGAGCCTGTTTCAGCGCGTCGCGGCGGTTCATCCTGATGGATTCGGGTATCAGCGACGGGGGTATGCCCGATTCAGCGTCGGTGATTGAGTCCAGAGCGGCGGCTATCGCTCCGCGCAGGGCTTTGCCCGGCAGGCCGTCGATCGACGCGTATATCGGAAGCAGAGCGCGGCGCTCCAGCATCGAGGGATGGACGACGGATCGCGCTCCGTTCGGCGCGCGGCTGAGCGCGCCGTATAATAATAACGGCTGTCCGGTATATAACTGTTTGATCAGCCACGCCGCGCCGAACCATACCAGCGAAACGCGCGCGCTATCGTCCTCAACGACGACATGCACGCGCGTGGTTTTCCCATACCCGTATGAGCGGATCGATACTATCGAGCCTGAGAACGCGGCCTCCTCGCCGGGACGCAGGTCGGCGATTCGCGCCAGCACAGTCGAATCCTGATACTTGACTGGCAGACGCTCGATCAGCGCGCGGCTGTCCGCCACGCCGGCTTTCTTCAGCGCGGCGGCGCGTACAGGCCCCAGCCCGGGCAGCGACTCAAGCGGCGGCATCGACGGCGATCGTTCTATTCCAGAGCGATTATGAACGGATACAGCGCCTGGCCTCCCTCGTGCATCTCCGCGTCGCAGTCGGGATAACGCTTGTTAATCTCGTCAAGCAGGGATTGAGCGTCGCGCTTGGTCGCGCCTTCGCCGAAATAGAGGGTGATCAGCGAGTCCGATCCGGGCTTGAGCAGCTCCAGCAGTTCGAGCGACACGGACGACTCCGTGGGTCCGACGCATGATATGCGTCCGTTGCATAGCCCGATCACGTCGCCCTCGTGTATGGTCAGTTCCTCAAACTGGCTGTCACGCACCGCGCGCGTGACCATGCCCGTCGTGACGCGCTCCGCAGCCTCGCGCATCCTGGAGAGGTTCGCGTCCGGGTCTGCGTTCTCCTGAAAGACCATCGCGGCCGCGATGCCCATAGGCACGTTCTTGGTCGGGATGACGCGCGCCTGCCGCTTCGTGACCTTGCACGCCTGTTCCGCGGCTAGGATGATGTTGCCGTTGTTGGGCAATACAAAGACCGTCTTGGCTGGCGTGCTGTCGATGGCGTGGGTCAGATCCTCTATCGACGGGTTCATCGTCTGCCCGCCCTCGACTATGTTCAACACGTTCAGATCCTTGAATATGCGGCTGAAACCCTCGCCCTGCGATACCGCTACGACTCCGTATGGGCGCTCTTTCGCGGATTCGGCGGCCTGTCTCGCGGCTCGTTCGCGCCGCTGTTCCATCATGTTCTCAATCTTAAGGCCTGTCAATTCGCCCAGCAGCAGCCCCGCCTGTAACGCCTTGCCGGGGTCGTTGGTGTGCACGTGAACCTTGACCAGCGATATATCGCCCACGACCAGCACGCAGTCGCCGATGCGGTTCAGCTTGCGCCTGAACAGCGCGATATCCTCCTCCGTCGCGGTATCGGACAGCCGCTGGATGAAGAACTCCGTGCAGTACGCGTACTTTATGTCCTCGATCGCGTCGTGGTCGTCGAAGAATACGGCTTGGCCGTCCGAGTGGCCCATGCCTGTCGGGGCTTCGACGGGCGTGCCGTTCAGCGCGGACGACATGCCTGTATATATTAATAATAAACCGCGCCCGCCCGCGTCCACCACTCCCGCTTGCTTGAGCACGGGCAGCATGTCGGGGGTCTTGCGCAGTATGATCTCGCCCTGCACCAGCATCACGTTGAACAGCGCGGATAGATCGTCAGGCTCGCGTTCCGCCTGGCGCGCGGCCTCGTCGGCTATCACGCGCGCGACGGTCAGGATCGTGCCCTCTTTGGGTTTCATGACGGCCTTGTAAGCCGTCTCCACGCCGGCCTTCAACCCCTTCGCGAACGTTCGCGCATCCAGGGTCTGGGCGCGGTCCACGCCGCGCGCAAAGCCTCTGAATAACTGCGAGAGTATTACGCCGGAGTTGCCGCGCGCGCCGCGCAGCGTGCCCTTGGCGATGGACTCGGCGACCTCGCCGGCCGAGTTGATCTCATGGCCGTTGACCTCGCGCACGGCCGCCATGATGGTTAGGGACATGTTGGTGCCCGTATCGCCGTCGGGGACGGGGAACACGTTCAGAGCGTCCACGGCCTCGCGGCTTTTTTCCAACAGCGACGCGCCGGCGATCAGCATTTCGCGAAGCAGCAGCGCGTCGATCGAAGGGATCTTCCTGGATGATTCAGCCAATAGTTATCCCTCCTCTCACCCCTGCTGAACGCGGATGCCTTCGACGGATATGTTCACGCGGCGCACCTTCGCGCCGGTCATGCTTTCCAGTTTATACTTGACCTGCTCGACGATGGACGTGCACACGGCGTAGATGGATATGCCGTAGTCCACGACGATGAACAGATCGACGTCCACCTGTCCGTCTTCCAGCGTGCGCAGCGCTACGCCCCGGGTCAGGTTCTCCCTGCCCAGCCACTCGACGAATCCATCCTTCGCGCGTTTGGACGACATCGCGACTATGCCGTAGCATTCCAGCGTCGCGTATCCCGCCACCTTCAGCATCACGTCCTCGGCTATAGTTATCGTTCCCAGATCGTTGACTATCTTCGTATCCATACATCCTCCGTAGCGGCTGTTTGTCTCAAAGCCGGCTGCAAACTTATCGGCCGCCCTTATTAGTATACAAGATACCGCGCCGTTAATGCAAGCGGGGATGGCGTCCGGGGAAGCGAGGCGGCGACTGGGAGAGAGCGCCCGCTCGTTGTCAATGCCCGGCGTTTATGATAACATGCCGTTACGAGGAGGTTCGGCTAATGAAGATGATACTGCGCTGGTTCCCTTACAGCGACGACAGCGTTACCCTGCGCCAGATTCGGCAGATACCAGGCGTCGGCGGCGTAGCCAGCTGCCTGCCCAAGATACCCGTGGGCGAAGTATGGACGAAGGACGATATTGCCGCGCTGAAGTCGATCGTCGCTGAGTCCGGTCTGGAGATGGAGGTAATCGAGTCCGTCAATATCCATGAGGATATCAAGAAGGGATTGCCTTCACGCGATCGGTATATTGATAACTACATTAAGACTATAACTAATCTGGGCGGCGCCGGCGTTCGCGTTCTGTGCTACAACTTTATGCCGGTGATGGACTGGGCGCGCAGCGATCTGGCTAAACCATTGCCCGACGGCTCGACGGTCATGTCGTATGTTCATGACGAGGTCGTGAAGATGAACCCCGAAACCATCGCGAAATCCATGGAGGGCAAGTCGCGCGGATACTCGCTGCCCGGCTGGGAGCCGGAACGCCTGGGCGCGATGGCAGCGGACATTGAGTTTTACAAATCGTTCACGCAGGATATGTACTGGTCGAACATGAAATACTTTCTGGACGCGGTGATACCGGCCGCCGAAGCCGCCGACGTGCGCATGGCGATCCACCCTGACGATCCGCCGTGGCCGCTGTTCGATCTGCCCAAGGTCATAACGGACGCGCGGCGCGTCCGCACGTTCCTATCGCTGAACGACAGCCCTTACAACGGATTGACGTTCTGCACCGGCTCGCTGGGCGTTAACGAAGAGAACGACCTGCCCGCGATGATCCGCGAGTTCGGCGGAAGGATCCACTTCGCGCACATCCGAAACGTGAGGAAACTCGGCGCGAAGGATTTTGACGAGTGCGCGCACCTTAGCGATTGCGGCAGCCTTGATCTGTTCGGGATCGTGAAGGCGCTGTATGATTCCGGGTTTGATAAACGGTTTACCGGGTATGTTCGTCCAGATCATGGCAGGATGATATGGGGCGAACAGGCGCGGCCCGGGTACGGGCTGTACGACCGCGCGATTGGAGCGGCTTATATTGAAGGGCTATGGGAAGCGATAGGGAAGATGGGAGTATAAAGATGCTGAAGCTGGACAGGGAATCATTGAAGGATCGCGGGGCGTGGGAGGCGGCGGGAGTCGCGCTGCCCTCGTTCGACATAGACGGGATGATCGGCTCGACGCGCGAGTCGCCCGTATGGGTGCACTTTGGCGCGGGGAATATATTCAGAGGGTATATAGCTTCCCTGCAGCAAAGGCTGATCGAGAGCGGGGCGGAGGCTAGCGGGATCGTCGCGGCGGAGACGTTCGACGACGAGATCATCGATAAGATATACAAACCTCACGACGCGCTGGCGCTGCTGGTCAGTCTCTCGCCCGACGGGGGTATGAAGAAGGAGATTATAGCGTCGATAGCGTATGGCGTTAAGGCCTCAAGCGCGGAGGGCATGGACGAGTTGAAGCGGTTGTTCGCGAAACCGTCGCTGCGGATGGCGAGTTATACGATCACTGAAAAGGGTTACGCGCTTGAGGATATCAAGGGAGAGCCTCTGCCCGTATTCGCGTCCGACGCGAAGCTTGGTCCGGCTCTCGCCAAACACGCGATATCGATCACCGCCGCGCTTCTGCTAGAGCGGTACAAGTCTGGCGCGCATCCTATCGCGATGGTCAGCATGGACAACTGCAGCCGCAACGGCGAGAAACTGCGCTCCGCGGTGTGGAAGGCCGCGGACGCGTGGCTGGGGAACGGTTTCGTTGACGATGGGTTCATCGAGTATCTGCGCGACGAATCGAGGGTATCGTTCCCATGGAGTATGATCGATAAGATCACGCCGCGTCCGGACGCGCAGGTGAGGGACGCGCTGATTAACGCGGGCATAGGCGGCATGGACGTTATTGTGACGGGCAAGTCCACGTATATCGCGCCGTTCGTCAACGCCGAGGTGCCGCAGTATCTCGTCGTTGAGGATAAGTTCCCGAACGGCCGCCCGCCGCTGGAGCGCGCCGGCGTATACATGGCCGATCGCGATACGGTCAACCGCACCGAGACAATGAAGGTGACAACATGCTTGAACCCGCTCCACACCGCGCTGGCTGTACTGGGCTGTCTGCTGGGTTATGACAGGATAAGCGCCGAGATGAACGATCCCGATCTGAAGAAATTGGTCGAGCGGATCGGGTATCAGGAGGGTATGCCGGTGGTGGTCGATCCCGGGATTATCAGTCCGCGCGGGTTCATCCGGGAGGTGATCGAGGAGCGGTTTCCCAATCCGTTCATGCCGGACGCGCCGCAGCGCATCGCGACCGACACGAGTCAGAAGCTGCTCATCCGCTTCGGCGAGACGATCAAAAGGTACATCGCGTCGGACGATCTGGATGTAACGGAGCTTAAGTGTATCCCGTTCGTGCTGGCGGCGTGGGCGCGCTACTTGATGGGTTTGGGCGACGATGGCAAGCCCATGTCCATCAGTCCCGATCCGATGCTGGGCATGCTTCAGCCGATGCTGGCGGGCGTTGAGCTAGGCAAGCCGGAGTCGTATAAAGGACAGTTGAGGCCGATGCTGGCTAATGAAAATATATTCGGGGTCGATCTGGTCAAGGAAGGACTCGCCGCAAAGATAGAGGGGTTCTTCGTAGAGATGCTGCGCGGAGCAGGCGCGGTTAGGGACGCGCTGGGGAAGGTCGTCGCGATGGATTAGGTGGTTGG
>JAIRSO010000015.1 GCA_031255415.1 Oscillospiraceae bacterium
GGCAACAAGACCCTCGAGGCGAAACGCTTGCTGGGCTACGTGCCAGAGATGCCCGCCGTGTACGACCTTCTCACCGTGCGCGAGCATCTTGAGTTTATGCGCCGCGCTTACCGGCTGCCGCTGAACCCCGAGCAGGATCAGGCGCGGTTGGAACGGTTCGAGTTATTCGAACATAAGGACAAGATGGGCAGGGAGCTGTCCAAGGGCATGCAGCAGAAGGTATCCATCCTGTGCGCGTTGACCCACGAGCCGAAGCTCATCATATTCGACGAGCCGCTGGTAGGACTCGATCCGCACGCTATAAAGGAACTCAAGTCATGGTTCCGCGAACTGCGCGCCTCAGGATGCGCGCTGCTGATCAGCACGCACATGATCGAGAGCGTGGAGGGGATGTGGGATACCGCGCACATACTCATGCGCGGTAAGGTAGCCGCCACCGTGGACTCCGCCGACCAGGCCAGCCTGAGCGAGAAATTCTTCGCGATAACGGAGGGCGCGTAAAATGGGCGTGCTGTCGGGGCTGATGCTCGTCAAGATGAAGAATCAATTGCGCTCGTTCGCGCGCAATCCGGGCAAACTGATCGTCACGGCGGTGATGATAGGAGTGTTTGCGTTCGTGGTGTGGGCGGGCGGGCATACGGACGAGAACTCGACGATCCGCGACCGCGCCGAGCTTGCGGCAATCATCAAGGCGTTATACATAATGATGTTCATCATGATCGCGTACGGGGGCATGCAAAAGGGAGCGACATTCTTCTCCATGGCGGATGTGAACCTGCTGTTCCCCGCTCCGCTCTCGTCCGTCAAGATACTGATGTACGGCCTCACGCAACAGCTAGGCGTATCGCTGATGGTCGGGGTATTCATAATGTACCAGTACGCGACGCTGCACGTACAGTACGCCGTCACGATCGCGGAACTGCTGCTGATACTGCTGGGATACAGCTTGACCATACTCACAGCGAATATCGCGGCGATGACCATATACGTAATCGCCGCGACCAGCGCGAACGGATCAAGGCGGCGCTCCGCAAACCGCGCGTTCATAGCCGCTTGCGTTTTGTTTCTATTACCGTCGCTGGTTAGGATCGCGGCGGCGGTGATCCGCTCCGAGCCGATGGGCGCGTCCCTGGCTGCGGCTGCGAGTATTCCGGCGATGGATATGTTCCCATTCGCGGGCTGGCTGTCGTGGGGCGTTACGCGGTTCTTGAGCGGCAGCGCCGACGGTTTTATCGGACTGCTGGGAGCCGGGGCGGGAGTCGCCGCGCTGATAATATTCCTCAACCGATCTCAGCCGGATTATTATGAAGACGTACTGCAAGCCACCGAGACCGCCGAGTTGCAAAAGCAAGGCCGCCGCGACGGACGCATACCCGAGGCGGTCAGCGGCAAAAAGATCAAGCTGCGTAAACGCGACGGCGAGTTGGGCGGAGAGGGCGCGCGCGCGTTCACGTTCAAGCAGAGGCTGGAAGACAACCGCAGTCGCACGCTTCTGCTTAGCCCGGCCTCGTGGATGATGCTGGCTGCGCAGGCGATAATGGCGCTGTTCATGCGCGGGCTGGAAGGCGAAACGGCGATGATATCCGTGCTGGGCATGGGGCTGTACATGCAGATGATATTCAGCACGACCGATCGGTGGGTCAGGGAGCTGACGCAGCCGTATATCTACTTGACTCCCGAGCCTCCTTTCAAGAAATTGCTAGCGTGCCTGAGCCAGGTCTTTCGCCAGCAGACGGTCGAGTCGTCGGTAACGTGGATACTATGCGGGATCATACTGCGGATGAGTGCGCCCGCGATCATTCTGGCTGTGGCGACGCGGTTGATGTTCTCGTTGTTACTGGCGGCGACGAATCTTACGGTCGATATGCTGTGGGGGCATCTTGTAGTAAAGTGGTTGCAGACGACGCTGTATTTCCTGCTGCTGCTCGTCATACTCGCGCCGGGCGTGACGCTGGGCATAATACTTATGATCAGGGGAGTGGTCATACTCTCGCCGGTCGGGACGCTGCTAGCCGCGATACTGGCGGTTGAAACGCCGATCGGGCTGGGCATGCTGTACGCGTGCCGGAATGTGCTCGACAACGCCGAGATGAACCAAGGATAACGCCGCGCGGCCTAGTAGTCTGCTAAGTCCAAACACTCAGTTATGAGCGGCTCTTTTCGCCGCTCGCGTCGGTTCTTTCCGTCGACGGATCTCCAGTCCGCCTCCTCCACTCACCTTAGCGAGCAACGAAAATCTCTCGCTCATAACTTGAGGTTTGGACTTAGCAGACTACTAGACGATATCGTCAATGAAACGCGGATTATGAGGACAGCCTCGCGAAACGGCGCGGGTTCGGTTATGGCGGGCTCGCGCGCCGCCGCGAGGTTTTTGCATGTCCAAGCCCGCGCGTCGACCGTAAAGAACCCCGCGATCATTTTATGCCGCCCGAAAGTTTACAAAGCCCTTGCCATGCGTTATAATACCATGGGTTTTTGTTATTGATCCGCCGCTGGCGAGGCGATTCACGGGAGGGCGCATGGACAACGAGCTTATTATGCTATGGAAGTATCAACGGGCAGACATGGAAGCCGACCTCTTCGAGCGCGAGATGCGCGGCAACCCCAGCCGGCTCAAACTGCTGAAGGACCGCGATTTCCTGCTGGAACAGCAGAACGCGATGCGCAAGATAGAGTCAGACCTGGCGGCTATGGCCGAGCGCATCACCGCCCTGACGGCCGACACGGTCAAGGCCGAGGAATCGCTGCGCGACCTGCAGGAGACGCTGGAAGAAACTGAACCGGAGTCGCTGGACATCGCGCGCAAGTCGCTGGACTACTGCCAGAAACTGATGCACGCGATCGGGCGAATGGAGCAGGAGTTGCAGAAGATCCGCAAGGATTCGGACGTTCGCGCGAAACAACAGCACGAGGTGCGCGTGCGAGCCGCGCGCGTTAAGGCGGAGTTCGACAAGCTCAAGGTCGTCTACGACGGCGAGTATAAGGAGCAAAGCTCCTATCTAGACTCGCTGCGCAAGCGCGTCGTTCAAGCCGCGAGCGCCGTGCCGCAGGAGCTTATCGCCAAATATAAACTAATCAAGATGCATAAGACGCCGCCCGTCTCGATCCTGACCGACGACAGATGCGGCGGTTGCAATATGAACCTGCCCACCGTCGTTATGCGTTCGATACGCATGGGCGCGGAATCGGTCGATTGTGAGAACTGCGGACGGATCGTGCTGGTCAGGAATCCGGACGAAGTGTGAAAACTATGCCAAATAATATCCCAACCTGTTGCGTACAGGCGGTTCAGCGGGTACAATAGAAACGATGGGCGGCTCGTTTGATCGTATGGTCAGCCTCGCGGAGGCCGCGTTGCGCGGGCAGGGGATGATCCCTCAAGGCGCGCTGGCGCTGGCAGCCGTGTCAGGCGGCGCGGATTCCACGGCGCTGGTGCTGGCTCTTGACGCTCTGCGCGAGAAGATGGGCTTTCGGCTGGAAGCGGCGCATGTCGAGCACGGCATACGCGGACGCGACTCGCTGGAAGACGCGCGGTTTGTCGGCGAGTTGTGCGATCGGCTGGGCGTTCGCCTGTCCGTCAAGAGCGTCGACGCGCCGAAAGAGGCGCGCGAGAGCGGCGGCGGGCTGGAGGACGCGGCGAGGCGGGTGCGGTACGACGCGTTCAGGATCATAGCGAAAGAGCGTGGAGCGGATCGAATCGCGCTGGCGCATCATCGCGAGGATCAGGCCGAAACGGTTCTGCTTCATATGATAAGGGGCGGGGGCGTGTCGGGGCTGGAAGGCATGAGGGCGGTTCGCGGCATGTATATCAGGCCGCTGCTGGACGTTGAGCCGTCCTTACTGCGCGGCGCTCTGCGCGAGATCGGTCAGCCCTGGCGCGAGGACGCTACAAACGCCGATCCCAGCCAACCGCGTGCGATGCTTCGCCATCAAGCGATGCCGCTGTTCAGGCGCGTCAATCCCGCCGCGTCCCGGGCGCTGGCGAGAATGGCTGCGCTGGCTTCGCGAGACAACGATTATATGGACGCGCTGGCGCTGGCGTTCCTGGACGAGGCGTTCGCGCGGACGGCATACGGCGCGTTTATCGAGGGGCTGTATGATCTGCACGCGGCGGTAGCGTCGCGCGCGTTGAGGCTCACGGCGCGCAGGCTGGGACTCGAGCCGTGGGAATCGCGGCATATTGAATCGATGCTGGGCTTGCGATCCGGGGAGGCGGCTAACCTGCCGCGCGGATGGACGGCGAAACGCGTCGCGGGCAGGATGCACGCGCTCGCGCCGGAGGATTCGCGCCGCGCGTTCAGTTATGATCCGGCGATGATCGGCGTGGAACCCGCGGACGGCAAAGGGTTCGGCGACGGACTGTTGGTGCAGACAGCGCCGCGCGCACTGTTGGATCAAGCGGCGTGGCGCGCGAGAAAGCCGGGCGATTGGTGGACTCCGTTCGGATCGCGGGGGCGGCAGCTGGTAAGCGACGCGCTCATCAATAGGAAGATTGACGAGCCGTTCCGCGCGTGCGTGCCGATGCTCGCGATTGGATCGGAGATACTATGGGCCGTGGGAGTCGGAGCGTCGGAGCGGCTGCGCGTCGAGTCCGGCGCGGATATGGACGATTACGTAATGTTGAGCTGGCGCGGCTGCGCGCCATGGAGTATAGCATGAATGGTACGCTGAGCGATCAACCGCTGGCGCGCGATTTGGAGCGCGTGCTGCTGTCCGAGGAGACGATACGCGCGCGCGTGCGCGAGATGGGCGCGCGGATAGACGCGAGTTACGGCCCGGGCGAGGAGCCGCTGCTGGTGGGGATACTCAAGGGCGCGTGCGTGTTCCTGTCCGATCTGCTGCGCGCGATACCCCGCCATGTCGCGCTGGACTTCATATCAACGTCCAGTTACGGAGCGGGCGTGCGCTCATCCGGGCAGGTGCGGCTGTTGAAGGATCTGGATAAGCCCGTAGAGGGTCGGCATATATTATTAGTCGAGGACATAATTGATTCGGGGCTGACGATGTCATACCTCAAGCGGATGCTCTTGGCGCGCCGCCCCGCGTCGATCAGGATAGCGACGCTGCTGGATAAACCATCGCGCAGGAAGCAGCCGCTTACGCCCGACTATGTCGGATTTGAGATAGACGATCTGTTCGTGGTCGGGTACGGACTCGATTTTGACGAGCGGTACCGTAATTTGCCCGTGATAGGCGTATTAAAACCCGCCTGTTATCAAAAAATGGGAGAGGAAGCGCCGCGGGCCGGCGAACCGCGCAATCTGGACGACAAGGGGGAAACATGCTGAAAAAGCCGATGAAGAACTTCGCTATATGGGTCGTGATATTCATCGCACTGCTGATGATGTCGCGGTTCTTCTGGTCGATGACGCCCAAAGAGGATCCAGCCATCCAATATGACGAGTTGCTGACGCTGCTGGAGACGCAGCAGATCAAGCGGATCGCCGTCATTCAGGAGCAGGTTGTCGGGCTGCGCAGGGATACGCGCATAGCGGCGGCCGACTTCCCGAACCGATATGATTTCCAATGCGTGATAGACCGCGACAGGTTCTTCGACACGGTGAGGATCATTCGCGGCAAGCAGTTGGGCATAGCGCCGGAGGCTGTGGGCGACAATGATTTCGGGTTCGCGGTGGATTATCTGCTCCCGGCTCAAAATCCATGGTATTTCGACTGGATACCGTACCTGGTGGTGATGGTGCTGATGGCGGGGTTTTGGATGTTCATCATGCGCCAGCAGACGGGCGGCAACTCGAAGGTGATGGGTTTTGGCAAGATGCGCGCGCGCGTAGCGGATCCCAGCACGAACAAGATCAAGTTCACCGACGTAGCCGGGGCTGACGAGGAGAAGGAGGAGCTAAAGGAGATCGTCGAGTTCCTCAAGAATCCGAAGCGGTTCACGGACATTGGCGCGCGCATACCCAAGGGCATGCTGCTCATAGGCCCGCCGGGCACGGGCAAGACGCTGTTGGCGAAGGCTGTAGCGGGCGAGGCCGGGGTGCCGTTCTTCAGCATATCCGGATCGGACTTTGTGGAGATGTTTGTCGGGGTAGGCGCGAGCCGCGTGCGCGATCTGTTTGAGAACGCGAAGAAGCACAGCCCGGCGATAATATTCATAGACGAGATTGACGCGGTAGGCCGGCACAGGGGCGCGGGTCTAGGCGGAGGCCACGACGAGCGCGAGCAGACGTTGCACCAATTATTGGTAGAGATGGACGGATTCTCGACCAACGAGGGCGTTATCGTACTGGCCGCGACGAACCGTCGCGACATACTTGATCCGGCGCTGTTAAGGCCGGGGCGATTTGACAGGCAGATCACCGTCAATTATCCCGACGTGCAAGGCCGCGTGGATATCCTAAAAGTGCACAGCAAGGGCAAGCCGCTGGCTGGCGACGTGAGTCTTGAGACGATAGCGCGCCGCACGCCGTTGTTCACGGGCGCTGATCTTGAGAACGTCATGAACGAGGGCGCGATCCTAGCCGCGCGCGCGAACGAGAAAGAGATTCACGGGCGGCATCTTGAGGAAGCGATAACCCGCGTCGAGATGGGGCCGGAGAAGCGCAGCCGCAGGGTATCGGCGCGGGATCGCAGGATTGTAGCGTTCCACGAGGCGGGGCACGCGATCGCGGGATTGTACGACGAGGACGGCGATCCGATCCACATGGTGACGATCGTGCCGCGCGGTCAATCGGGCGGGCACATCCAGCTGCTCCCGGACGAGGAGAATTCATTTGTAACGAAGAAGCAACTGCTGGCGAAGATACGGGTTGCGCTGGGTGGGCGCACCGCCGAGAAGGTGGTATTCGGCGACGTGACGACCGGCGCTGTAAGCGACTTACAGAACGCGACGCAGTTAGCGCGCCGCATGGTCACGCAGTTCGGCATGTCGGATGAGTTAGGGCCGATGTACCTAGGCAACGACCAAGAGGTCTTCCTAGGCCGCGACTTCACGCAATCCCGCAACATGTCGGAGATAGTCGCGGCGAAGGTAGATCAAGCCATACACGACACGCTGGAGGATTGCTCCGTCGAGGTAGAGCGGATGATAACGGCGCGGCGGACGCAGCTGCAGCAATTAGCGGAGTTATTACTGGAGCGCGAGACGGTGGACAGGGACGCGTTGGAGGCAATCCGGGATTCAAAGCCGATACCGCCGCCCAAGGCGAAGGAGGATCGAGTCAAACCGGATGGGTTGGAGCCTGGTCCCGGACCTCGACCAGAAACCGTAATCGCGCCGGCGTAAACGGTTCCCTCTCTCGCGGCAACACCTCCGCGTCCCGACCCGCATGGAGTCTAACCACTCTAGTCGTCAAGGGTAGGGTGGAGATTTTCTGACAGGCATACCGTGTCCGGCCGGTATGCCTGTCAGAAAATACTACCCGACCTTGACGACGGGTTGTGTTATCACCCCAAAATTGGGACAGGGTTTGTTGTAAGCGCACTTACAACAAACCCTTGTATGAAACCGCACCCCGTTCCCCGTTCCTCGTCACCCCGCCCTATTGGCAATTGACAGATAAAGGGGGGATTCGCGCTGACGCGAATCTTACTCCACGGCGCGCTAGGCCGCATGGGTCAAGCCATCGCCGCGCTCGTTGAAGAACCTTCGCAGAACACCCGATTAGCCGCAGCTAACGACGCGCTCGTCATCGTAGCCGGAGTCGACGCGCGAGCGGACGGATCGACGTTACAGTTTCCGTTATACAGCGCGCTGGACGACGTGCGCGAGGCCATCGACGTAGTGATCGACTTCACGAGGCCGCAGGCGCTGACCAGACTGCTGGCGTTTGCTCATGATCGTCACGCCGCGCTAGTACTTGCCACGACCGGATACGACGAATCGGATATGATGCGCATCTCCGCCGCGTCCAAGGATATCGCCATATTCCGATCGGCTAATTTTTCCGTTGGCGTATACATGCTGACCGAGCTGGCGCGCCGCGCCGCGCTGACGCTATCCGGGTGCGACGTGGAGATCACCGAAACGCATCACCGCACGAAACTAGACGCGCCCAGCGGCACCGCGCTGGCGCTTGCGCGCGCGATAGAGGAGGCCAACGCGGAACCGTTGATCCCCCGTTACGGACGCGCGCCGAACGAGCCTCCCCGCCAGCGCGGCGAGCTAGGCATTCACGCGATCAGAGGCGGCACCGCCGCAGGGGATCACTCCGTGTTCTTCCTGATGGACGGCGAGACGATCGAGCTTACCCACCGCGCGCACTCCCGCGACGTGTTCGCAAGGGGCGCGCTCCGAGCGGCTCAGTGGTTAGCGCCGAAACCGCCCGGCTTGTACGGCATGAACGACATGCTGGATACGCCGCGCAGACGTTAATTATACGGAGGTAATATGTTAAATTCATATGCAATGGAGGCGCCCTCGTCGTACCTGTTCAGCGAGATCGCCAGGAAGGTCGCGGCGTTCAGCGAGAAGCACGGCGGCGATGGTCCGCGTATCATCCGCATGGGTATCGGGGATGTGACGCGCCCGCTGCCGCGCGCGTGCGTGGACGCGATGAAGTCCGCCGCAGACGAGCAATTGTCAGCCGCGACTCTGCGCGGATACCCTCCCGACGGGGGATATGATTTCCTGCGCAAAGCCATATCGGAGCACGAGTATAAACGGCGCGGCGCGGATATACCGCCGGAGGATATCTTTATAAGCGACGGCGCGAAGTCCGACAGCGCGAACATACAGGAGCTGTTCGGCAATGATTGCGTCGTAGGCGTGAGCGATCCCGTTTACCCCGTATACGCGGACAGCAACGCGTGGTCCGGGAGGCTGGGTCATTACGCCGATGGGAGGTGGGAGAGGCTGGTAACGTTCCCGTGCACGCGGGAGAACGGTTATGTAGCGCCGCCGCCCGACGGGCATGTCGATCTGATTTACTTATGTTTTCCTAATAACCCGACGGGCGCCGCAGCGTCGAGGGCGCAACTGCGCGCGTGGGTGGATTACGCCAACGAACACGGATCGATTATCATATATGACGCTGCGTACCGCGCGTACATATCCGATCCGGATATACCGCGCTCGATCTATGAGATCGACGGAGCGAAGACCTGCGCGATCGAGATATGCTCGTTCTCAAAGACGGCGGGGTTCACCGGCGTGCGCTGTTCATGGACGGTGGCGCCGGAGGAATTGAGGCGCGGCGGGGTATCCCTGCGCGCGCTGTGGGCTCGCCGCCAGGCTACGAAGTTCAACGGCACGCCGTATATCGTTCAGCGAGGAGCGGAGGCGGTGTATTCGCCGGCAGGCCAGAGCCAGTGCGCGGAGACTATCTCCGTCTATATGCGGAACGCGCGAAGGATACTAGACGCGCTGCGCGGCGCGGGCATAGAGGCGACGGGCGGCGTGAACGCGCCGTATGTATGGATGCGCTGCCCCGATAACATGGATTCATGGGGTTTCTTTGATTACCTGCTCAAAGAGGCGCGCGTGGTCGGCACGCCAGGCTCCGGGTTCGGCAAGTGCGGCGAGGGTTATTTCCGCCTAACCGCGTTCGGCAGTCCCGAGGATACCGACGAGGCGATGCATAGAGTCGGCGCGCTGTCGAGGAAGATTTAGTTATATATATATTAAGGATGTGACGCTCATGCCACGGACAACCCCCTCCAACGCGAAACTGCTCGAGATTGCCGATCGAATACCCACGCCTTTCCATCTGTACGACGCGGAGGGGATACGCGCCAACGCGAAGCGCCTGCGCGAAGCGTTCGCGTGGGATCCTGGATTCCGCGAATATTTCGCGGTCAAGGCCACTCCAACCCCCGCTATCATCAACCTGCTCAAGCGAGAGGGCTGCGGCGTTGACTGCGCGTCGTACACGGAACTAAAGCTGGCGGAGCGATGCGGGTTATCCGGCGAGTTTATAATGTTTTCCTCGAATATGACTCCGGCGGCTGAGTATAAGTTGGCGCGCGAATTGGGCGCGATTATCAATCTGGACGATGTGACGCATGTGGATTTCCTTCGCGACTGCGCCGGGGTGCCGGAGGATATCTGCCTAAGGTTCAACCCGGGCGGCGACTTCATGCTGGGCAACGCGGTGATGGGATCGCCGGGCGAGGCCAAGTTTGGCATGACGAGGCCGCAGTTGGACGAGGCGGTATCGGCGCTGAAGCAATGCGGGGCGAAACGGTTCGCGCTGCACTCGTTCCTAGCCAGCAATACGACCGACGACACGTATTATCCGACCATGGCGCGGACGCTGTTCAGGACAGCGATGGAGTTGTCCGACTCGCACGGCGTGGAGTTCTTCATGATCAACCTGTCCGGGGGCATAGGCATACCGTATAAGCCGGACGCGCGGGAGGCCGACATAGCCTGGATAGGCGAGGCGGTGCGCAACGTATATGATGAAATAATAAAACCGTCGGGCATGCGGGTGAGCATCGCCACCGAGCTAGGGCGGTACATGACCGGGCCGTATGGCTGGCTGGTGTCGAGAGCGATTCACAAGAAGGAGATTCATAAGAATTATATCGGGCTGGACGCGTGCGCCGCCGACCTGATGCGTCCGGCTATGTACGGCGCGTACCATCACATAACGATACCCGGCAAGGAGAATCTGCCGCCGGATCATCTGTATGACGTTGTAGGATCGTTGTGCGAGAATAACGATAAGTTCGCCATCGACCGTCCGCTGCCGCGCGTGGATATAGGCGACTTGGTCGTACTGCACGATACGGGCGCGCACGGGCGCTCGATGGGGTATAACTATAATGGGAAACTGCGCTCCGCCGAGGTTATGATCGAAGGCGACGGATCATTCCGGATGATCCGCCGCGCGGAGACTATGGAGGACTATTTCGCCACGACGGCGGGATTTGAGTAAAGAGCCGCGTTCGCGGGCAGTCAGCCCGCGCCTTGGTCAAAGCCTTCGCCCATAGCCTCGCGAACGTCCGTGGCTATCATGAACGCGCGCGGATCCTCCGCGCACACGATCCGCTTGAGCATCGGAGCCTGGACGCGCGTGACGACGCACAGCAGCACCTCGCGCTCCGCGCCCGTATAAGCGCCCTTGCTGTGCAGCAGCGTAACGCCGCGCTCCATGTCCGCCAGTATCCGCGCGCTGATAGCCGCGTGTTTGTCCGATATGATGAAGAACGCCTTCGCAGCGTCGAAGCCCGTCACGACCGCGTCCATCGCGCGCGTGGATACGAACAGCGCGGTCAGCGCGTACAGCGCCGACTGCGGCTCGAACACGACCGCCGCGCCCAGTATCACGACGCAGTCGATAGCCAGCAGTATCCCGCCGATCGAGAGCACGGGGAAGCGCCTGTGAAGCATTATGGCGGCCATGTCGGTGCCGCCCGTGGTGGCGTTGGCGCGGATCACCAGGCCCAGCCCCGCGCCCAGCATCACGCCGCCGCCCAGCGAGGCCAGCATCGCGTCCCGCGTCAGCGTCTGGAACGGTAGAGCGTCGATCAGCACGCTCGTGGCGGCCATCGCCAGGAACGACCGCGCGATGAACGCGAACCCGCGCTGCCTGTATCCCAGGGCGAATAAAGGCACGTTCAATATGAACGTCGTCATGCCCACGCTGACGGGCAGCCATCGGTGCAGCAGCATAGCCACGCCGCTAAGCCCGCCCGGAGCGATATCGTTCTCCAGGAAAAATAACGGGTACGCGGCGGACATTATTACAATGCCCGCGGCGTATCCGGCCATATCGATCCATCGTCGTCGGTTCGCGTCGGTCATAGCGCCTCCCCCGGTTTGATCCATGCCATATTATACCACAAACGGCGGCGTATGATTACATGGAATGACAATCTATATACGTTTACGCCCGAAAGTGAAAACGCGGAACGCCCGATGGCGTCCCGCGTCGTTAAGCATAAGATATCTATTCATTCGCGCCGCGCCGGGCGCGGTATGGACTGGTGATCATGGGATCGCGCGCTCGCAGTCGCAGCTGATGCCCAGCGAGGCGTTAATCGCCGCCTCCACGCGCGCCATCTCCCTCTCGCTGAGCTTCCCCAGCTTTATCCCCAGCCGCGTCTTTTCCAAGGTTCTCACTTGTTCGGCCAGGATGATTGACGGTTTTGCCAGCCCCCCCTCGCCGACAGGGATCTCGACGTGCGTGGGCAGCCGGGTCTTGCCGAGTCTGGAGGTTATGGCGAGAACAATTACGGTTGGACTGAACCTGTTTCCTATATCATTCTGGATGATCAGCACGGGCCGTATTCCGCCCTGCTCCGAACCCACGACGGGATTCAGGTCCGCGCTGTAGATTTCTCCGCGTTTTACGATCATGGATCTTTCACTCTCCGAAAGCATATGCTTCCAGGACCGTATCCTGCGTACAGACCACCACCGCGGTCGTTACGCGGGGGGTCCTGGCCTGAATATTTCTTGGGATTCAATGGAATCCCGCTTAGTTTAGTGCACTCACTTCCTCTCGTTCACTGTCAGTGTATGCATGTACGGTGTTTTTGTGCGGCTGGCAAGGCTGGGCGGGGGTTGGGGTTAATGGAGAGCGCGCGATAACCGCCCGAGAGCGGACGCTTGGCTGTCGGCTTAGCCAACGCTTCCCGCCCCGCGTGATCGCCATAACTCCCGCGCGAAAACATGGAGGAACAACCCCGCCCGCGATCGCTCCCGGCGGGCGAGTCCGTCCCTCCATGCCTGTCGCCGTTACTGTTTATCCCGCAGCGCGGCGCGGCGGATCTTCCCGCTGATGGTCTTGGGCAGATCGTCCACGAACTCGATCAATCGCGGATACTTATACGGCGCGGTCACGTTCTTAACGTGATCCTGCAGTTCCTTTTTGAGCGCGTCCGATGGATCGAATCCGGGTTTGAGCCGGATCGTCGCTTTGACCACCTGCCCGCGCAGCGGATCGGGCGCGCCGGTCACGGCGGACTCCAGCACGGCGGGATGCTCCGCTAGCGCCGACTCCACCTCGAACGGGCCTATGCGGTACCCGGAGGACTTGATCACATCGTCCTTTCGGCTGACATACCAATAATATCCCCACTCGTCTTTCCACGCTAGATCACCGGTGTGATACACCCCGTCCGACCAAACGTCCCTGGTCATTTCCTCGTCGTTGTCGTAGCCGATGAACATGCCTGTCGGCGCGCCGTGATGCGTCCTTATGACGATCTCGCCGGGCACGCCGGGCTGGCACGACTCGCCTTCGTCGTTGATCAAGTCCACGTCGAACAGCGGCGAGGGCTTGCCCATACTGCCGGGATTCGGCTTGACCCACGGGAATGTCGCGAGCAATACCACTATCTCCGTCTGCCCGAACGCCTCGCGCATCTCAAGCCCGGTTCTCTTGAGGAAATCCTCGTACATATCCGGACTCAGCGGTTCGCCGGCGACGGAGCAGTGTTTCAGCGACGACAGATCGTATTTCGAAAAATCCTCCTGCAGCATGAACCGGTACATGGTCGGCGGCGCGCAGAACGTCGTTATGCGATACTTGCCGATCATGTCCAGTATCTCGGCCGGCGCGAACCGATCGAAGTCATACGCGAACACGGCCGAACCCGCCAGCCACTGCCCGTATAGTTTGCCCCACACGGATTTGGCCCAGCCCGTTTCGCTGATCGTCAGGTGAAGCCCGCCGTCGATATCCCGCTGCCAGTACGCGGCTGTGACTATATGCGCCAGCGGATACCAGTGATTATGAACGACCATCTTGGGCATGCCGGTCGTGCCGGATGTGAAGTACAGCAGAAGCGGATCGTTATCGCAAGGTTTAGGACAGTCCGGCGTAAACGATACGGACGCGGCCTCCATCAGCGATTCATAGGACTGCCAGCCTTCGCGGGGTTTTCGCGTGACGACGCGCGCCGCTAGAGCGGGTATCTCGGGCAGCGCCTCGTCAACGCTGTCCGCGATAACGCCGTCGCTGGTGCACACTATCGCCGTGATATTCGCGTGTCGGACTCGGTAAACAATATCCTTCTTGGTCAGCAGATGGGTGGCGGGCACGCCTATCGCGCCCAGCTTGTGCAGACCCATCAGCACAGGCCAGAACTCGTGATGCCGCTTCAGTATCAACAGCACGCGGTCGCCGCGCTTCACGCCCAGAGCGCGCATCATGTTCGCCGCCTTATTGGATAGAGCGGACGTCTCGCCGAACGTTAAGCGCTTCTCGTCTCCGGCGGGCCCGCGCCATAGCAGAGCCAGCCTGTCCGGTTCCTCGCGTCCCAACCTATCGACCACGTCGAAAGCGAAATTGAACCCTGCAGGTTTTTTCAAACGGAAATTCTTATAAAAATCCTCATAGTTGAGGAAATCGCCCTCCACGTCCAGATACTCGCGGTACAACGCCATCGCTTGATCCTCCTTACTTGATAACAACCGCAAGGAACCGGCAATCCCCCTCCGGCGCGTACATCACGTGGGGCAGATTGGAGTCGTAGTAGACTGAATCGCCCTCGCGCAGCCAGATATCGCTGCCGTTCAGGTTTAGCCGCATGGCTCCGGCCAGGATGTAATCGAACTCCTGCCCGTCGTGGGCGTGAGCCTGTTTAGCCGCGTCCGGCTTATCCTTTTCGACCGTGACGAGGAACGGCTCGGCCTTCTTGTCCTTGAAGTTGTACGCCAGGTGGCGGTAATGGTACTGCTTGCGCCGATCGAAGGCTAGGCCTTCGCCTCGGCGGGTGACGATATATCCGCGCAGCTTGGGACTCTCGCCGGTCAGCAGGTCGGAAATATCCACCTTCAGCGTCTCCGCGATGTTGAACAGGTGCGAGAACGAAAAGTCCGTCTCGCCGGACTCGTAAGCCGCGTATTCCGCGGCGGTCATGCCGGACCTTTCGGCGGCTTGATCCTGCGTGAGCGCGAGGGTCTCACGCAGGTCGCGAATTCGAAACGCAATCTCTTGAATCTGGTTCATACGTGATACCTCCGCTTGCTGGTAGATTGGGGTATTGGGCGGCATTATATCCGATTGCGCGGCGCGTGTCAACAGTTCGCGTAAGGGATACGGTGGAAGGTATGCCGCAGCCTCCCCCGACGCGAAGCGAAAGAGGAGTCGCTCATTAGTTATTATCGATGAACCACGCTCCGGCTCACGCTTGCCAGGCGAGCAATCGCGACCTCTCCCCGCGCCAGAATACGTATAGCCTGTGAAGCGCGCGCGTCACGCATACATACAACAGCCTGGCATGGTACGCGTCGGTCTGGTACCATTTCTCCGAAGCGTCGCAGATGATCACCGCGTCAAACTCCAACCCCTTCGTGTGCGCCGCGGATACCACCACCAGCCCGTTATCGTAAGCGTCTTTGCGCGCGTCTAGCAGCCGGGCGTTCATGGAACCGGGCAGCGTCTCGTGCAGCGACTTAGCGCGCGCGAACGTCCTCTCGACCAGCGCTATCGAATGATAACCGTCGGCGCGGAGTTGATTCACTATCGGCTGGATAAATACGCTCAACGAGTCAACAGGCTTAAGCTCCTTGAACACAGGCTCCGGACCGCGCCGCGGCACAGGCCGCGCAAGCTCCACGCCGGGGATCGGGAACGCGGACGCGATATGATTAGCCAGCCGCATCGTCTCGATCGTGTTGCGGTAACTGACCGTGAGGCCGCGCATCACCGCGCGTTTCGCGAATACTTTATCCTGGAGCGTCTGCCAATCGCGCAGGCCTTGCCGAGTCCTGATCCCCTGATTCAGATCGCCGACTATCGTGAACGAGTCGTGACCCAGCGCCTCGCGCAATATCCAGAACTGGAACGGCGACGCGTCCTGCGCCTCGTCTATCACGATGTGTCGCGCCTCGAACTTAGGCAGTCCGGTAACGCGGCGCTCGATGGCTAGCAGGGGCGCGAGATCGGCGGAGTAAGCGCGCTTTTGTTTCAACAGCGGGAGGGTGCGCTCGGAGATCGCCGCGAACATCTTGCGCTCGTTGTACGACATCGGCATGACGTACGCGTCCGACGCGTCTTTCAAGTCGTGTGATTTAAGGAAGTCGGAGTAAACGGCGATCGGATCGAGCACAGGCCACGACGCGCGCAGCGTTTTCCAGAATGTCTTTGATCGTTCCTTGGCTTCCATAAGCCGCTGATCCCGGCTGGCGTACAGCTTGCGCATCATTTCCTGGCGCTCCGGGCAGTCGGGCATCATCATGGATAGTTTGGCTGCGCGCTGGGCGCACGTCTCGTCCAGCACCTCGCGCACGCGCTCCAGCGCGGGCTTTAACTGTTTCTTAATATATTTCTCTATCTCGTCCAGCCGCCGCGATAGAGGGAAGGGAGATAATTCCGTCAGGAATATCTCTTGCAGGCGTTCGTAAGTATACAGAGTCGCGGGGCCGAACAATACGTCCATACGCGGCAGCACGCGCGGCTCGAGGTAATCCATGTATATCTGAAGCAGTTCGGCAAACCGCGTCGATCCATGGAACGACAGCGATTTCTCGACCCATTTATCCATCTCCTGCTCGAGGGCAAGGGGATCGTCGGTCTCGTGGGGATACACCATCGCCGGGGCTTTCTTGCCCAGCAGAGCGCAAGCGAACTCGTCGAACGTGGTCTGCGCGACCTGCTCAACGCCCAGATCCGGCAGCACCGCCGCGATATAGTTAAGGAACATAGGGTTAGGCGCGAGTATCAGCACATGCTTAGGCTGAAGCCTCTGCCTGTGCGCGTACAGCAGATACGCGACCCTATGCAGGGCGATGGTGGTCTTGCCAGCCCCCGCCGCGCCTTGCACGATGAGGCATTTATCCAGCGGACTGCGGATCACCTCGTTCTGTTCCGCCTGCAACGATGTGACGACTTCGCGCAGCCGGTCTCCTCGCGCCTCGCCCAGCACGCTCTGCAGGTACGCGTCGCTGCCCGCTATCCCCGTATCGAAGATGGAGATCAGTTTGCCGTCCTGTATGCCGAACTGGCGCTTGAGCGTCAACTCGCCTTCGATGACGGTGATATCCCCGTCGCCAATGCCCGGCGCGTCGTACTTCATCGGCCCGACCTGGCCTGAGTAATACAGGTTCGCGACGGGCGCGCGCCAATCCACGACGATCTGCTCGTATGTCTCGCCGCGGGTCACGCCCCACTTGCCGATGTAATACGAACGGGATTGACCGCGCTCCGCGCCCGACGCTGGAATGAAATCCACGCGCGTGAAGTATGGCTGGCGCGACGCGAGGCGCATATTGCGCAGGTTCTGATCGCGGAACGCGAAGACAATCTCCGCCACGCCCAGCTCGTCGGTGTAGCCGCCATGCGCTTCGCGGCTGCGCTGGCGCAGATCCCTTTGCGCTTCCTCTAATGAAGGTTCGAGTTTGGCGGTCTCATCGGCGATGAGGGCGAGCGTTTGGTCAAGGTGCGCGCGTTCGGCCGATTCATCCGAGTGGCCGATGGATGCGGGAGGGGCGGCGGCGGTGTTAGCATCGGCCATGGCATGACCCTTCTTTCGGTTGATAATTGAGTCGGGTTTTTCCAGTATATCACAAGAGCGCGACGTGTTTCAAGAGTCGCGCAGGATGATTGGGAATTCATACTGGGCAATTGAGTGGAACGCAGAACCCCTTGTCTCCCCTTAAGGAGGCGACAGGGGAGCCTGCGCTCCTACCAGTAATCGACCGGCTATTGACTGCCGATTGGATCCATTGAAAAATATTTGCATAGTCGATGGAAGTATGCTATACTATGCGGAGCGTGCCTGAAAACAGTCAGGAAGATCATCCATGATTGAGGAGATGGAGTATGCCCAACATCAAGTCCGCTATCAAGCGGGTTAAGGTCACGGCGAAGAAGAACCTGCGCAACCGCATGGTCAAGTCCGCGATGAAGACGCAGATCAAGAAGTTCGAGACCGCGTTGGTCAAGGAGCCAGCGTCGGCGGCGGCTCTGCTGGCGCAAACCTCCGGCGCGGTGGATCGCGCGGCCTCCAAAGGCGTTATCCACAAGAACGCCGCGAACCGCCGCAAGTCACGCATGGCGCTGCGGCTCAACAAGGCTGCGGCAAAGGCGTAACGCCGTCACCCGGATAGCGGCATGCCGCTAAGACCGAACTGAATGCGCGGCAGCGCGTCCGATTCGTCCAGCCGCCCCGAGCGTATCGCCTCGTTGGTCTCCATGAGCAGCGCAAGACCTGCCCGCAGCGCGATTGATCGCGGCTGCGAGCGGGTTGTTTGCGTTTTGCGAAGTTCGCGGCGAACCGCGAAATCGGGCATGCCCGACTGCTTGACTATGTCTGCGAACGGACGCTTCTCCCTTGCCATATGATCGACGTACAGCATCTGCCGCAATCGCTTTTCAGCCAGCGCGAGCAGGGGGAACACGCTCCCGCCGGACTCGTTGAGCGCGTCCAGTATGGACAGCGAGGACGCCGCGTTTCCATCGATGAGCGCGTCCAGCCATTGGAACACGGTGGATTCTTCCGTTCGTATAGCCAGCGCCTCAATATCCTCGACGCGGATGGATTGCCCGGCGCGGTACGCGCACAGCTTGTCAAGTTCGCCCGCAAGCCTAATCAAGTCGCGTCCCGACCAATCGATAAGGAACGCGGCGGTCCTCGCGTCGATAGACGATCCCCTAACCTTAGCCTCGCGGCATACGAATAACCCAATCTCATAATCCGACGGCGGCGCGCACGATACCACCGCCGCTTCAGCCAGCAGAGCCTTCAGCGCGGAGCGCCTCTTATCCGCGTTAATCGGTACGCGGAACACGACGCACGCCGAGTCCGGCACGCGGGGCAGATACTCCGCCAGCGCGTCGGATCGAGCCTGGGAGTCGCGCACGCGGTCGACTGTGAATATATCCATCGCGCGCACGAACACCAGCCGCCGCTCCGCGAACGCGGGTAAGGTCTCGACCGCGTTGATCAACTCGTCGATGGGGGGATTGTCAAGGACGGTCTCGTTGATCGACTCCAGCCCGGCGGGCAGAATAGCGGCGCGCAATGCGTTCAGCGCGGCTCGCGCCAGATACTCTTCCGGCCCCTCGAGCGCGTAGAGACTGCGTATCGATCCTGATTTAACCGAATCGGCGAATGATTTGTAGTTCATCGTTGGAGTCTTAGCCATACGGCGCCTCGCTATATCTCGTCAATATACGCCACTCCGGGATCGGGCGGCGCGTCCGCCGGTTCGTTCGGCTGGGAGAGATTCGCCGGCTCGTCAATCTCGGCTGAACCTTCCGGTTCGTCCGGATCGTCCGGTTCGATGGAATCCTCCGCGTCGTCCGGATCGATGATATCCTGCGCGTCGGTAGCCTCGACGGATTCGTTCGGCTCCGGCTCGCTGATGTTACCGAATTCGGTGACGACCATGCCGGGTTGGCGGTAAAACTCGCCCAGCGACGTGACGCTCGACCGCGCCCTGCCGGCTAAATCGGCTGGACGCGCGTCAGCCGCGCCGCCCGACTCCGGCTGATAGAACAGATCCCTCTCCAGCGAGTCGATGAAGAAGCGCACCCTGTTCACGCCGCGCAATTCCGTTAACGTGTTGACCACGCTGAATATGAACGAGCGCGCCTGCGTCGGGTTAAGCTCCGCGCAAGCCGAGGCCGCGTCTTCGGATAGATTGACCAGCGCCTCGCCCGACACGATCGTAACGCCCAGCAGGTCGGCGTCTGTGAACGCGGAAGGCGTGCCGTCCTCCGCGGGAAGCGCTGGGGTCAGCCGCGCGTCGGAGTCATACGGGCGAGGCCCCGCTAGCAGCGCGCGCAGCAACTGGCGCGGTTCGTCCGCCATGCTCTGATCGACGGCGCGCTCGACCGCCATCAACCCAGCGCCGTCTTCGCGCGGAAAGTATAACACGGATAGAGCCGCCGCTGATCCAGCGAAATCCGCGCGCGTCATCCGTCCGTTCGTTAAGTGGATCGTGCGATCCGGCGCGCGGATCTCCGTGACGACCGCGCCGCCTAGCTGGATAGTCAAACCGTCCAGCCCGGGCACGAACCCAGTCAGCGTGTTGGTCAGCGCGGCGAACAATAGATACGCGCTGCCGCCGTTGACGGTGAGGTAGTCCGTCAACTCCTCGCGGAATGATAATTGAAGCAGGGTATCCGCGCTGCCGCCTGGGTTGAACAGCGTAGGTTCGCCGACCATGTATTCTATCGGCAGCCTCGACGCGTCGGACGGACGCGCCGCGCTGCCCAGCGCCATTTCATTTAATATAACCGATACCAGCCTCTCGCGCAGGGTCTCTCTCGGCCCCGGCGGGATCGTTATCGAGCGCGGTTCGGGCAGGACGCGCAGGCCGTCCGCCGTCGCGAAATACAGCGCGGCGACTCGCGACAACCCCGCCGACTCCGACGACGCGGCGGTGTCCAGTCCGTTCAGATAGGACTCGACGTCGTCGCTGACGGAGCGGGTGTGCAGTCCGTATGGAGTCGATCCGCCCGAGTCGATCGCTTCATCCCTGCCGTTTATCAATACGCCGACGTACTCGACCCCGGGCAGTTCGGTCAGCGCGTAAGTCAAAGCCATGCGCACAACGGACTTTTCAGCCGAATCCAACAGCCAGATGTTAGCGTCAAGGTTGACTATCGCCACCGCGCCGGATCGCTCGAGCGCGTTCTCGACCGGCGCTAGCCGCAGTTCCGCTCCGCCCAGGTTGGGGAACAGCGGGCTTAGCCGCTCCAGCTCGCGCGCGGCGACGGCGGCTGTTATATCCTCTCCCGCGTAGACGCTTACGGTATCGGCGGCGGCTACTAACCTATCGCGGTTCCAGTCGGGTATGCGCAGAGTGACGGGGATATCCTCCATCGCGCGGTAGTCGCCGAACGGAGGCATGACCGACGGACGCATGGACGGCAGAGGCCTAGCGTCCGCGCGTTCGCGAAGGAGCCTATCGACGCATCCCGAACACATGGCGAGAGTCAACGCAGCAAGCGCGATCCAGGCCGTAAGCCTCGCGGCGCTATACCGTCGGCAGCCGGACATGGAACGTCGCCCCCTTCCCTTCCTCGCTGGTCACTGTGATCTCGCCGTCGTGCAGGTGCACGGCTTGCCTTACTATCGATAACCCCAGCCCGGTGCCCCCGGTGGAGCGCGAGCGCGCCTTGTCAACCCGATAGAACCGCTCGAATATGCGCCGCTGCTCCGACTCCGAGATGCCCATGCCCGAATCCGTGACCTCCAGCAGCGCCTGTCCGCCTTCCGATCCCAGTTGGATGCGCACCTTGCCGTGCGGCGGCGTGTACTTTATCGCGTTTTCCAGCAGGTTGTATATCATCTGCGCCATCTTCGACCGATCGGCGAACACGACGGGCTCGTCGGAGAGGCTTAGGGTAAGCTCCTGCCCGCGTTCTTTCAGCAAAGGCGCGAGCCGGCGCGCGGTCTCGCGCGTGAGATCGGCGAGGCGGAACTCCTCGCGGCGCAGTTTGACCTCGCCGCTGTCCACCCTAACCAGCGTCAGCAGGTCGCCGATGATCAGCGTCAGGCGGTCTATCTCCTTATTGATATCGGAAAGGAACTCCTGGCGCACGCCGGGTTCCATGGCGGGTTCGTATATCATCGACTCGATGAGTATCTTCATGGTGGACAGCGGGGTTTTAAGCTCGTGGCTGGCGTTGGACACGAATTGATTGCGCGCGTCGTCGAGGTTCTCCAGTTTCTGGCTCATCTCGTTGAACGCGCGGGAGAGGTTCGCCATCTCCAGGCCGCCGGAGACGGGGACGCGGCTGGCTAAGTCGCCGCGCGCCATGCGGTCGATACCGGCGGCGAGGCTGCTCAGGGGTTTGGTTATGATGCGCGCGAACAGGACGCTGAGCAGTATCCCGGCGGCGGCGGCCGCGATGAAGTATGTCAGCATCTGATCCTGCATGGCGATCAGCTGCGAGACCACGTCCTGCACCGAACTGATCGACAGCAGCACGCCCACGCGTTGAAACCCGCCGTCCGCGTACAGCGTGATGGGCGCGGCGGTATAGCCCAGCCAGCCGTGCGGATACTCCTTGCCTCGGAACAGATCGATCCAGGTGCGCCTCTCGCGCGCGGCTGGCTCGGGAGCCGGATGCAGGCCGAAACTGGATTGAGCGCCGGAGAGCACGTCCAGCGCCTCGGGGGTGTTGAGCCTCGCGCCTTGGGAGCCGTTTATGTTGGAATAGGTATCGACCTGCACCCGCGCGTCCGCGTCGAGCGCTATCAGGCGGCTGCCCCGCGACGCGCTCTCGCTTAGCAGTATCGCGTACAGGGAGTCCGCGTCCGCGCGCGCGAAAGCGTCCGCTATGGACGACGCGGTCTCAGCCGCCGCGGCGGCTTCGGCTCGCACGCGGTTATCCAGCAGGTACTCGCCCACCAGACTGGTCAGCGCGGACGCGGCGAAGTAGAACGCGGAGGCCAGTATCACGAAAAAGGCGAACACAATCTGCCAGCGAACGCTGAACCTTGTCCGCCTCTTTGCCGGGCGAGATGAGCGCGGCATACGCTTTCGCCCCGTCAATCCTTATCGGTAAAGTAGTATCCCACGCCCCATTTGGTAAAGATGAACTCGGGCTGGGAAGTGTTGCGCTCGATCTTCTCGCGCAGACGGCGGATGTGCACGTCCACCGTGCGCATATCGCCCAGGTAGTCGTACTTCCAAACCGTCTCGAGCATGCTCTCGCGGGAAAAGACCTTGCCGCGATTGGTGATGAACAGCTGGAGCAGGTCAAACTCCTTGGCGGTGAGTTTGATATCCCTGCCCGCGATCGACACGGAGCGGTTGACGAGGTTGACCTCCATATCGCGCACGCGGATCAGTTTGGGCTGTTCGACCGACACGACGTTTTGGGTGCGGCGCAGGATGCTCTTGACGCGGGCCTTGACCTCGAGGATATTGAACGGTTTGGTCATGTAATCGTCCGCGCCGTACTCCAGGCCGAGTATCTTGTCCATGTCTTCGCCCTTGGCGGTGAGCATGATGATCGGGACGTTGGAGCGTTCGCGTATGCGTTGGCAGACCTCCACGCCGCTGATCTCCGGCAGCATAACGTCAAGCAGGATGAGATCGTAAGCCCTGTTGCCGAACATAGCAAGGGCTTCCTCGCCGTCGGCGGCGGAGTCCACCTCGTAGCCGTCCTGTTCGAGGCTGTATTTCAATCCTTTCAGGATCAGAGGCTCGTCGTCGACCAGCAGCAGCCGTTTCGCCATATTTCTACTCCTCCCGGATTATATACAATAACCGTAATAGTATTCGCCGCGCAAGCGCCGTTTACACGTCTATATTGTACATGTTCCAGAACGAAAACGCAACAATTATTCGCGAGCGCCGTCACGCGTCGTAATATTAAGCCCGGACATGGTTAAGGGCAAGGGGAACGCGTCCGCCTTGCCCTGATTATCCGGTCGGAGTCCCGTTTCCGCGCCGCGCGGGATCAGCCGAACAGCGCCTTCAGTATGCCCGCCGCCACCGCCGAGCCTATCACCCCGGCTACGTTCGGGCCCATCGCGTGCATCAATAGATAGTTGCCCGGGTTCGCGCGCTGGCCCTCTATCTGCGATACCCTCGCGGCCATCGGCACCGCCGACACGCCCGCCGAGCCTATCAGCGGGTTGACCTTGCCTCCGGTCACGGCGCACATCAGCTTGCCCAGCAGCGTGCCGCCCATCGTCGATATCATAAACGTCAGCAATCCCAGCGCCACTATGCCCAGCGTCTGGGGCTTAAGGAACGTCTCGCCGTTCGCCGTCGCGCCCACGGTCACGCCCAGGAATATCACGACTATATTCATCAGCGAGTTCTGCGCGGTTTCGCTCAAGCGATCCACCACCCCCGACTCGCGCATCAGGTTGCCCAGCATCAGCATGCCAACCAGCGGCGCGACCGAGGGCAGGAACAGCACCACCAGCATCGTGATCAGAATCGGGAAGCAGATTTTCTCCGTCCTCGACACGGAGCGCATCTGCTCCATCTTAATGGAGCGCTCTCTCTTCGTGGTCAGCAGGCGCATGATGGGCGGCTGGATCAGCGGTATCAGCGCCATATACGAATACGCGGCGACCGCTATCGGAGCCAGCAAATGCGGCGCCAGCGCGGAGGTCAGCCATATGGCGGTCGGTCCGTCCGCGCCGCCTATGATGCCTATCGACGCCGCTTCCTTTGGATCAAACCCCAGCGCAGCCGCCAATACAAACGCGCCCGCGATCCCCAGCTGCGCCGCGGCGCCCAGCAGCAAGCTGGCCGGGTTCGCGATCAGCGGCCCGAAGTCCGTCATCGCGCCCACGCCCAGGAATATCAGCGACGGGTATATGCCCTTCTTAACGCCCAGGTACAGGTAGTACAGCAGCCCGCCGTTCTCCGCGTCGCTGGGCGGCGCGGCCATCATGTCCGCCAGGGGCAGGTTCGCCAACAGCATCCCGAACGCGATGGGCAGCAGCAGCAGCGGCTCAAACTTGCGCGCGATAGCCAGGTACGCCAGCACGCACGACAGCGCCAGCATCACGCCCGACTGCCACGTAAGCGCGGCGAACCCGGACGACTCGGCCAGCTTCAACAGCGATTCCATGAACACAGGCCGTCACCCCCTATCGCTTGGTTCCGCGTGCGAACCGTCCGTATCCGCGCGGCTTAGGCCGGCAATAACGCCCGTGAACAGCTTAATCAAGGCCATCAGTATGATCAGTACCGCGAACACTACCAGCATCATGAACAACCCGGTCAACAAACTCTCGCTCAACGGCATTCGCTTTCCTCCTTCGACGCTTTCGCTTGATTCTACAATGCCGCCCGGGGAGTTGTCAAATGGGGGG
>JAIRSO010000030.1 GCA_031255415.1 Oscillospiraceae bacterium
GAGCCGCCGACTATGGCGCTTGTCTGCGCCGCCCACGCCGCCGAGGTAGGCGCTGGCAGTTCCGCGCTTCCCATCAGTCCGGATCTCGAAAAAATATACAGCAAAACTAGCCCAAAGGATGATCCCAGTACGATTCCCACATAGTAAAACCTGCGCGTCGCGTCTTTTTCGCCGCCGATCTCGTATCAGTCTCTGGATAGCCTTCGAAAAGATCAGGCCACGCTGGGTGCTGACGCTTGTTATCGTAGCACTCAATGATGAAGCCGTGGGGAACAGCCGCCGCCAACTGCACATGGAATTGCGGCACATGGTGCGGTGAACCAAACTGCGATTGCGGCGCGTGAGGTGAATTTAATTATGGATTCAGGTTATATATTAGTGAATACTCTTATGCATTTCAGCCTTTCTATCCCTATACCGGCGCAATCAAATTTCCAGCCATGTCAAGCGTTGCTGTTAAAACTTGCCACAGTAGACGGCATTCATATTGTATGGTCGAACCACATACCAGCCCACGCCGAACCCGCAGCCGCCTTCCCTCCTCGCCAATGAGGGGGAGATGAGGCGTGCCCGTCATCACTCCAATCCCCCCAAAACCCGCACGAACTCCGACCAATCCCAGACATGCAGGTGTTCTTGTACAGGTACAATTCTCTCATGCGGAGCGAAGTCATTTTTGAGGGTTAGGTCCTCGTACCACACGGGGAAGATTCCAGCCGCCGCCGCGCCGGGAATATCCGCGATCACCGAGTCTCCGCAGAACCAAACGTCCCGGGCGGGCAGATCCGCCTTGCGCAGCGCGGTTTCAAACAGCATCCTGCTGGGCTTGCGCAGCACATAATCGCACGAGGTCATTATAAACTCAAACTTATGTTCGGGAAAGAATGATTCTATCCTATGCCGCATCGCGCCGCCGGAGTAGGACGTATTGCTGATAACGCCGGATCGATACCCGTTATCGCGCAGAAACTTCAGCATCTCCCGCACATGCGGCAGATACGCCCCGGGCGCGGCCCCGTCCCACCATACCTGTTCGATCTCCTGATCGGTCAGCGAGAACTCAAGCCGCTGGTATTCATACGCGAGCCTCTGGAAAGCGACTTGGCATATCTCTATGTTCCCGGTTTTCGTCTTTTCAGCCAGCTCGCCGTACAATTTCTCGTTGAAACTGTTCACCTGTTCCGCCGATAGATTCAGCGGATTGGCTGTAACGTGCCGCATCAACGCCTTCGTGCCGCGCAGAGTGTCAAACCCCACCTCAGCTAGCAGCGTGTGCCCGTAATCGAACATGATCATCCGAGGTTTCCTCATTCAGTCAACGCCTCTCTTCTCGTTAATATTTATACCAGCGTATCTATCAACCATGCCGAACCGCCTCGCCGCCGGCAACAACGCGCGCAGTATCGCGGCGGTGATTATTCCCGACACGATCCCGGACGCAACGAGCATCGGCGCGTAAGCCGCCAGCGCCAGCGACGAATATATGAACCGTATCACAACCAACTGCCCGGCGTTATGAGCCACCGCGCCCGCGACGCTCAACATCACATACGACACGCGCTCCCGAAACGCCGAGACCAGCGCGATCATCACAACGGCGGACAATATCCCCCCCGATAAACTCAACGCGCCAGCGACCGCGCCGCGCGTAATAAACGCGAACATCCCCTTCAGCGCGGCGACCACCAGCGCGTCCCTTCTCCCGGCGAAGAACGCCGCGTACATAACGGTTATGTTCGCAAGTCCGATCCTCGCGCCCGGAACCGGAGCGGGAACGGGGATCATCCCCTCGACGATCGACAGCACGACCGCCAGCGCGAACAGCATCCCGTCCAGCGTCACGCGCCGAACCAACCCCTCGCGATTCATCGGGCGATCGAGTCGATCCCGCCGCCGGACTCCTCCGCGACGCGGATCATCACGCCATTGGGCAGGCACGCCGCGAACGATCCGGGCAGCGAGATAACCCCCGTGCGAACGCATACCTGATCCGGACAATCGGACGACTCAAACCAAACCCCATGCCCCTCTTTTCTGATAACAACGGAGGGCGCGCCGGGCAAAGCAAACTCCAGCGCGCCCTCGTCCGTCAAGTCCAACACCCTCGCCAGCCTCCCGCCCGCGTATATCTCAGCCCGCGCGGGCTTCCCAGCGGCGTATCCACGATACGCGAGCCATCCGGCAGCCGACAGCGCGGCGGCAGCCACAATCATCACAATATCCAGCCGCCTGATAAACCGCCTGCTCAAGCCAAACCGAACCGTGTCGCGTGCCGCGCGCTAGCCCTAAGCATCAGCGCGTACACCGGGATCATGATCGCGGCGTTGACGACGCGCGGCGGCAGCGTCACCAGTATGCTCACATGCTGCATCGACGCGATCCAGTATGAGTTAAGGATCATCGAGCACACAATCTGGCTCAGCGCCACGCCCGGGAGTATCTGCCAGAACGTAGCCGAACCCAGCGCCGCAGCGTCAGGCTCGTGCGCGAGCCGGATTCTCCTGCGCTGTATCAGCGCCAGCGTCACCGACACGATCACCCCGGACAGCCCCATATCAACGCCGATGCCCGGGTGGTAGAACCCTATCGGAGCGATAGCCCACTTTAGGAAGTCCGATATCACGCCGACGATGAACCCGCCCAGCGGCCCGAAACACAGCGCGCTCAAATGCACGGGCAGCAGGTTGATGGAAATCTTCAGCGTATACGTGCCGCCGAACGGGATGATGTTGAAGCTCAACGCCGTGCCCAGCACCACGCCAAGCGAACACAGCAGTCCCATCGACACCACCGACTTGACGGACCAAACCTTCCGCCGCGATGTTACCGGCGCGGCAGACGCGCCGCCGCGCGTCATAACCTTCTCCTTGATCGCGCCGCGGCAAACCCTCCGGTCTTGACATAGCCTATCGCTGTCATTACAATCGGTTTCATATACAGCCCTCCCAACTGGAAACCAGTATAACACGGATTGCCCTGTTTGGAAAGGAGGCCGAACGCGTGAACAAGCAAGGATCGAACCCGTTCGCCGAGGATCTCAAGAGCCTGATCAACCTGTTCCGCCGTCCGACGGTGCGCCAGCTCACCACCGCCGGACTGATCGCCGGGGTATACGCGGCGGTAACGATGCTGCTTTCGCCGTTGAGCTACGGCCCGATACAGCTGCGCGTCTCCGAGGCGATGACCCTGCTGCCGATACTGTTACCGGAGGCGGTTCCGGGGCTGTTCGTCGGGTGCGTCGTCGCGAACATTATAAGCTTGTATGGTTTGCCCGACATAATATTCGGATCGCTAGCTACGCTGATAGCAGCCGTGCTGACATATCGGCTGCGCAGAAACACGTGGCTTGCCGCGCTGCCTCCGGTTCTGGTCAACGCGGTGATCATCGGCTGGCTGATATGGTGGCAAGCCGGGGAGCCGTTCTTCATGTCTGCGTTGACCGTGGGCGGCGGCGAGGCTTTGTCGGTGTATATACTGGGCTTCGCGCTGATAACGGGGCTAAAGAAGGCTCTGCCCAAGAAATATCAGCAGCCGTAACGCCGCGCGGACTATGCCGACGTGAACCATCCGTCCCCGCCCAGCGCGGGGACGGACTTTAGCGTACCCTCTCGCGCGCAATAATCCAGATCGCCCGCGAACCCCAGCCTCAACAACCGTCCAGCGTGCTCCGAGCCTGCCATCGCGCCTCTAATATCGCGCGCCAACGCACGGTAGAGTATCTTGCACGCTAGCGTGAAATCATCCGCCTCGCGTTCGTCGCCCAGCCTGCTGGCAATCGCTCCGGCGGTCAGAGCGTCCTCCATCGAGAACCTGCCCGCCGTTCCAGCGCAGACCAACGCCACGTCGGCGAACCCCGACTCCCGTATACGCTCGGCTACCGCGTCGGCATTCAGCAGCGACGCTAACCATACGTTCCGCGCACACTTGACCCTGGCTACGGCGCGCGTGCCGTTAGTCGTCGTGACTACGATCGACCTACCGGACACGCGCCTCGCCGTGTACTCGAGCGGCGAGTTGCCCAGATCAAAACCATCCACGCGCAAGCCTCCGCGTTCGCCCCCAGCCAGCGCGCCGTATCGATCCGCCAGCGTCCGCGCCTCCTCGATGGTCTCGACCGCCAGCATCCGCGCGCAGCCGTTCGAGAAAGCGGTGGCGGCGACGCTCGTCATGCGCAGCGTGTCGATCACCAGCGCGAGATCAACGCCGATATCGCGCGGAACCGCGCCAAAGGTAGGGTACGCCGACAGCCTCATGCTCACGCCGAGACGAAGGCCTTGTAATCCTCAAGGCTCTCCGCGAGAATTTGCGGCGTGTCCAGGCTGTACGGGCACGCCTTGACGCACTTGCCGCACCGGATACATCGCGTGATTTTTTCCATCTCCTCTCGCCAGCGCGGCGTGATCCAGTTCGCGGACGGCGATCGGCGAAGCAGGAGCGGCATACGCGCGCAGGTGTTGATCTCGATGCCGGATGGACAGGGCATGCAGTAACCGCACCCCCTGCAGTAATTGCCCGACAACTGCTCCCGATCGGACTCGATGCGCGATAGCATAGCCTCGTCGAGCGCGGGAGGATTCCGCTCCAGCGCAATGACCTCGTCCACCTCGCAATCGCGCTGGAATCCCCATATGGGCACAACGTTGGCATAAGGACGCAGGAACGCCATCGTAGGCGCGGCGGACGTAAGCAATCCTCCGGCGAGTCCCTTCATGCCGATCACGCCGATATCCAGCGAAGCGCACAGTTCAACGAACGATATCTCCTCCCGCGACGATAGCGCGGAGAGAGGATACTGTATTGTCTCATAATTACCAGAGCGCGCGGCGGCTATCGCGTTGTCCAATCTGTGGCAGGTTATGCCCGCGTGACGTATCAAGCCCTTTGCCTTCGCATCGCGCATACACTCCAGCATCTCTTCGCCGGGCAGAGCGCGGGGGTTATGGAACTGATAGATATCGATGTAATCCGTCTTCATCCGCTCGAGGCTTAGATTCAGATGCCGCCAGAATACATCGGGCGTACTGGAGCCCGTCTTAGTAGCGATTATGATTTGACTGCGAACGTCCGATAGGCCCAAGCCGATCTTTTCCTCGCTGTCGGAGTAGCCGTTCGCCGTATCGAAGAAGTTGATCCCGCCGTCGAAGGCGCGCCGCAGAAGCGCCGCGCCGTCTGGTTTAGTGAGCCGCTGAACCGGAAGCGCTCCGAACCCGGAGCGCGTGACCATCAAGCCAGTTTTTCCGAACACTACCTTATCCAAGAGACGTCCCTCCATCCGACATAACGAACCATTCATCCGACATAGCGAACCAATCGCCCGACATAACGAACCGCCACCCCGGCGCAGCTAACCGCGCTCCAGCAAAACAAACCGTCGGTCTATCAAAACAAACCGTCTGCCTGTTACGATGAGCCCGACCGCGAAACAGCGTCACGCCTTGAACCCCTTCAGCCTCAACGCGTTGGACAACACGGATACCGAGCTTAAGCTCATAGCCGCCGCAGCGAACATGGGGTTAAGCAGCGGCCCGCCGAACAGATACAACACCCCGGCGGCAATCGGTATCCCTATAACGTTATAACCGAACGCCCAGAATAGATTCTGCTTGATCGTGCGGATCGTGCGCTTGCTAAGCCGGATCGCGGCGGGAACGTCCATCAGATCGGATCGCATCAGCACGATATCCGCGCTCTCCATCGCGACGTCCGTGCCGGAGCCGATCGCTATCCCCACGTCGGCCTGCGCCAGCGCGGGCGCGTCGTTGATGCCGTCTCCCACCATCGCCACCGCGTTCCCTCCGGATTGAAGCGACTTGATCTTGTCGGCCTTCTCATTCGGGAACACCTCAGCGATAACCTCGTCGATACCCACCCCGGCGGCTATCTTCCCAGCCACCGCCTTGTTATCCCCGGTCAGCATGACGGTCTTGACCCCCATGCCGTGAAGTTTTGCTATAGCCTCCCCGCTGGACGGCTTGACCGCGTCCTCCACCACTATATTTCCCATGTGCTTGCCATCGACGAATATACCGCCTCGACCAACCTCCACCGCGCGCCCGTCCACGATCCCCTTAACGCCGCTGCCCGGCGTTTCCTCGAACCCGTCAACACTATACAACTCGCCGTCAAACGCGTCAACGTATGCCTTCGCGATCGGGTGCGCGCTCATCTTCTCAAGGCTCGCGGCTAAGCGGAACGTTTCGTATTCGCAATTCACCTGCGTGACCCTCGGCCTGCCCTCGGTCACTGTGCCCGTTTTATCGAACACCACGGTGTTAATCTTGTGCGCGGTCTCCAGCGCCTCGCCGCTCTTGATGAGAATCCCATGCTCCGCGCCTTTACCCGTCGCCACCATGATCGCGGTGGGCGTAGCCAGTCCCAGCGCGCACGGGCACGCGATGACCAGCACCGATATGAATATGGTCAGCGCGAAACGGAAGTCCCCGCCCGTGCCGATCAGCCAGGCCAGTCCGGATACCAGCGCGATCGCGCAGACGATCGGCACGAATATCCCGGAAACCTTATCAGCCAGCGCGGCAATCGGAGCCTTCGAGCCTTGCGCGTCCTCAACGAGTCTTACGATCTGCGCGAGCGCGGTGTCGCTGCCGATCTTCTCCGCGCGGAACCGGATCGTCCCGGTCGTGTTGATCGTCGCGGCGTAAACCGCGCTGCCCGCCTGTTTATCGACCGGCATGCTCTCGCCCGTCAGCATCGATTCGTCTATCGACGTGCGACCCTCCGTCACGCTGCCGTCCACCGGAATCTTCGCGCCCGGCTTCACTATAACTATATCCCCGACCATCACTTCATCTATTGGTATCTCCTTCTCCAGCCCGTCGTGCAGAACCAGAGCCGTTCTAGGAGCCAGCCCCATCAGTTTCTTGATGGCCTCGCTGGTGCGCCCCTTAGATACCGCCTCCAGCGTCTTGCCCAGCATGATCAGCGTGATGATCGCGGCGGCGGACTCGTAATACAGGCTCTCGACCGCCATATGGCTGCCCGCCCAAACCAAGAACGTATTGTATACGCTGTATAACATCGCGGCGCTGGTGCCCACCGCTATCAGGCTATCCATGTTCGGGGCGCGCATCCACAGCGCGCGGAACCCCACCGTGTAAAACCTCCGCCCAGCAATAACGACCGGAACCGCCAGCGCCAGCTCTATCAGCGCGTAAGCAAGCGGGCGCATCATCATCAAGTGATCGAGCCGCCGCGCGAACGGGAGCGCCACAGCCTTGATCATCGGAACCATAGCGATATACAGCAGCGGCGCGGTGAATACGGCGGCCGTTATAAACTTCACCCACATTAAGCGTATCGCGCGTTCCTTCTTCGCCTGATCCTCGTCGCGGCTGTTGGCCTTCGGTATCGACGCGCCGTAACCCAGTTTGCCTATAGCCGCGATGATATCCTCCACCGTAATCCTATCGGGTTCATATAGTACGCGCGCCTTCTCGGCGGCTAGGTTCACGGTTATTTGAATAACGCCCTCCTTGCGCGATAGAACCCGCTCTATCCTTGCCGAGCACGCGGCGCAGGTCATCCCGCTTATCGCCAGCATTTGCGTAGCCATTTCATCACCTCTTATTCAGTTTGACGTTTTTCCAAACCTTAAACAGCGGCTTCGCGGACGCTAACGTTTCGTATGGAATGGATACGCCGCCGTCCGTCTCCGCGCGGTATTCGCTCGTAATGGGCACGGGGTTGCATCCCCCGGCGGTCACGCCGACACGATCCATTGGAAACGCGTTCCCGCAGTTCTGGCACTCGACCGTATCGCCCTTCTGCACAAAATACGCAAAAGGCGATCCATTGCACACCTGGCACGTATTGAACGCGGTGCGCACCGATCCGTCCGCCGCCCTAACCGCCATGATCTCCATAGCCGTGCCGTCAACGATCGCGGAAAAGAACCTCGCGGTATCCGTCAGCTCCCCGGCTGGGATTAACAGACTGCCCCCCTGTTTTATCTCGCCGTTATCCTTGGCGCTCGACGCGCATCCAGCCAGCGTTAACGCCGCCACCAGTATCGCGCATACCAATAACCATCTCTTCACAGCGCGTCCTCCTTCACTCGTTGACCACGATCGAGCCGCGAATCATACCCATCCAACAGCTGTAACCGAAACTCCCCGCCTTGCCCGGCGTGAACTCGATCACGTTGTCGCCGTACTGGAAACCGTAGTTCATTATACCATACTCATAGATGTTGATCCTGTTGTTACAGCCGTTGATGCTGCCCTCCGGCGCGTTGACGATCCAGCGCACAGGCATTCCAGCCTTAACTATTATATTAGGGAAACTGTTAGGCCGGAGCGTACTGCTCACCACCTGCACGCCGTCTACGATCGACGGCTCAATCACGGCGGACCCCGCGTCGGTTCTGGCTCTCCATCCTTGAGGCGCGGCTGGCGCGGGCACGTTCCAATTGAGCAATCCTCCCCCTTGAGAGACCATCGCCAAACCCAGCACGACCACCAGCACCGCGCCGACAGCCATAGCCTTGCGCTCAAACCTGCGTCCCAACGCGGAGACGAGCGTGCCCAACCCCAGCATGAGCGGCGCGGTACCCAGGCTGAACGCGAGCATCGACAGCCCGCCCGCGATCGCTCCACCGGACGCGAGAGCGAGTATCTGCATAGACTGCAGCGGACCGCAGGGCATCAATCCGTTGAGCAGGCCCACTATCAGAGGTCCTTTGCCGCGAAGCCGTCCCGCGTTCGCCTTACTGGCGAAAACCGCGGGCACGCGCGGCTGGAACCTGCGCAGTCCCGGGAACAAGCCCAACATATTGATCCCCATAACGATCATAAACGCACCGGCGGCGGCTTTCAATACGCCTTGAACGGCGGCGGGCAGTCCGGAGCCGGAGCCGCCCCCGAGCAGCGTCCCCGCGAATCCCAGCACGCTCCCGATCAATGTATACGATACCACGCGTCCGAGGTTGTAAAACGCCGCGGGAGCGAGAGCCGAAAGTTTTCCCGATGGATTCATACCTTTGGGCATGGATTGCGACAGATTGATCCCGCCGCACATAGCGATACAGTGCGCGCTGGTGAGCAGTCCCACGACGAACAGCATGCCGTAACCCATGCCATCCTCCGCGAGGCGGCTGGGCGCGAGCCGGTTAAGCAAGCCAAAATGCTGAAGCGCCATATACAGCGCCGCGATGATCAGCAGTATCCCGGCGGTTCGTCCGGCGCGGGAGGCGATATTATCAGCCGACGCTTTATAACCCAGCGCGTTTATAACGCCCGCGATACTCTCGCCGTCGATGATTCCCTCGTCATACGCGATATCCGCGGTTCCCGCGTTCCAGCTGACCGACGCGCTAATAACGCCTTTAGTCGAGGCGAGTTTGCGCGCGATTCGGTTTTCGCAGTTGACGCAGGTCATGCCGCCGATATGTAGCCGTATGGTCATACAAGCCCTCCTTCCCGGTTGGGTGACGGTTTGAGTATAGCATGTCCGGTATGAATTGTATACTAGCTGGTTTGTAAACGCTGTTGCCGTAGTGTAAACAAATGGATGTATTCACGCCGTCAGCGCCACAGCGAGCCTCGCTTCCCGTACAACCGGCGGATCATCCCCCTTGCGCCGCCCTAACCTTCGTGGTATCATCATCGGGATGATTATCACATGATTGAGACGCGCGAGTTGACGCACACCTACCAGCCGGGATCGCCGTTTGAGTCCGTGGCCGTATACAACGTCACGCTCACGATCCGAGACGGCGAGTTTGTCGCGTTCGTTGGCGCGACAGGCTCCGGCAAGACTACGCTTATCCAGCATTTCAACGGATTGTTGAAGCCCACCTCCGGCTGGATAAAGATCGACGGCGTTAACCCGCACGAAAAGGACGCGCCCAAAGGCCTGATGCGTTCCATGCGCCAGTCGGTAGGCATGGTGTTCCAGTACCCGGAGCATCAGCTCTTCGAAGAAACCGTCGCGAAAGACGTGATGTTCGGGCCTAAGAACCTGGGGCTGTCGGACGCGGAGTGCGCGGAGCGCGCGCGCGAGGCGATGGAGCGCGTCGGGCTGCCATACGGATCGTTCGCGGATCGTTCGCCGTTCGAGTTGTCCGGCGGGCAGATGCGTCGCGCCGCGGTAGCCGGAGTCCTTGCGATGCGTCCGCGCACATTGATCCTCGACGAACCGACCGCCGGACTCGATCCCGCCGGCAGAGCCGAGTTTCTATCCCTGTGCGCGGAACTGAACCGCGAAGGCGTAACCATCGCTCTGGTCTCGCACACGATGGAGGATGTAGCGCGTCTGGCTCAACGCGTATTCGTAATGAAGAAAGGTTCTCTCGCGCGAACCGGATCGCCGCGCGAGCTATTCGCCGACGCGGACGGACTGCGCGCGCTGGGGCTGGAACCGCCGGAGATGTCGCGTCTGCGCGCGATACTCAACTCAAGGGGAATGGATATCCCCGCCGACACGCTGACGCCGGAATCGATGGCAGCCGCGCTGGCGCGGATACTGCCGCGCGGATCGGCGCCAAAACCCGTCGAAGAGGCCGCGCGATGAACGGCGTGGTTATCGGCCAGTATATCCCCGGCACGACGCGCGTGCATCTGCTCGATCCGCGAACGAAGCTCATCATGACGTTCGCGTATGTCGCGCTGGTGTTCTGCGCGAGGGGATTGGTAGGATTGTCGATGGCGGCGGCGTATATCGCGGGCGTGTCGATACAGGCGCGCATACCCATCAAGCAATTGCTCAAAGGGTTAAAGTCGCTGACCATACTGATCACGATGACCGCGCTGATGAACCTGTTCTTCACGCGCACGGGCGAACCCGCTCTGCGCCTGGGTTCGCTGACGATCACCGATATGGGTATTAGAACGGCGGTCTATTTCGCGTTCCGGCTGGTGTTCCTGGTGATGGGCACGACCATGCTCACGCTGTCCACCTCGCCGATCGCGCTGACCGACGGTCTGGAATCGTTGATGCGTCCGCTGGAGCGCATACGCTTCCCGTCGCACGAATTGGCGATGATGATGTCGATCGCGCTTCGGTTCATACCAACCTTAATGGAGGAGACGGATAAGATAATGAAAGCGCAGGCGTCTCGCGGCGCGGACTTTGAGTCGGGCACGATTATCAAGAGGGCGAAATCGCTGGTGCCGCTGCTAGCGCCGTTGTTCATCAGCGCGTTCCGGCGCGCGGCCGATCTGGCTTTGGCGATGGAGTCGCGCTGTTATCAGGGCGGAGCCGGGCGCACGCGCCTTAATGAACTGCGATACGGACGCGACGACGCGCTCGCCGGGCTTATCATGGCTGTGATGATCGCGGCGACGCTGGTCGAGCGGTTCGTGTTTACGGCATGGACGATCAAGCTGTGAGGCGCGTCCGGCTGACCCTCGCGTATGACGGCGCGCGGTACGCGGGATGGCAGCGACAGATAAACGGACCGACGGTCCAAGAGGCGGTGGAAGACGCGCTGTCCAGATTGACGGGCGAACGCGTCGGTATAACCGGAGCCAGCCGCACCGACGCGGGCGTGCACGCGCTGGGGCAGACCGCGCATTTCGACACGGCTTCGAGCGTGCCGGACGAGAAGCTCCCTCTAGCGCTGAACACGATGCTGCCGCCGGATATCCGCGCTGTCCGCGCGCAAACCGTTAACGCCGATTTCCACGCGAGATTCAGCGCGCGCGCGAAGGTATATCGTTATTGGTACCATTGCGCGCGGATCGCTCCGGCGCTGGAGCGCGGACTGCGCTGGCACGTGCCCGTTCCGCTTGACGACGCGCTGATGCATCGCGAGGCGCTGACGATACTGGGCGAGCATGACTTCGCGGCGTTCGCCGCGTCCGGATCGAAGGCAAAGAGCACAACGCGCCGTATCGAGTCGGTATACGTAACGCGCGCCGCGCACGATCCGCCGCTGATAGAGCTGACCGTCATGGGCAACGGATTCCTATACAATATGGTAAGGATACTGGCGGGAACGCTGGCTGACGTGGGATCGGGCAGGCTGGAGCCTGGCGCGATGGATCGCGCGATACGCACAGGGGACAGGCTCGCGCTGGGACAGACCGCGCCGCCGCATGGGCTGGCGCTGGCGAGGGTAATATACGACGGGGATAATAATATACAAAAGTGAAAATTACAATAGATGCGTAAATACGCGGCTTGAACCGGAAAGGGGGGAGTGCGATTATGCCTGTGACGATCCGCGAGGTGTCCAGACGCTGCGGGCTGTCCGTGTCCTCCGTATCCAAGGCGCTGAACAACTATCCGGACGTGCGCGAGGAAACGCGGGAGATGGTTCATCGCGTGGCTCGGGAGATAGGATACTTCCCCAACGCTCTCGCGCGCGGGCTCAAGACCAACCGCACATTCAACCTGGGCGTACTGCTGGACGACGAGATGGGCGACAACGTGACGCACGCGTTCTTCGCCGTAATACTCAACGCGTTCAGGCGCGAGGCGGAGTCGCGCGGTTACGACATAACGCTAATCAATCGAAGCATAGGCGGGCAGCCGCTGTCGTATCTGAAGCACTGCAGGCATCGGCGGCTGGACGGGGTATGCCTGATGTGCGTCAACTTCGCCAATCCGGAGGCGAAGGAGCTGGCGCAGGGCGACGTGCCCAGCGTGACTATCGATCATCCATTTGAGGAAACGTCGGGCGTTAACAGCGACAACCGCGAGGGTATGCGGCTGTTGGTCGGGCACGCCAGGGCGATGGGGCACTCGAGGATCGCGTATATACACGGAACGCCGTCGTTTGTAACGGACGAGCGCGTAGCCGCGTACCGGGACGCGATGGAGGAATCGGGCGCGCCGATCCGGGAGGATTGGCTGGCGCCGTCGCATTATCACAGCGCGTCGCACGCTTACGAGGCGGTGACGCGCCTGCTGGCTCCGGACGGAACCGCCAGGCCGGCTGACAGACCGACCTGCCTGTTGATGGCGGACGATGTAAGCGCGCTGGGAGGCATGGACGCGCTGCGCTCGCTGGGTCTAGCGGTGCCGGGCGACGTATCGATAGCGGGTTTTGACGGGGTGGAGATGATCCAGCGCATCAGGCCGCGAATGACGACGATATATCAGGACGCGCGGCTGATAGGCGAAAGCGCCGCGACGCTGCTGCTGGAGCGCGTTGAGAATCCATCCGCGTCGCAGCCTCGAGTCGCGTGCGTGCCGGTGTCGCTGATCGAGGGCGAGACGGTGGGCAAGCTGTGAGCGGGCGCGCGAAAACACGGAGGGACAATGCGAGTATTGCGCCTCCGTGGACGATAGGGAAGGTTCATCGAATAAACGAAATGACCGCCACCGCGATGGACGCTATCACGGATATGATCGCCAGCGCGCGCACGTCTCTAGCGGCGCGTCGGGTCTCGTCTACGGCTTCCTTCTGGAACGATTCCATCCTGTTGAATCGGAAGTCGGCGCGCTCGGCGATAGCCTTGCATTCGAGAGACAATCGAGTCTCGAGCGCGAGTTGGTTTTCCTCGACTTTTTTAAGAACCGTCTCCGCGTCGCAGTCGCGGCTGGGTTTTTTGGCGCCGCGCGCTTTGCCGGACTCGGCGGAGTTGCTGGATGCGATAGGCTCCGTCTCGATTATCGCGGCAGGAATGATGATCGCGGTGGTTTCCGCTCTTAGCGCGGGCTGGTTGGTTTCGGTTGTAATTGGTTCCGCCTCTGCGGCGTTGATGGGACGCGGGTCTTCCATAATATATCACCCCTGGTATATAGTATGTCAATATAGCGGTAAAGGTGCTGATCGTAATAACGATTGATTCACTGGGCGCGGCGCTCGCGTTCATCCATGACTCCCGCTATCGCGGCGGCAAGAACGGCCTTGACAACATGCGCCGCCTTATGCGCGAACTGGGCGATCCGCAGGATCGGCTGAAATGCGTGCACATCGCCGGGACTAACGGCAAGGGATCGGTATGCGCGTTTACGCAGGCGGTATTAAGGTGCGCGGGGTACCGGACGGGGCTGTATACCTCGCCGTACCTGCAGGTATTCAACGAGCGTATCCGCGTGGACGGCGTCAATATCCCGGATCGCGATCTGATACGAATCACCGCGAGGGTATCGCGCGTAGTGGAGTCTCTGCGCGGCGAGGGGATTTATCCCACCGAGTTTGAGATCATCACGGCTATAGGGTTCCTGTACTTCGACGAGTCGCGCGTGGACATAGCGGTGATCGAGGTCGGGATGGGCGGCAGGTTTGATTCGACAAACGTCGTTACGCCGCTGGCTACGGCGATTACCTCCATCGGCCTGGATCATACGAAGGCGCTGGGATCGACGATCGAGAGCATCGCGTTCGAGAAGGCGGGCATAGCCAAGCCCGGCGTGCCGATGATACTGTATCCGGACGCGTGCGAGGAGGTAACAAGGGTCGTGCGGCGGCGATGCGAGGAGGTCGGCGCGCCGTTCAGGCCGCTCGCCTACAAGGACGGCGACGGCACGGTTCTCCGATGTAAGGACGGCGTTCAGGTCGCGTACAACGTCGGGCTTCTGGGCGCGCATCAATGGTACAACTCCGCGACGGCGCGCGCGCTGTGCGCGGAGCTTCGGGAGAGAGGGCTCGACATACCCGACGCGAGGATCGACGAGGGTCTGCTTCGCGCCGCGTGGCCTGGCAGGCTGGAGTTCATAAGGTCGAGGCGCGCGGACTTCCCCAAGGTGGTCATACTCGACGGCGCGCACAATCCGCAGGGCGCGCGCGCTCTGTCCGAGTATCTGGACGCGCTGCGCATGCCGATCACGCTGGTCACAGGCATGCTCAGGGAGAAGGATTATGAATCGTTCGCGCGGATCATCGCGCCGCATGTGCGCCGCGTGCTGACCGTCACGCCGGATTCGCCTCGCGGAGTTAGCGCGCGGACGCTGGCGGAGGTGTTCGGCGCCGCGAGGGTATACGGCGAGCCTGTCAAGGCGTGCCCGACTCTAGCGGCGGCTTTACATTTAGCGAAGAGTACGTCTGTGTTCCCGTTAGGCTGGTGCGTCGTGGCGGGATCGCTGTACCTAGCCGGCGAGGCGCGGACCCTGCTGGACGCGCCGCCGTGCTCGCTGCTCGATCCGCCCATCGACTATCTATAATGACGATGCGCAATCATCGTGACTCTCAACAACCGTGATGGCTGATAACGGTTATCATGAACCCGTGATGTTCGGCGAGACGATGGACGCGCTGCGTATCCATCGCGGCGGCGCGTATGTCGATGGGACGCTGGGCGGCGGAGGCCACGCGGCGGGGATACTCGCGCGGTTGGCTGGCACAGGCAGATTGATCGGGATCGATAAGGACGCGGAGGCGTTAGCGTCGGCGGGGGAGCGTCTGGCTGGCGCGTCCAATCTGACGCTGATTCACGGAGACTTCCACGGCGCGCGCGCGCTGTTGGCGGAGCGCGGGGTATCGGAGCTTGACGGCGCGTTGTTGGATTTAGGGGTATCGTCGCATCAGTTGGATACCCCGGCGCGCGGGTTCTCGTACCGCGAGGACGCGCCGCTGGATATGCGCATGGACGCGAGCCAAGGCGAGACAGCCGCCGACTTGATCGCGAGGATGGGGGAGCGCGAGCTGGCGCGCGTGTTCTACGAATACGGAGAGGAAAACTGGGGCGCGCGCATAGCGAGGGAAATTGTCGCCAGGCGGGAGCGTTCCGCGATACTGACCACGTTCGATTTGGTCGCGTGCGTGGACGCGGCGGTGCCCAAGCCGGTGCGGATGCGCGATACCGGGCATCCGGCGCGCAGGGTATTCCAGGCGCTGAGGATCGCGGTAAACGATGAACTCGCGCCGCTGGAGCGCGCGCTGGAGTCGATCGCCGGGATGCTAAAGCCGGGCGGAAGGTTATGCGTAATAACGTTTCATTCACTGGAGGATCGTATCGTGAAGCGGACCTTCGCCAGACTGCGCAAGCCTTGCGTATGCCCGCCGTCGTTCCCGGTATGCGTCTGCGGGAGGGAGCCGTCCTTGACGGGATACGGGGCGAAGCCCGTCTCGCCATCCGATGAGGAGTTGGAGCGCAACCCGCGTTCGCGCAGCGCGAGGCTTCGCGCCGCCGAAAAGATATGACGCTATACATAGTGGGTACTCCTATCGGCAACCTATCCGATATCAGCCAGCGCGCGCTGGACACGCTGCGCGCGGTATCGCTCATCGCGGCGGAGGACACGCGCGTGACCGCCAAACTGCTGGCGCGCTACGGCATAAATACAAAGCTCACGTCCAGCCACGAGCATAACGAAAAGGTCAAGTCGCGCTCGTTGATCGCGCGCATGCTGGAGACCGGCGAAGATATCGCGTTGGTGACGGACGCGGGCATGCCCACCGTATCCGATCCGGGAAGCGCGGTGGCTGCCGCCGCTAGGGAGGCGGGGATCCGCGTCGAGTGTATACCGGGACCATCCGCGATAACAACTATACTGGCGTTAACGGGATGGGAGTATAATGAGTTTACATTTTACGGATTTTTACCGCGCGAGAGGGGCGAACTGCGCGCCAGACTATCGGAGATGGCGCGGGGCGCGCGCGTCGCGGTCGTGTTCGAATCGCCGCACCGGGTCGAGGCGCTGCTGTCCGCGCTGTCCGGCGAGCATCCCGGCGCGAGGGTGTTCATCGCGAACGATCTGACCAAGATGCACGAGTGGACATTCGAGGGATCGGCGGGCGAGGCTCTAGCCGCGCACACCTCGCGCGAGAACGCGAGAAAGGGCGAATACTGCTTAGCGATTCGTTTCCCCAAGCCAGTCGCGCCGGAAGAATCCGAACCGATCCGCGCCGAGACGTGGATACTCGACGCTCTGCTGCGCGGCATGAGCATGACGGACGCGGCGGAGTTCGCCAGGTCGCGCGGCGTATCGCGCAACGAAGCCTACCGCGCCAGCGTCGCGGTGCGTCAATATCTCGCAAAAATCAACGTATAGCTTTCCATGCCATTATATGGTACAATAAAAGAGCGGAGCGCGGTTCCGCTTATTTTTGAGCCGCCGGGATCAGAACCCGCGTCCGATCGGAGGAATGCTCATGCCTAAATCCACCAGTCCGGCAAGGTCGGCTCCGCCTCGCGGCGGCTCGCCTGGGCAGACCCAGCGGGGCGGATCAAAGAGCGCGCGCGCCCGCGCCGATAACAAGCCCGCCCCAGGCAAGGCGCTCGCGAGAAGCTCCGTGCAGATGGTGGTCAAGCCGCCGAAAAAATCCAGGCCGGAGGCCGTGTTCGCGCGCGGCGCGCTGGGCATACTCGTCATCGGGGTAGGATTGATACTGTTCTGCAGCCTGTTGTGGTCCGCGCCTACCGGGTTCCTGCAGGCGGCGCGCGGCGCGATCCAGGGGAGCATGGGCCGCTTCGCGCTGTGGTTCCCGCTGATTGTGATATGGACGGGCGCGCTGGTCGCGTTCTCCGCAAAAAATCCGGTGCGGATGAGCACGGTGCTGTTGATCGCCGCGCTGGCGGTATGCATCACCGCGATAGCGCAGGTGGGGCAGTTCGGCGCGATTGCGGACTTCGTGAAACTGAAGGGCATGCGCATTGGTTACAGGGATTTTATTAAGGAATCGTTCATCAACTCGTCGGTCACGCCTCGAGGCGGCGGCGCGCTGGGCGCGCTGATCGCGTACCCGCTGACCATCGCTCTGGCGGGATGGGGCGCGAACATACTGCTGGTCTGCCTGATGCTCGCCGACTGCCTGATGCTGTTTAAGGTGTCAATGCCGATACTGGGCGGCAGGTTCTGGGCATGGATGGGCGTTCAGTTGGCGAAGGCGCGGGTCTGGGCGCGAGACCGCTGGTCGGTATGGCGCGCACATCGCGCTGAAGGATCGGCGCAAACGGCTTATCCCGTGTACGGCGAGGCGTACCCGGTAACGGATACTGACGCTGACGGTTTCGATTCCGTAGGCGGATCGGATAATGATAGCGGCGCTAACCCCGCGCTCTATCCCGCGCCGCCCGTCAAGCCGCGCGCGCCTTCCCCGGTCGAGCCGGGGGATCGAGGTCGCGTCATCCCGATCAGGCCGGGGCTTAACAAGGCGGGGAAGGGCAGACAATCTGTTAACGATAAACGGTTGTTCATAGAGGATATACTGCCGGATGGATCGGCGGCTCCAGCGTCGGCGCACAAGCGCCAGCCGGGCGAACTGCCGTCATACCTGGACGAGCAGAGGAAACGTTATGACGAACTGGACGTTATACCGGAAGGCAGCGTCTCGCCGTTCGATCCCGGCATGGACTCGGAGGAGGACGCGCCTCCATGGGAACCGCTGCCTACCGTTAGCGATCCGTCGGATTTAACGAATAGTATCGGCGCGCAAGGCGGGTATGATCTGGAGCCGGCTTCGTTCGCGCAGCCGGAGATGACGCATGTGCCGCCGCCCGCGACGAAGGGACGCGCCGCGGAGGACTCGTCATTCGCGGCTGAACCCGCGCGTCCATCGTACCCGGATCGCCATGAATCCGCGCCGGAATCGTTCAAACGGTTCAACGACGCGGACATGACGGACGCTCCTTACCGCGTGCCGCCGTTCGAGCTGCTCAACCGGGGCAAGCCCGAGTCGCCGCAGGACACGCGCGCGATCGATCAGCGCAACTCGATCAAACTGGAAGAGACGCTGCAAAGCTTCGGGATCACGGCGAAGGTGGTGCACGTCACTCACGGACCCGCGATCACGCGCTACGAGGTTCAGCCAGGGCCGGGGATCAAGGTCGCGCGGATCGTGAGCCTGACGGACGACATCGCGCTGAATATGGCTGCGCTGGGCGTGCGCATCGAGGCTCCGATACCGGGCAAGTCCGCCGTGGGCATCGAGATACCCAACGACAACGTATCCACCGTCTTACTCCGCGACGTGCTGGAGAGCGACGAGAGCCAGAACCATCCGTCCAGGCTGGCTATCGCGCTGGGCAAGGATATAGCGGGCAAGCGGATCATCGCGAACCTGAGCAGCATGCCGCACCTGCTGATAGCCGGCGCGACAGGCTCGGGCAAGTCGGTATGCATCAACACCATTATTACATCATTGATATACCGCGCTACGCCGCAGGAGGTTCGGCTGATACTGGTCGATCCCAAGGTGGTGGAGCTTAGCGTATACAACGGGATACCGCACCTGGAGGCTCCCGTCGTCACCGATCCGAAGGAGGCCGCGAAGGCGTTGAAGTGGGCGGTCATAGAGATGGAGGATCGATACCGCAAGTTTGCCGCGCGCGAGGTGCGCGACATCCGCGGCTACAACTCCAAGCGCGATCGCGGCGAGCCGCTGATGCCGCAGATCGTGGTGGTCATCGACGAGCTAGCCGATCTGATGCTGGTCGCGTCCAAGGACGTTGAGGAATCGATATGCCGCCTGGCACAGCTGGCGCGCGCGGCGGGTATCCATCTGGTCATCGCGACCCAGCGCCCGTCCGTCAACGTTATAACGGGCGTTATAAAGAGCAACATACCCTCGCGCATAGCCTTCGCTGTCGCGTCGCAGGTGGACGCGAGGACGATTCTGGACACCGCCGGAGCGGAGAAACTCATCGGCAAGGGCGATATGCTCTACGCGCCGTCTGGAGGCGGGAAGCCGCTGCGCGTGCAAGGATGCTTCGTGTCGGATCAAGAGGTCGCGCGCGTGGTAGACTACGTCAAGGATCGGCACGAGCCGGAATACTCGTCGTCGGTGATAGATTATCTCGCCAACGAGGCCGACGAGCCCGCTGCGGACGCGGCAATCGATGAAACCGAATCCGACGAGCTGCTGCGGGACGCGGCGGAGATGGCGATGGACAGCGGGCAAGCGTCCATCAGCATGCTTCAGCGGCGGCTTAGGGTGGGTTACGCCAGAGCAGGGCGGCTGATCGACGAGATGGCCAGGCGCGGGATAATCGGCCAGGCCGAAGGGGTCAAGCCCCGGCCGGCGCTGATCACCGCAGACGAATTCAAGCGGATGTTTCCGAAGAAATAGGGAGGCAGTATGGCAATTCAAGCCCCCAAGGGCACCTACGATATCCTTCCCAGTCGAAGCGGGGTCTGGCAGTCGGTCGAAAAAGTGATGCGCGAGACCGCCGCGCTGGCAGGGTTCAGGGAGGTGCGCACGCCGATGTTCGAGCACACCGAGCTGTTCCAGCGCGGCGTTGGAGATACGACGGACGTTGTGCAGAAAGAGATGTACACGTTTATCGATAAGGGAGGCAGGTCGGTCACGTTAAGGCCGGAGGGCACCGCCGGGGTCGTGCGCGCGATGCTGGAAGCTGGCATGCACGCAGGGCCGATGCCCGTGAAGATGTATTATGTCAACGCGCCTATCTTCCGTTACGAGGCTCCGCAGAAGGGGCGCATGCGCGAGCATCATCAGTTCGGGGTGGAGGTGTTCGGCGCGCCGCTGCCCACATGCGACGCGGAAGTGATTACGCTGGCGCTTCGGGTGCTGGGCAATCTGGGCGTGAAGGATTTGGAACTGCGGATCAACAGCATCGGGTGTCCGCGGTGCAGGAGGGAGTATCACGCGAGATTGCGCGCGTTCCTCGAACCGAGACTGGGCAGGCTGTGCGGGACATGCGCGCTGAGGTTCGAGAAGAATCCGCTGCGGATACTGGATTGCAAAGTGGAATCGTGCCAGACGGAACTGGAAGGCGTTCCGGTAGCGCTGGACTGCCTGTGCGGCGAGTGCCGCGAGCATTTCGACGGGTTGAAGTCCGCGCTTGAAGCTGCGGGAGTATCATATAAGGTTGATCCAAAGATAGTGCGCGGGCTGGATTATTATACGAGGACGGTATTCGAGGTGATACCCGCGAAGGGCGGGCCGACCATAACGGGCGGCGGCAGGTACGACGGGCTGGTTGAACAACTGGACGGGCCGAAACTGGCGGGGTTCGGGTTCGGTATGGGTATGGAGAGGCTGATATCGCTGCTGGACGAGACTGGCGCGGCTCCGGAATCGTCGAGGGTGTGCGACGCGTATGTAGCGCCGCTGGCTGCGGAGGACAGGCTGGACGCGTTGAGACTGGCGGAGGAACTGCGCGGCGAGGGCGTGAAGGCGGATATGGATCATGTAGGCCGGAGTCTGAAGGCGCAATTCCGTTACGCGGACAAGATAAGCGCGCCGATACTTGCGGTGGTGGGTGGCAGCGAGGCACAGCGGGGTAATGTGAAGCTGCGCGATCTATCGGAGCATAGCGAGATGGAGATACCGCGCGGCGAGGCGGTCATGAAGATAGTGGAACTACTAGGGCGCGCCAATGGCTAGGAACGCAAGACCCCTTGTCGCCCCCCTAGGGGGAGATGTCGCGAAGCGACAGAGGGGGCGTACCTCCCAGAATCGACGGAGGGGTATGCTCGCCGAAGCGACAGAGGGGTATGCTCGCCGAAGTTACAACGGGAGCCATTCTTGAGCTACGCCCCCTCTGTCGCTTCGCGACATCTCCCCCTAGGGGGGCGACAAGGGGTTTTGCGTTCCTACGCCATGGCCTCTTGCGTCTATTGCGCGGCGCGTCCGCGATAAAACTTAAATATGGGATTACCGGATATTCCGTGTTTGACATTCGCCGCGCGAATAGTTATACTAAAAGCGGTACCTCCGCGTTATAATAGAAGGAGGACTCTGATATGCGCCGCGAGGGTGTGGTTGTGGATCGGGTGGGCGATATGGTGCAGGTGCAGTTCGAGCGCGCCGAGTCTTGCAAGCATTGCCATGCTTGCACCGGACGCGAATGCAGGATCATGCTGCCGCTAGCAGGTTCCGCCAGCCCCGGCGACATTGTGGAAGTCGAGACTCCGGATTCCAAAATCGTTAGGCTGTCGGCGCTTACCTACGGCCTGCCGCTAGTCGCGCTGCTAGCGGGAGTGTTCCTAGGCGCGCCGATCCACCGCGCGCTGCGCCTGGCTATGGATCAGGAGCTGTTCTGCGCTCTCGCAGGCGGCGCGTTCATGCTCCTAGGCCTGCTCGCCGTGCATGTTCTGGATAACAAGTGGGCGTTCAGGACGGAATTCCAGCCCCGCGTCATAGGCGTGAGGCGGGAGACCTAGCAGCCCAAGAATGGTAAAGGAGAAACAAAGATGGATCACGAGTACATCGTGGATATCAACGAGGACAACTTCGACTCTTGCGTGCTTCAGGAGGAGAAGCTGGTCTTGCTCGACTTCTGGGCTCCGTGGTGCGGGCCGTGCCGGATGATATCGCCGTTGATCAACAACATCGCCGACAAACTGGACGGCGCTATGGTCGTGGGTAAGATCAACGTTGACGAGCAGATGGAACTGGCCTCGCGTTTTGGCGTGATGAGCATACCCACGCTGGTGCTCATCAAGGACGGCCACGTCGTTGACACGATGATCGGCGCTGGCGCGCCCGGCGAGATCCTTAGCATGATCAAGGCCGCGCTGCCCGGCTCCGCCGATGAAACCAAGGACGATCCGCCGCTGAAAATAATAAAATGACGATACCATATTCAAGACGCTGGATACGCGCGCAAATTTAAAGCGAAAGGGGGAACGCGATACAGGTGTCCTCCAAATCAAAACTCAAACTGATTCCTTTGGGCGGCGTCGATGAGATCGGCAAGAACATGTACGTCGTGGAATACGGCGAAGACATGATCGTGATCGATTGCGGATTGATATTCCCTAAGGAGGACATGCTTGGCATAGACCTGGTGATCCCCGACGTTACGTATCTGCAAAAAAATCAGGATAAGCTAAGAGCCTTTGTATTTACGCACGGGCACGAGGATCATATTGGCGCCACGCCTTACATACTCAAACAGTTTAGCGTGCCTTCCTACGGGACGCGGCTGACCATGGCGCTGGTCGAACAGAAACTCAAGGAGAACCGCGTCAGCCAGCAGCAAGCGCCGCTGCGCGTAGTGGAGCCGGGCGATATAATCGAGTTGGGCAAGCTGTCCGTTCAGTTCATCAAGGTCAACCATTCGATAGCCGGGGCGGTCGCGCTGGCAATCCACACCCCCGAGGGCGTGATCATCCACACCGGGGATTTCAAGATAGACTACACCCCCGTGGACGGCGGGGTGATCGATCTCAACGCGCTGGCGATACTGGGCAGCAAGGGCGTGCTGGCGCTGATGAGCGACTCCACGAACGTCGAGCGTCCGGGTTACACGATGTCCGAGCGCAAAGTCGCGGAGACCTTCAAGAACCTGTTCGAGCACGCGAAGGGGCGGATATTCGTGGCTATGTTCGCGTCGAACGTGCATCGAATCCAAATGGTGATAGACGCGGCGACGAGGCTGGGGCGAAGAACCTGCGTGGTGGGACGCAGTATGACGCAGGTGACAAAGATAGCCGTGCAGTTGGGCGAGATGGCGTATGAGCCAGGCGCGCTGGTGGATGTGGACGACGTGGATCTGCTGCCCGACGACCAGGTGGTTGTATTGACGACGGGCAGCCAGGGCGAGCCGATGGCAGGGTTAACGCGTATGGCTTACAGCGAGCATCGCAAGCTGACGATCAAGTCTACCGATCTGGTCATAGTGTCCGCGAACCCGATCCCCGGCAACGAGAAATTCATCTCGCGCGTGATAAACCAGTTGTACCGCAGCGGCGCGAAGGTGATATACGAATCGATCGCGGAGGTGCACGTATCCGGGCACGCGTGCCGCGAGGAGCTGAAACTGATGCTGACGCTCGTCAAGCCGAAGTATTTCATACCGGTGCACGGGGAATATAGGCATCTATGCCTCCACGCCGCGCTGGCTAGCGAGATGGGCGTTCCGCAGGAGAACATCGTTGTGCCGGATCTTGGCGATATCATCGAGCTTGACAAGCACGGGATCCGCAAGGGCGGCATTGCGCCGACCGGGAGCGTGCTGATCGACGGGCTGGGTATCGGCGACGTGGGCAACGTCGTGCTCCGCGACCGAAAGCATCTGTCGCAGGACGGGCTGATCATCGTGGTGATGGCGATAGAAAAGGAGTCCGGGATGCTGGTGTCCGGGCCTGACGTGATATCGCGCGGGTTTGTATACGTGCGCGAGGCCGAGGAGCTTATCGAGGGCACGAAGGACGTGGTGCGCGGCGTGCTGGCTAATTATGACCGCGTCGAGCAAAGCGATTGGGCGCATATCAAAAACAAGGTCAAGGACGACCTGCATAAGTACCTCTACGATAAACTGCAGCGGAATCCTATGGTGCTGCCGATTATTGTGGAGATTTAGGCTAGGCTGCGCCCCCTCTGTCGCTTAGTGACGTCTCCCCCTAGGGGAGCGACAAGGGGGCTTGCGTTTTTACTCCAGGGTAACGCTTATGGGGAAGTAACCGTTACTCCCATAGGTTTAGCCATCGGCGCATCCAAACCTCGACGCACCCAAACCCCCTTGTCGCCCCCTTAGGGGGAGACGTCACGAAGCGACAGAGGGGGCGTAACCAAGGGGGGGGAGGATACCTCAATCGACAGAGAGGACAACCCGGGGAGAGGATACCTCAATCGACAGAGAGGACAACCCAAGGTAAGGATACCTCAATCGACAGAGAGGACAACCCAGGGATAGGATACCTCAATCGACAGAGGCGGCTAACTATTCCCGCCGAAAGGAGCCGCATGGACGCGAACATTGAATCCCCGCTGGCCGCGCTGGCTGGCGCGCTGAAATCCAGCGATACCGTGCGCAATACGCGGCGGCTTAAAGAAGCCGCCTTCGACGATCCCACCAACGCCGCGCTGCTTAGCGAGTACCAGAAGATGCAATCAATGTTCCAACGCAACCTCGCAACAGGCAGCGCGCCGCCAGACGAGGACGTGAAACGCTTCCAGCAGATAGCGTCCTTGCTAATGGTCAACCCCGACGCGCAGTCGTACATGCTCTCCCAAATGAAACTGCAGCAGATGATCGGCGAGATATTCCAGACGATCGCGAACGCGGCGGAGCTCCAACTGCCCGATCTAGGGGGCGCTTCCTGATGCAGCCTCGAAACCGCAAACGCCGCGCGCCGGTGGACTGGGACGCGCGAAGCCTGAGGGAGGCGCGCTCCTACGGCTTCTTCTGGTACGACTGGATATGGAGATTGATCCGCCCGGCGCTGATTCTCGCGTGCGCGCTGCTGATTCTGGGCGGCGGCGTGATGCTGGCGGGCAACTCGTTATATCGTAGATTCGTTATGCCTGTCGATCCATCCGACGCGACGACGCGCCAGTTTGTCATAGAGTCGGGCAGCACGCTCACCAGCGTGTCCAAACAGTTGGAGGACGAAGGGCTTATACGCAACCGATCGGTGCTGAAATACCTGATGGACTTCCAGGGTCTTGGCTCGAAGGTCCAGGCCGGGGCTTACCAGTTGTCCAGATCGATGACGCTCGATCAAATCATCCGCCAGCTTACCACCGGGGACGGCAAACCTCTGACGCGCAACATAACCGTTATACCAGGATGGACTATCGAACAGATCGCGATGGACTTCGCGGAGAAAGGGATTATCCCCGACGCGGAGTCGTTCATGGCAGCGTGCAAGACGGGCGACGCGTTCGCCGATTATTATTACATAAATGAGCTGCTGTCCACGCCGTTGATCAATCAGCGCCGCTACGCGCTGGAAGGTTATCTGCAGCCCAACACCTACGAGGTGTATCTGACAGCCAGCGTCAACGATATCATCCGGCGATTGCTGTCGCAGGTGGGCGTCGAGTTCACCGATCAGATGCGAGAGCGCGCCGCTACGCTGGGCTTCACCGTGGATCAGGCCTTAACGTTAGCGTCGATGATCGAGAAGGAGGCTAGGGCGGACGCGGACTTCGCGAGGGTGTCCGCCGTGTTCCACAACCGTCTCGACGCTAATATGCGCCTTCAGTCCGACCCAACGGTCAAGTATACGACAGGTTCTGAAAAGATGGCTCTGGACAGCGGCGACTTGAACCAGATCAGCGGCTATAATACCTACCTGAATACGGGGCTGCCCATCGGCCCGATCTGCAACCCATCGCGCAAGGCGATCGACGCGGCGCTGAACCCCGATCCGACATTCATCGCGGAGCAGTATCTCTACTTCACCAGCAAGGAGCCGGACAGCAGCGAACTGTATTTCTCTAAAACGCTCGAGGAACACGAGGCGGCGGTGTCGCTGTACAGGCCGCTGTGGATCGAGTACGATAGGAATAGGGGACTGGAGTGACCTAGCTCCAGCCCGCCGCAAACCCCGCGTTAGCCTCAACAAAAAGGCTCCTGTACCAACAGGAGCCTTCGACTGGCTGGGGAACTAGGATTTGAACCTAGACAATACGAGTCAGAGTCGTAGGTGCTGCCGTTACACCATTCCCCAACGGCTTACGGGATTAGTATACCCGATTCGTCGAAAAAGTCAAGGGCGAATCCGCTCGCCGGAAAAATTTTCATAATCATGGACGAGCCGGGATAATATCACGCTTGTAAATCGTTTAGTTGTTAGCGGGTTGAGTACGCTTAGGAGGTATGCTTATGAACACAAGAAAACCGCGCGGTTTCACGGGCTTGATAATACTTATGGTTGTTGCCATGTGCGCGGCGACAGCCATGCCTTCGGTTGTCGCGGCGGAGGAACAGCGCTCCGCTTACGACTCTATCAATCAGCCGCTGGATCGTCCCGAGGGATGGAACCGCATCGTCCGCGAGTCGCCTTTCGCGCTGGGCGAGCCGGAGCCGATCGGCGAATCCGCAGGCGTTCCGTTATATGAAATACCGTATGGCAGTTACCCGGTGATAGACGGATCGACCATCGGCGTGCCGATGGCGCTCGAGTTTGCGCGCGAACACCTAAGCCTCCCCGATACCGATCTATCCAGCTTCGTATTCTTCTCGACGACTCACGCGGCTTATCTGAACCTGATCAACCGCAGGCCTGCCGCCGCGCCCATCATCCCTTCGATGAACGGCGCGATGGAACGCAAGGGCGTAGAGCTGTTCATCGGCACGGCGCCGTCGGACGACGAGCTCGCGCTTGCGCAAGCCTGCGGCGTTAAACTCGTTATCAACACGCTGTGTTATGACGCGTTCGTGTTTATAACGCATAAGGATAACCCCGTGCAGTCGCTGACCGTCGGGCAGATACGGGATATCTACGCCGGGCGAGTAACGAACTGGAACGAGATCGGTGGCGCGGACGCGCGGATCCTCGCCTATCAACGCAACCCCAACTCCGGCAGTCAAACCGCCATGGACGAATTGGTCATGCGCGGCGAAGAGATAACCGGCGCGGTGGATTGGTACGTGCCCAGAGAGATGAGCGGGCTTGTGGACGAGGTGAGCGATTATGAGAACGCGCTGTCCAGCATCGGGTACACGTATAAGTATTACCTCGACGCGTTGTATCAGGATGAAGATATAAAGACTATCGCGATAGATGGAATCGCGCCGACGGACGAGAATATCATCAGCGGCGCGTATCCGTTCACGACGGAATACGTCGCGGTCATCCGCGATGGGGAGCAGGATGGGATCGCGGGCAGGTTCCTCGAGTGGATGCTGAGCGGCGAGGGTATGGATTGTATCCGCCAGGCGGGTTATCTGGCGAGAGAGGGATCAACCAATGATTAAGCAATGGTGCGCGCTGTTCGTATTTGCGGTACTGGCTCTCTCCAACGCCGCGATGGCGGGAGAGACTGGCGCGGACTCGTTCACGCTCGACGGCGTGATATATGAGGATCGCGGCGGCGAGCTGTGGGTGGCGGGATTCGACGACGACGCGGAGACGATCGTCTATCGTGAAGAAGTGGATGGGAAGGTTGTAAATATCGAATGGAACGCCATATTCGATATCAATACTAACCAGTATATCCATCTGAACAATCCCGGCGCGGTCAAGACGTTGGTCATAGACGAAGGCGTGACCGTTATAGACAAAGGCTTCATGTGGGATACGCTTGAGACGATAAAACTGCCGGCCTCGCTGAACGATCTGGCTCCCGGCATGTTCGGTTATCTAAGCGCGCTGAAAGATATCGAGGTCGCGCAAGGCAACGCGAAGTATGGCGTTTTCAACGGCGCGCTGGTCGATATCCCGGCCGGCGAGCTATTGCTGTACCCAAGCGCGCGTTCTGTTGACAGTTATACGCTGCCCTCTGTCGTCAAGTCGGTTGATTTCCCCGCGTTTAATTATGACCTTTATATCAGAGAGATCGTTGTGCCAGAAGGCGTGACGCGCATTGGAAGCTTAAGAGATTTTATTACCGCGCATACGGAAAGGTTATCTCTGCCCGCGTCGTTGGCAGAGTGGGAAGGGCGGACTGTTTACGAACGAGGCAAACTAAGCCGTATCGACGTCGATCCAGCCAACCCCGTATTCTATTCGGACGACGGGATAGTGTTCTTGCGCGCGGACGACAGCCTATTCGCGTACCCTCCCGCGCATTCGAAGGCGCTGGTCATCGACGATAGGTACGTCGAGCCGGTAACAAATGAATATGACAGCGAGGAATACGGATTCTTCTACAACAACATGACGATTGAGTCCGTGGCGTTTGAGACGCGGAAGCTGACCGAAATACCCGCCGCGCTTTTTGAAGGATGCACATCCCTGCGGCAAGCGGCATTGCCTCTCAATCTAAAGAAGATAGGCTACGCCGCGTTCGGCTACTGCTTGTCGCTCGAGTCGATCGCGCTGCCGCCAGGCTTGGAGGAGATAGGCGAAAGCGCGTTTGTCAACTGCTCGAGACTGGAAACGGTGGTGATACCGGACAGCGTGGCGAAGATCGGCGTCGGCGCGTTTGCTACCCATAGCTCCCATGCCCGCAGGCCAACGCTTATATGTAAGAAAGATTCCGCCGGATACTGGTACGCTTATCAAAACGGATTGCCGTGGGCGGAGAGTCCTAACGATACCCCGAGGTTGTTATCGTTCGACAATATGCGCGGGTATCCAGCCGCTGTGGTAAACGGCGAGTCCGGCGGCACGATTAGCCTGCTGGAACAGCCGAGCCCAAACTCGCGGTCGGTAACCGCTCTGCGCAACGGCGCGACCATGCTAATCGATTTTGCGGACGGGTGGAGCCGCGTGCGCGTTGACGGCAAAGAGGGGTATATGATGGAAAAGTTTTTACGCCTCGTGTTATGGGATTATAATATGAGCCTTGGCAACGGTTAATACTCCGCGTCGCGGGTGAATATGACGCGCGTCAATTCCGGCGGGTTGAACAGCCGGAACCATGGATACGGCGTGTCGCTGGAACGACCCAGCCCGCTCGAAATCGTCTGCGCGAGTCCGTCCACATACATGAATCCATCGATACCGCGCGGGAAGAACCCGTATCCCGGCGAGTATATCGCGCCAACATACGGCAGCCGCCACTGCCCGCCCGCCAGGTGCCCGGCAATATACGCGTCTATCGATCGGTAAAACTCGTTGCCGGACGAGGCCCAGGCATTGATCAACGACGCTCTCGCCTCGTCCACGGGTCGATGCGATACCACTATATGCAAATCGGCCGGCTGGATCGTCGGCCTGACGGCGGTCTCGCGCTCAAGAGCGTCGGCTGCGCGCTGCGCGTTCTCCAGCACCGCGTGGATGGATCGATCATAACCGCGCGCCTGCATGTCCGCTATCTCGGCGCGATACATCGCCAGCGCGTCCTCTGGCTCCGGCTCCAGCAGCATCGATTCGGGCGTGAGCCAGACGGTCTGCCCTCGCTTGGTGATTGAAACCGTGGAATCAAGCAGCCTCGCGCCCAATCGCCTCGCCCCGGTCAGCCAGTCGTTCAGCGTCTCGCCGTCCGGGGCTGGATCGGCGTCGCCAGGGATCACAAACACCGGCGCGGAGGACGCGTTCCGGCTAAGCGCGGTTATCAGCTCGAAGAACGGCAGCGTATCGCCGTCGGGGGCTGTGAAGTCGCCCGTTATCACCACCGCGTCGCAGTTAGTCTTAGCCGCGAGATCGCCGACGAGGCGCTGGTTCGAGCCGAACCGCGCGCCGGATAGATCGGATGCTTGCAGGATTGTAAACCCTTCCAGCGCGGCTGGCAGGTTCGAGACCGTCACGCGCACGGTTGTGAGGATCACGCGCCCGTTGTCGTAGACCGTGTAAGCGGCTGCGGCTATGATCATTGCGGGGATAAGGAACGCGAATAGCCAGCGCGCGCTGAAACCTCGGCGGCGGCTGCCTGAATATACCTCGCGTGGGTTGTAGTTGCGTGCCATGCGCGTCCTCCATCGTCGATTATTATAAAGAAGCCGGAGAAAGCAGTGCAATCTGCATAGATAATAGTATAATATAGCGAGCGGCTAGCGTCAACCCGCCGCGTGCTGTATAATCATCCCATGAAACATAGGCTGACATACCGCTGCGCCGCGTGCGGCTACGAAACCCCGCGCTGGCTGGGCAAGTGCCCCGGCTGCGGCGAGTGGAACTCGCTGGAAGAATTTGCGCCGGAACCGATCCCGCTCAAGTCCGCTAAGCGCGCGGCGGGATCGAGCGCGTCCGTGCCGCTGTCCGCGATTACGACCGACACGCCGGATCGCGAGGCGATAGGCATCGCGGAACTGGATCGCGTGCTGGGCGGGGGGATCGTGCCGGGGTCGTTGTTATTGCTGGGCGGGGATCCCGGGGTGGGCAAGTCTACGCTGCTGTTGCAGGCTTCACATCGTTTGGCTTGCGCGGGAAAGCGCGTGCTGTACGTATCCGGCGAGGAGAGCGCGCGGCAGATCAAACTGCGCGCGCGCAGACTGGGCGTGGATTCGGACAATCTATTCCTGCTGACCGAGACGAACACGGAGGCCATCGCCGCGCAATTCGACATAGTTAAACCGGACGCGATGATTGTGGACTCCATCCAAACGACGGTATCGCCCGATACGCCGTCCATGCCGGGTAGCGTGCCGCAGGTGCGCGCGTGCGCGTCCGCGATGTCCGCGCTGGCTAAGTCGAGCGGGTGCGCGGTGTTCCTCGTGGGGCACGTCACGAAGGATGGAGCGATAGCCGGGCCTAGGGTGCTGGAGCATATGGTGGACGCGGTGCTGTACTTCGAGGGCGAGAGACGGCACGCGTACCGCATGCTGCGCGCGGTGAAGAACCGCTTCGGATCGGTTCAGGAGCTGGGGCTGTTCGAGATGACGGAGCGCGGCATGGCGGAGGTGGAGAATCCGGAGGCGATGCTGCTCAGCCCTCGTGCGCACGGGGTATCCGGGTCGGTGGTCACGTGCGCGATAGAGGGAACCAGGCCGCTGCTGGTGGATGTTCAAGCGCTGGTGACGCGCTCCGCGTTGGCGTCGCCCAGGCGGACGGTGGACGGTGTGGACGCGGGCAGGGTGGCGCTGCTGCTAGCCGTGCTGGAGAAACGCGCCGGGCTGCGGCTCTATGATCAGGATGTGTTCGTGAATATAGCCGGTGGGATGACGCTGTCCGAACCAGCGGCGGATCTCGCCCTTACGGTCGCGGTCGCTTCGTCGCTTCGGAATGTGGTCGTGCCGGATCAATGGGTCGTGTTCGGGGAGGTGGGTCTCGCCGGAGAGGCGAGAGGCGTGCCGCTCACGGAACGCAGGCTTGCGGAATGCGCGAGGCTGGGATTCACGCGCGCGATCGCTCCGAAAACATCGACGCGCGGCGTGAAGGTTCCCGACGCGATGCGGCTCGTCGGGGTCGAGTCGGTCGCGGAGGCGTTGGCAGCGATCGGGTAAGGGGTATGGCTCGTTGGTATGTTTTGCGAATAGTTGATGTGGACGATTTTGAAGGTCAAAAATAGTCAAAAATAACCGGTTGCACATTCCGCATAATCTGCTATACTATGAATAGACAGGAATAGTCAGATGGCCGGGGGGCTGCCGCCGCTCGGTCGCGCCTGTCATCCTATAAGGAGTGTCGATAAGCGTGAAGCCGTTAAGCGACGATATCGAGGCGTTCATAAAGGCGCTGCTGGGAGAGGATCAGGATCAGGTAGACGTACAGCGCAACGAGCTGGCGGGATACTTCCGCTGCGCGCCCAGCCAGATCACCTACGTGCTGTCCACCCGCTTCACGCCCGACCGCGGCTACGTGATAGAATCACGGCGCGGAGGCGGCGGGTTCGTCAGGATCGTCAGGCTGAAAAAAACTAAGGCCGACCACCTGCTCTACCTTATCAACCAACGGATAGGAGCGTCCGTATCCGCGCAGGACGCTATCGCGATGATTCAACAGCTGCTCGAGCAGGGTACGGTCAGCGAACGGGAGGCCGCGCTGATGCGCGCCGCGACCTCGGCTCGCGCGATCAACCTGCCCATCGCTCTTAAAGATACGCTCCGTGCCGGCGTGCTGCGGGAAATGCTGCTGCAAGTCGCGCTGGAACAAAAGGAGGCATAAATATAATGCTATGCGAAAGCTGCCACCAACAGCCGGCAACGGTTCACCTCACCACGATTGTCGGCGGCGAAAAGACCGAACAGCACCTGTGCGCGTCTTGCTGCCAGAAACATAAGCAGGCTCTAACCATGGCGGGTATGTCCACGCTGCTGCTCAACCTGCTACAAGGCGCGTCCGCCCAGTCCGGCGAACAGCCCGGCCCGCGCTGCGAGGCGTGCGGCCAGACCTACGGCGAGTTCCAAAAATCAGGGATATTAGGCTGCCCAAAATGCTATGATTCGTTCAGGGCGCATCTCGCCCCGCTGCTCACGCGCATACACGGCGGCTCGAAACATACCGGGCGCGCGCCGTCCCGCGCGGGGGAGGAAAGCCAGATTCGCCGCCGCATAGACGCGCTTAAACGCGAGATGAACCGCGCCGTCGCGGACGAGGACTTCGAGCTTGCGGCGCGCCTGCGCGATGAGCTGCGCGCGATGACCCCCGCCCAGGACTGCGCGGGATCAAGCCGAGCCCCGCGCGCCGGTTCCGCGGCGGAAGGAGAAACCGATGCCTAAGTTCGATCCGGCGGCCAGACCGCCGTTTAACCCGTTCGACGGAACCTCGCCCGAAGCCGACGTGGTGCTGACCAGCCGCGTCCGCCTCGCGCGCAACCACGCGGGCATGCCCTTCCCCGGCTTCCTGGACCCGGAGACCGCGCAGGACAGCATCCGCCTCGCAGCCGAGGCGCTTACCCCGCACGGGCTTACGCTGATGCGCATGGACTCGCTGTCCGCGCTGCAGCGCCAGACGCTGGCGGAACGCCGCTTGATCAGCCGCGATCTGCTCAAAACCCCCGAACGCTCCGCCGTGCTCGTGTCCGGCTTCGACTCGTGGGACGCGCCGCCCGACGTTAGCGGCGCTTCCGGCAACACGCTCAGCGTCATGGTCAACGAGGAGGATCATCTGCGCGTGCAGGCGTTCGTCAACGAGTTCAACCTCGACGAGGCCGCGCGCATAGCGTTCGAGGCCGATCAATGGATAATAGAAAAAACCTCCGTCGCGTACGATGAAGAGTTCGGTTACTTGACCGCGTGCCCAACCAATACGGGCACCGGCATGCGCGCGTCGGTCATGCTTCACCTGCCCGCGCTGACATGGTCGGGCGAGATGGGCAAGGTGACGCAGGCCGTATCCAAGCTGGGACTGACCCTGCGCGGCCTCTACGGCGAGGGCACCGAGGCGCAGGGCGACCTGTACCAGCTATCCAACCAGGTGACGCTGGGACGCACCGAACAGGAAATACTGGAAGACATGCGCTCCGCCGCAAGCCAAATGATGGACTGGGAGCGCAAGGTGCGCGTGGCGCTGCACGCGGGCGACAGAATCACGCTGGAAGATCGGCTGATGCGCGCGCTGGGCGTGATGGAACACGCCAGGAAGATCAGCGCTAAGGAGTTCATGCAGAGATGGTCATGCCTGCGCCTGGGCGCGTGCATGAAACTGATACCGCTGAAACTATCCGTGCTGGATCGGCTGCTGACAGCCGCGCAGCCGGCCAGCCTGCAGCAGTCCGCCGGCGAAACGCTGTCCGACGAACAGCGCGACGCGCGCAGGGCGGCGATGGTGCAACAGGCAATGAAGGAGTGACATAGATGGCATTTTCAGGCAAGTTTACCGAACGCGCGCAGCGCGCGCTCAACGCGGCGCAGGAGTCCGCTCAGAAAATGCGCCACAACTACGTCGGCACGGAACATCTGCTGCTGGGATTGCTCACCGAGCAGGGCGGCCCGATGCAGAAACTGCTGGGCGGCGTGAGATACGACCAGGCTATGCAGACCGCCGAGAAACTGGTCGGAACCGGGGAGGGCGGCATGGTTCCCGGTCAAATGAGCTACACGCCGCGCACTAAAAAGATTATGGAAGTCAGCGTAATGGAGGCGCGCTCGCTGGGGCATAGCTTCGTGGGCACGGAACACCTGTGGCTCGCCCTGCTCCGCGAGGGGGAGGGAGTGGCCGCGCGCATCCTGCAGTCGCTGGGCATGGATATAAACGCCGCGAGGATCAGCCTTGAGAAACTCCTGCGCGGCGAGACCGTCGGCACGGACGTACAGTCCATTCCCACCCCCGCGTTGGACTCGTTCAGCCGCGACCTGACGCGCGCCGCCGAACGTGACGAGCTTGATCCCGTCATAGGCCGCGCCACCGAGATAGAGAGGATCGTCCAGATTCTCATCCGCCGCACGAAGAATAACCCCGTCTTGATCGGCGAACCGGGGGTGGGCAAGAGCGCTATCGCCGAAGGCCTCGCCCAGCGCATCGTCAACGGATCGATTCCGCATCTGCTGCGCGGGAAACGATTGGTCTCGCTGGACATCGCGTCGATGATCGCGGGCAGCAAGTACCGCGGCGAGTTCGAGGAACGATTCAAGAACGCGATATCCGACCTCAAGAAGGCCGGCAACGTGATACTGTTCATCGACGAGATGCATACGCTCATCGGAGCCGGAAACGCGGAGGGTTCGCTCGACGCGTCGAATATGATCAAGCCCGCCCTCGCGCGCGGCGAGATCCAGTGCATCGGCGCGACCACGATCGACGAATACCGCAAACATATCGAGAAGGACGCAGCCCTCGAAAGGCGCTTCCAGCCCGTGACCGTCGGCGAGCCGACTAAGGACGAGGCGATCCAGATCATATTCGGCCTGCGCGATAAGTACGAGGCGCATCACAAGGTGCGCATTACGGACGAGGCGGTTCGCGCCGCCGTCAACCTCGCGGATCGATATATATCCGACCGGTTCCTGCCGGATAAAGCCATCGACCTGATGGATGAGGCCGCATCGCGCGTGCGGATCAAATCGTTCACGCCGCCGCCCGACCTTAAGGAGCTGGAAGCTAAGATAGAGGCCATCGAGAAAGAGAAACAAGAGGCCATATCGCACCAGGATTTCGAGAACGCCGCAAGGCTGCGCGACGAGGTCAACCGCGCGCGCATGGAGATGGACGCGAGGCAGGATCAATGGGAGCACGGCATGGAGGCCGTCACCGAACAGGTGGGCGAGGAGGAGATCGCGCAGATCGTCGCGTCTTGGACCGGGATCCCCGTCGCCAGGCTCACGGAGGATGAATCCGCCAGGCTGCTGCGTCTGGAGGATGAACTGCATAAGCGGCTGGTCAGCCAGGATGAGGCGGTCGCGGCGGTTTCGCGCGCGATACGCAGAGCCAGAGCCGGACTGAAAGATCCTAAGCGGCCTATCGGATCGTTCCTGTTCCTCGGCCCGACGGGCGTGGGCAAGACGGAGCTGTGCCGCGCGCTGGGAGCCGCGCTGTTCGGCGACGAATCCGCTATGGTGCGGCTGGATATGTCCGAATATATGGAAAAGCATACGGTGTCGCGGATGATCGGCAGCCCGCCCGGCTATATCGGCCACGACGAGGGCGGACAGCTCACCGAGGCCGTCAGGAGAAAGCCTTACTGCGTGATACTGCTCGACGAGGTCGAGAAGGCGCATCCGGACGTGTTCAACATCCTGCTGCAGATTCTGGAGGATGGCAGGCTCACCGACTCGAAGGGCAGGGTGGTCAGTTTCAAGAATACCGTGGTGGTCATGACCTCCAACATCGGCGCGCACGAGATCGCGCACGCTAAGAAGATGGGATTCGGCGGCGATAGCGGCGCGATGGATTACGACAGCATGAAGGCCAGCGTCACCGCCGAGGTGAAGCGATTCTTCCGCCCGGAGTTCCTGAACCGTCTGGACGAGATGATCGTGTTCCACGCGCTGGATCACGAGCAGATACGCAGTATCGCCAGGCTGATGCTGGGGCAGGTGGGCGAACGGCTGAAGGATCGCGGCGTGGAGCTGTCGTTCACGGACGAGGCCGTGGAGCTGCTGTGCGAACAAGGGTTTGATCCCGCGTTCGGAGCCAGGCCGCTGCGCCGCACGATTCAGCGCATGGTCGAGGACGCGCTCAGCGAGGAGCTACTGGCAGGGCGCATCAAACTGGGCGGAAGCCTTGAGGTATACCGAGACGGCGAAGGGTTAAGGTTCAAGAGCGCGGACGAGGGCGACGCTATATCCGCCGAACCCGTCGCGGCTGAGGCTTAATACCCGCCGAACCCGTCGCGGCTGAGGCTTGATGCCCGCCGAACCCGTCGCGGCTGAGGCTTGATGCCCGTCGAACCCGTCGCGGCTGAGGCTTAATACCCGCCGAACCCGTCGCGGCAGAGGCTTGATGCCCGCCTAACCCGTCGCGGCAGAAGCATGATATCCGCCGCGCTATCCCTCCCGCCGCGTTGCAGACGGGAGGGTTTTTCTATACGATTAAACTTGACGGACGGAGCGGTCTACGGCTTGGCATGAATAAACTTACCAAAAATGAGTACAAGCCGATGATGGCACAGCGGTTATTCCATCGCATAGGATGAGGCGTGAAGGGCGTTCGATATGGAGCGAAAGCTCAGCGAGTCGCTTTATGCCGATGGCGTCTTCTCGCGGCACGGTATTACAGCGCCGAAGACGCCCTTGGAAACGTCAGCAATTAATGCAGTGGGAGGGTATCGCTTATGTCAATGCCTAAACTATTCGTACCAGAATATGACCTTACTGGGACTGGCACGGGCACCAGAATCGAAACGGTGCTGGCTAACATCATGCTGTCAGTCGCCATGCAGGAGTATGCAATCGCGCATATGCTCAACGCTAAGGGCGAAGAGATACAGATGTTCTCCGACCCCGAGAACCCGATGCTCTGCGAGATCACCATGGACGATTATGAGCATATGTCCCAGTCCATCCAGAACCTGCTCCTCGAAGTGGAAGAGTATGAATGCTCCCTGAGCAAGAAGCTGATCGTGACCATGGCCGCCGCGTGCGAGAACGCCGAAAGCAACGAGGACGTCAACTGCCCGCAGTGGCCCGACGCGCACTGCGGCACGCTCGCTAACCCGTAACAACAACACGCGCCAACAGGCCGCGAATTAGGAGGAAGCCTATATGTCAATGCCAAATACTTACCTGCCTGAGGCTGTTCAAAACGGGGAACAGGAGCTTGACAGCACGCTGGCTATGAACGAAGTCCTGCTCTCGATAGCCGCGCAGGAAATGGCCGTCTCGCATATCCTCAACGCGGAGGGCGAGAAACTGCAGCTGTTCGCCGACTGGTCGGGGCCGCTGTACACGGATTGCACGGGCATGACGATCCTAGGGCCTAAGGACGTTCTGACGATCGACGATGAGATGTCTACCATGATTCAAGCCGTCAACCAGTTGGAATGCATGTTCATGCGCAAGATGCTGATGGTTCTGGGCGCGCACCCAGGCTACAGCGGCGGGTTCTCATACTCCATTCCGGACTCCTGCAACGACTTCACGGGACCGGGATTCTAAGGAATAAATCCGTTATCTCAATGAGGGAGCCGGCGTTAACCGGCTCCCTTTGACGTTCGTCGCGCGGACGTTATCTCAACCCCCTATTCGTGTCAACACGCTCTGGATATAGAACGCGCCGTCCCGCCCGCCGCCTCACCAAGACAAAGACGGATTATCAAACGCCCTGCATAGCACGTACTTTGATACCGCCAGCCGCTGGCCTATCGCCTGGTTCAGCGTGTTCCTTATGTACCCGGGCAGCACGCGGTTGTACTTCACCTCCAGTATTACGGTCGGGTTCGGGAACGGGTCGAGCAGCGGCGCTTCCGGATTGAATAACTCGATCGACCGCATCCCCGATCGCAGCCGCTTGTCGAACGTCACGCGTATCTCCTCCGCCGGATGCGTGTACGCCTCCCTTGTGTAATCGACTATCACCACCGGCCTTGATAACCGCGTCGTCAACTGCGCGTACATCTCGTGCAGCAGCGGCTCCCCGGTCTTGAGCAATCCCGCAGCGTCGCACGCTATCAACTGCTCGGCTCGATCACGCGTTATCTTCAGCGCGGACTTGCTCGTTAGGCTCCCCGTCTTGCGCTTGCACTCCAGCCTTATCAGCTTATCGGAACCGTTGTATATGCGCAGCCGGTACTTGCTCCGCTCGGGCTGCCCGCTTATCTTGTCGTACATATCGTTATCGAACGGCGTGTCAAAGTACAGCGATCGGATGCGATACTCGTTGAACTCGTCGCCGTTCGGATCGCGCGAGAGAAGCGTGTCCATCGTCCGGCTTAGGATCATGTACTCGCCCATGTTCAGCTGAAACTTCAGCTCGTGCCGAAGCGGGGACGACATTACGCGCCCGCCTCGTTCTGCATCATGACCAGCGTCGCGTCGTACACGCCGTCTACATCCAGCATCTGGCTTACCAGATCGTTGCGCGGATCAACCCGAACCTCCAGCGTCAGCTCGGTTCCAGCCGCCGACTGCGTCTTTGAGCGCAACCGCTTCGTCTTGACGCGCGCAGTCGCCGCGTCCACCGCCGCCTGCGCCGCCGGATCATAATGTATCACGAACAGGAACGAGTTCGGCCCGGTAAACTTGATGAAGGATATCCCCAGCATCACCAGCGCTATCAGCGCTACCACCACCAGCGCTATCAGGTACATCTCCGCGCCCAGCAGTATCCCGGTCGTCAGCGACCAGAACATGTACGCGGTGTCCAGCGGATCCTTTACCGCCGTCCTGAACCGGACTATCGACAGCGCGCCTACCATACCCATCGACAACGCCAGGTTGGACTTGATGCACAGCACCACGGGCGTGGCTATCAGCGTGAGCATTACCAGCGTCACGCAGAAGTTCGGCGAAAACAACACGCCCCTGAACGTGCGCCGGTACACCAGCGCTATGATTATCCCAGCCAGCAATCCCAGCAGCAGCGCGCGCGTCACGTTCAGCGGCGTCAGCGACGCCAGCTGCCCCTGAAAGAATTCCAGCACGCTGTTCTTGACTATTCCGTCCATCTATTAAATCCTCCTTAATCCGTCGGCAGTGTAAACTCAAACGTCGAGCCTTCGCCCGGTATCGACGACACGCTTATATCCCGCCCGTGCAGGCGCAGTATGCGCCTGGTGATAGCCAGACCCAAACCCGTGCCGCCTCCGCTGGTGCGCGCCTTGTCCACCCTGTGGAAACGATCGAATATGTACGGCTGGTCTTCCAGCGGGATCCCCGGCCCGTTGTCCGATACCGACGCCGTCGCGGTTGATCCGGTTACGCTTGTCGATATGATCAACTCGCCGCCCTCCTGCACATACTTGACCGCGTTGTCTATCAGGTTTACCAGCGCCTGGTCGATCCGCTCCGCGTCGGCGCGCACGAAGCAGGGATCCTGCTTGAACCTCACGTCCACATCCAGCCTGCGCGCCGCTATGCGCGGTTCCATGCGCGCCAGTACCTTGCCTATCAGCTCGTTTATGTTAAACCGGGACGGCTCGAGCGGAACCTTCCCGGACTCTATCCTCGACAACTCCAACAGCGACGCTACCAATCGGCTCATGCGCCTGGTCTCGTCTAGCACACGCCCCAGATACTCCGCGCGATCCTCGCTTGGGATCGTGCCGTCCAGTATGCCTTGCAGAAACCCTTGCATGCTGGTCAGAGGCGAACGCAACTCATGGCTCACGTCCGACACGAACGCGCGGCGCATTTCTTCCAGATTCTTTAGATCCTTTGACATCGCGTTGAACGACCTGGCTAGCCGGCTTATCTCATCGCCGCCCTGCTCGGGTATGTCCGTGTCGAAGTCGCCGCGCGCGATCCTTTCAGCCGCTCCGGCCATGCGCCTCACGGGCAGAGTGATCCCTCGCGTTACTAACAGCATCAGCACGCTTGCCAGCGCGGCAGCCAGTATCAGCGCCAGCGCCATCCTCGTTAGCACGTCTCTATACGAGGCCTGTATCACCTGCGCGCTGGTGTGTATGAACACCGCGCCCATCACGCGCCCGTCCGCCGCCTTCCACGGAGTCACCACCGTAAACGCCGCGGTGCCCAGCATCCCTACCGGCGCGTGCACCCTTATCGGCTCGCCCGTCTGCACCAGCTCGCTTAGATAATCGTTTATCTCTTCCAGCGTCATGCCGGGTATCAACCCGTCCGCCAGCCCAGCGGCGTATCGCGTGCCCAGCACGTCCAGCACCAGCACGCCCGCGCTGAACTCCACGCTTACATCCCGCACCTTCTGATAGAGATATTCCTCCATCGTCCGGTCTATCAACCGGCGCTGACTGGCTAGGTACGCTATCTCCTGCGCCTGTATCGTGATCTCGTTGAGCCTCGCCTCCGCTTTATCATCGCGGATGCTGACGTACATCATCACGGCAAGCAATCCCAACGCGGTCATCAGCGCCGCCATGACCAGCGCCATCAGCCTCGCGAACAGCGACGATCCGCTAAACGGCAACCTCAAACTTATAACCCACTCTCCAAACCGTCTTGATCTGCCAGCCGTACTGCGCGCATCCGGACAGTTTCTCCCTAAGGCGCATCACGTGCACGTCCACCGTCCGCGAGTCGCCGAAGAACTCATACCCCCATACCTGCTCGATGAGCTGTTCGCGCGTGAATACCTGGTTCGGGTGGCTGGCGAGGAAAAACAGCGTCTCCAGCTCCTTGGGCGGCATCTCCAGCGGCGCGCCGCCGAACGAGACCGTGTATCTCGACGCGTTGACCGTCAGACCTGGGAACGAGACCTCCTTTGACGGCGCGTCCGTCTGCGAGGAACGGCGCAGCACCGCCTTCACGCGCGCGACCATCTCCTTCGGCTCGAACGGTTTAACTATATAATCATCCGCGCCTAGCTCCAGCCCCAGCACCTTATCGAACGTCTCGTCCTTTGCCGTGAGCATGATGACCGGGATGTTCGACGTTTTACGGATCTCGCGCAGCACCTGCCAGCCGTCCATGCCCGGCAGCAGCAGATCCAGCAGCATCAGGCTGGGCGGGTTCGCCTTGAACATCTGCACGGCCTTCGCGCCGTCGGGCGCGGTCTCCGCCGCGAATCCCTCTTTAGTTAAGTATAATTGCACCAGGTGCAGTATGTTCGGATCGTCGTCAACCAGCAGTATGCGCTGTCTCGCGTCCTTTACCGCCATGATATCACCTCCCGTCGGCTACTTCAACTTAACTATCGTAACCCCGGACTCGCCTTCTCCGAATTTACCCAGCCGAAACTCCTGCGCGTGCGGATGGTTTCGCAGGTGCTTCGCGATACCCGCGCGCAATGTGCCCGCTCCCTTTCCATGTATGATCGATACCTCGCCTAGCGAGCTTAGCGTCGCGTCGTCAAGGAATGAATCGACTTCGGGTAACGCTTCGTCAAGGGCGAGGCCGCGCAGGTCGAGTTCCGTTCTCACCTCGCGCGCGCCAACGTTCACTAGCGCGCGGGCATGGGTGGTCTGCTTCTCCAGCCTGTCCAGTCCGGGCGCGCCGGCTTTGGCTAAGCGCAGGGTATGGGTGGGCGCGGAGAGGCGCAAAGCGCCGGCTTGGATCCATGTTTCGCCTTTAGCGTTGGGTTTCTCCAGCACCTTGCCCGTTGTGTTAAGGTGGGGGATGTATACAACGTCGCCAATCTTGAGGGGTTGGGTGGGCGCGTCGCCGTAATCTTCAGGAGCGGGAGGGGAATCGGCAAGAGCGTCCGCTCCCTCGCGCAGGCGCTGGCGCAATTGCTCGGCTTGCGCCGGGTGGGTTGAATCCGACTTTATCTTGCGCATCTGGGATACGATGGAGTCGGCTTCCTGTTTCGCGGATTCCATTATGCGGCGGGCTTCGCGCTTCGCGTCCGCGATGGACTTTTCGCGGGCGTTCTCAAGGCTCGCGCGGAGTGATTCCGCTTGGTCGCGCAGTTTCTGCATCTCAACGCGCGCGTCTTCAGCAAGTAGGCGTTCGCGTTCGGCGATCTTGCGGTGGTATTCCGCGTTGGCTATAACGTCCTCGAAACGGATCTGGTCGCGGGTTAACGAGGTTTTGGCTTCGTCGATTAAGCTGGCGGGCAGGCCGAGTCGGCGCGATATCTCAAACGCGTTGCTCTTGCCGGGAACGCCGATAGTAAGCCGGTAGGTGGGGCGGAGGGTCTCCACATCGAATTCAGCGGAAGCGTTTTCCACGCCTTCGGTGGTGAGTGCGAAGGCTTTGAGTTCGCTGTAATGGGTGGTGGCAAGGGTGCGGATCTTGCGTTGGAGGAGTGTGCGAAGAATAGCTTGAGCAAGCGCCGCGCCTTCCGTAGGGTCGGTACCCGCGCCGAGTTCGTCGAATAACGCGAGGGAGTCAGGGGTAACGTTAAGGAGGATATCGACAATATTGGTCATGTGCGCGCTGAACGTCGATAAAGACTGCTCGATGCTCTGTTCGTCGCCAATATCCGCGAATACATTGCCAAAGACGGAGGTTTCCGTGCCGAAGTCGGCGGGGAGTTGCAAGCCGGATTGGGCCATTAAAGTGAATAAGCCGATCGTTTTAAGGGTGACTGTTTTGCCGCCAGTGTTAGGGCCCGTGATGACAAGGGTAGTGAATAGATCGCCCATCCATAAGTCGATAGGGACGACAGTGGATGGATCAAGGAGTGGGTGGCGGCCGCGAATGATTCGGACGCGGCCTTCGCGGTTGAGTTTGGGTTGGGTGGCGCGCATAAGGCGGCTAAGGCGGCCTTTGGAAAAGATAAGGTCGAGCTGGGAGAGGATGGAAAGGTTTGAGATCAAGGAGTCGGCGTGCGGGGAGACGAGGGTAGTGAGGGATTGAAGGATACGCTCGATCTCGCGGCGTTCCTCAGAAAGGCGCTGTTTGAGGTCGTTGCCGATTTCAACAACGGCCATAGGTTCAATGAATAAAGTGGCGCCAGTAGAGCTTTGGTCATGGACAAGGCCAGGGACAGACTGGCGGTATTCGGATTTGACCGGGATGACGTAGCGGTCGTTGCGTTGAGTGATCAGGGGGTCTTGGAGGTATTTAGAGATAGAGGGGTTGTGGATTAAGGCGTTGAGTTTGGTGCGGACGCGTTCGTGGCAAAGGCGGATATGCCGGCGGACGTCGGCAAGGGTGGGGGAGGCGTGGTCGGAAATCTCGTCTTCGCTAATAATGGAAGAGGTGATAGAGTCCTCGATCTCGCGGTGGGTAGAGAGGCGGGAGGCCAAGGCGGTTATGTGCGGGGTGGTGGAGCGGGAGGTGACGAGGGCTTGGCGGGCAGCACGAGCAGCACGCATGCCAGAAGCAATGTCAAGGAGTGCGCGCGGGCTAAGGGTGGAGCCGATTTTAGCGAGTTGGAGAGGGGAGGTGATATCCTCGAAAGGAAGGAGTGGGTGCTGTGGAAGCGCGGTCAGCAAAACAACAGCTTCTTCAGTCTCTTCGTGGAGTCGGAGCACGAAGTCGAAGTCGCTAGAAGGGGTGAGGGATGAGGCGAGGGATTCGCCAAGAGGGGATACCGCCTGCTCAGCAAGTAAAGCGCGAATTTTGGTGAACTCGAGGACGCGCAAAGCGCGCTCTTCCATAAGCTTAGCCCCCAGAATACTATATTATTGCAAGGACTAGTGTACATTATCAGGTTTGAGGAGTCAAGGCGTATGGCAAATCGTTACAAACCGGTTGTTTATTGTTTACCCATCGTTCACATGTTGGCTTAGGGGATAGTCGAAGGCAAAAGAATCAGAGCGGCACATGGGTCCAGCGGCACGCTGGCGCGCGTGTTGTAGCTGTTGGCGCAGTCTAACGTTTTCGTCTTGCGCTTTCAGCAGCTCGTCCGCTAGGTTCATCGCGGTGAGCGCACTCACCGTGTTCGGCGCTAGCCTGGACGCTATCGCTAGATCC